>CAZRKY010000267.1:0-3883 GCA_964600375.1 uncultured Caulobacteraceae bacterium | reverse complement strand
CGGCCGGGGTCATCCGGCATTCGGTGTAGCGCATGGCCGCGGCGCTATCGCCGTCGACGTTTCCGAAGTTCCCCTGCCCGTCCACCAGCGGGTAGCGCTGGGCGAAGCTCTGGGCCAGGCGCACCAGGGCGTCATAGATCGACTGGTCGCCGTGGGGGTGGAAGCTGCCCATCACCGAGCCCACGACCTTGGCGCACTTGGTCGCGGCGGTCTCCGGGTTCAGACGCATCTCGTGCATGCCGTAGAGCACGCGCCGGTGCACCGGCTTCAGCCCATCGCGCACGTCCGGCAGGGCCCGGTGGGTGATGGTCGAAAGCGCATAGGCCAGGTAGCGGCGTGACAGGGCCTCGCCGAGGTCCTCGCTGACAACGCGGCCGCCGTGGTCATCGCCGCCGGCGCTGGGGGGGAAGTGCTTGGTCATCGGTCGAATCGATCAGGTGTTCGGGTAGTCTAGGGCAGGTCGGGTCACAGACGCCCCGCTTCGCCCAGCTTGTCCACAAGCCATAGGCGCGCAGGCGGGAGGGGCTTGTTCAGCGGGTTGAAGACGAAGGCTTCGAGGAAGTGGCCGGTCAGGTCCAGCCCCTGACCAACCTCGCCTTCACGCAGGCCTGCCTGGTTGCCCAGCAGGAAGGGCGGCAGGGACAGCATGCGATCGGCGTAGGGCTCGCCGGCGGCGCGGCTGACGGCGCGGCCGGTCCTGGGGCTGACGTAGATCAGGTCCTCCATCGAGCCGGTGGCGGCGCACTTGGAGAAGTCCAGGCCAAAGCCCAGCTCGTCCAGCAGCCCGGCCTCAAAGCGCACGTAAACGGCGGGCCAGACGTCCGGGTGGGAGAAGGCGGACAGGAGCGCCTCGAAGGCCAGGAAGGCGCCGGGGTGGGGTTCGCGTTCGGGGAGCGCGCCCTGCGTCACCGCCGCAGCGGCCGACAGGCCCGCCAGCGCCAGGGGATCGTCGAACAGCGACGAGGGCCCCTCGCCCACCGGCTCCAGCTGGGCCGAACCGAGCTGGTCGGAGGTGCGGGCGCGGTACTGGACGATGACGCGGGCGCCGGCCTGCAGGAACGGTTTCATCCTGCGCGAGGCGCCGCCGGCGACGTGGGCCATCCAGCGACCCTTGTCCTCGGTCAGCAGATCGACGATCGCGCCGGTCTCGCCGTGCGAACGGGCGCTGAGCACAAAGGCGTCGCTCTCGAACTCCATGGCCGTGGTGTGGACGTGAGAACGAAAGGTGTCCAGCGCTTCCTTCTCCGCAGGAGAAGGAGGGCCCCACGCACCGGAGCGCGTCAGCGCGCAGGTCCTCGCGTGGGAGGTTGAGGTGGCGGCGGGACATCGGCCCAGGTGGCGTTTCCGCCTCAACCTCCACCGTTGGCCTTCGCCTGCGGCTCCGGCACGGTGGGACCTCCTTCTCCTCCGGAGAAGGATCAGGGCCTCGGATGGGCCGCCTCGTAGGCCTTGATCTGGGCCACGATGTCCTTGGAGATGTCGTTGGGCAGCGGGATGGTCAGCACGTACTGACCGATCTTCCAGCCGCCCTCGCCCTTGACCACCATGCCGGTGCCGCGCGTCGTGCCATAGCTCGCCGAGACCAGGTCCTCCTCGAACCAGGCCACGCAATGACAGGGCATGTCGGCAAAGGTGATGGTCCGGCGCACCGGCGTGTAGGTCCAGCCCTTCCCTTGCGCGAAATAGGGTTCGGCGAAGGCCCGGAATTCGGCCAGCGTCCAGCGCTCGGTCGCATCGGTGCCGACGAAGACGGCGTTAGGGGTGAAGGACGCGAAATAGGCCGGTCCGTCGGCGCGGGAAGCGGCGAGGTTGAAGTTGTCGAGCAGGGTCCCGATCGCCGCGTCGTCCTCGGTGGGTGGATGGCGGGGCGGCGGCATGGCTAAGGCCGGCCCCGCGACGGTGAGGCTGAGGAGGATCAGGCTGATGAGGCGGATCATGTTCACTATCCCACGGTCAAATCGGCCAGAACAACTTTCAAGTCATTGTTTTTACGCATGTCTTACGAATGTCGCCGCTGACAACCCCTGTTGCGGACGCTATTTCGCGTCGAAATCCAGCCCGAACTGGGCATAGAGCGCGCGGTCCTCGGTCCACTTTTCATTGACCTTCACGTGCAGGAACAGGTGCACCTTGCGGTCCAGCAGCTCGGTCAGCTCTTCGCGCGCATGCTGGCCGATCCACTTCAGGGTCTGGCCGCCCTTGCCCAGGATGATGGGGCGCTGGCTTTCTCGCTCGACGTAGATGGTCTGTTCGATCCGCGCCGAGCCGTCGGGCCTTTCCTCGAACTGGGTAGTCTCAACCGCCGCGGCGTAGGGCAGTTCCTCGTGGACGCGTAGGTACAGCTTCTCGCGGGTGATTTCCGACGCCAGCACCCGGGCCGGGACGTCGGCCGACTGGTCCTCGGGATAGAACCAGGGGCCCTCGGGCATCAGGTCCGCCAGGCGACCCTTGAGGTCCTCGACCCCCGAGCCCTTCTCGGCCGAGATCATGTAGACCTCCGAATAGATCTCGGGATTAAAGATCGCCTCGGTCAGGCCCAGCAGCTCTTCGCGCTTGATCAGGTCGACCTTGTTCAAGGCGAGGATCACCTTGCGGCCCGTCTGCTTCAGGGCCGCGGTGATGTTCTCCGTGTCTTCGTGGCAGCGGTGATCGGCGCCCGTCCCGCCCTTGCCCCGCACGGCGATCTCCGAGGCGGCGTCGACCAGGTGCACGACTGCGTCAGCGTCCTCGGCCCCGCCCCAGGCCGAGCGCACCATGGCCCGGTCCAGGCGGCGGCGCGGCTTGAAGATGCCTGGGGTGTCGACCAGCACGATCTGGGCCCGCCCATGCATGGCCACACCCCGCACGGGGAAGCGCGTGGTCTGGACCTTCTTGGTCACGATCGAGACCTTGGAGCCGACCATGCGGTTCACGAGCGTCGACTTGCCCGCGTTCGGCGCGCCGATGATGGCGGCGAAGCCGGCGCGGGTGGCCGCGTCGTTCTGGGAGGAGGAGGTCAAAGCAGGCCTTCGCGTTTGAGCAGGTCGGCGGCGGCGGCCTTTTCGGCCGCCTGTCTGGAAGTCCCCTTCGCTGAGAGGGGTTCCACCCCCTCGACCCGGACTTCCACGGTGAACTTGGGCGCGTGGTCGGGGCCGGTGCGCCGGGTGACCTCATAGGCAGGTACCGGGCGGCCCAGGCCCTGGGCCCAGGCCTGCAGCGCCGACTTGGGATCGCGCACGGCCGGGGCGCCCTGGCGCTCGATCTGGTCGCTCCAGAACTTCAGGAACACGGCTCGCGCGACCTCGAGCCCACCATCAATGTAGAGCGCCGCCATCACCGCCTCGCAGGCGTCGGCCAGGACCGTGTCCTTGTCGCGCCCGCCGGTCTTGGTCTCGCCGGGCGACAGTCGAAGCGCCGGGCCGATCCCCATGGCGCGGGCCGCCGCGGCGCAGGCGGGCTTGTCGACCAGGCCGTGAAAGCGCGGGGTCAGCTTGCCCTCGGGGGCCTCGGGATAGAGCGTCATCAGCCGCTCGGCCGCCAGCAGGCCCAGGACCCGGTCGCCCAGGAATTCGAAGCGCTCGTTGTCCTTGACGCGCGACGCCCCGCCCACGCTGGCGTGGGTCAAGGCGAGGTCCAGGCGTTTCCGGTCGGTGAACGCGTGGCCGAGGTTGCGTTCCAGTTCGGCGACCGCCGCCTCGCGCGCGTTCGTTGGCATGCGACTATTTCAGGCTGTGGAAGAACCGCGAGGGACGCAGGTGGGTGAACCAGGTCCAGGGCTTCCAGAGCGAGGCGCCCGGCTTCCAGGAGAACAGGATGATGTTGGCCTTGCCGACCAGGTTCTCGGCCGGGACCAGGCCCACGCCGTTCTCCTGCTCGACGCGGCTGTCGATTGAGTTGTCCCGGT
>CAZRKY010000266.1:0-3939 GCA_964600375.1 uncultured Caulobacteraceae bacterium | reverse complement strand
CCCCGCTGGAACCCCTTTCGCCGGTTGGGGCGCGAGCCATTTTGCCGAGCTCTGGTACATGTCGGGCCACCTCGATCAGGCGCCTTGGACATGGGAGCCCGCCGATCGTGCTCTCGAAGAGGCCATGACCGGCTATTGGGTCAATTTCGCCAGAAGCGGCGATCCCAACGGCCCTGACCTGCCAACCTGGCCCGCCGTGGGTTCGACCTCCGGCGATACGCTGTTCCTCGGAGATGTCATCACCAGCGCTCCTGCGCCAAACCAGACACCCCTGAGTGTGTTTGACGCCGTCTATTCCCAACTGCGCGGCGGTTAGGCGGCGCGCTTCGGCCGCGAAGCACCGCAGCATGGACGAACGTTTAAGTGGCAAGCGCGTCGCGGCGCCTTAGATATCCTCGGATGACCCGCCTGCCGTCCCCGTCGTGGCTCACCGCCCCTGCAACCGTCGCCGTCCTCGACGCGCTCGAGGCGGCCGGCGGGGCGGACTGCGCGCGGTTCGTCGGGGGCGCGGTGCGCAATACCCTGATGAACCGGCCGGTCGACGACATCGACATCGCCACGACCCTCACGCCCGATCAGGTGGTGGCCGCCCTGAAGGCCGCCGGGCTGAAGTCGGTCCCGACCGGGATCGAGCACGGCACCGTCACCGCCATCTCCTCGCGCCAGCCGTTCGAGATCACCACCCTGCGCCGCGACGTCTCCACCGACGGCCGCCGGGCCACTGTGGCTTTCACGGATGACTGGAAGGAGGACGCCGAGCGCCGCGACTTCCGCCTGAACGCGCTCTACGCAGACCGCGGGGGCGAGGTCTTCGATCCGGTCGGCGGCGGCATCGAGGACTGCGAATTCGGCCGCATCATCTTCGTCGGCGATCCCGAGCAGCGCATCCGCGAGGACTATCTGCGGATCCTGCGCTTCTTCCGGTTCTTCGCCTGGTACGGCCGCGGCGACGCCGACGGCCCGGCCTTGGCGGCGTGCGCAAAGCTGAAGGACGGCATCCGGCAGTTGTCGGCCGAGCGTATCACCAAGGAGCTCCTCAAGCTGCTGTCCGCGCCTGACCCGCGGCAGGCGTTGCGGCTGGCGCGCCGAGCCGGCGTCACCGACGAGGTCCTTCTCGGCGAGATGAACCGCAGCCGCTACATCAACCTGATCGCGCTGGAGGATGCGCCGGACGCCCTGCTGCGCCTGTCGGCGGTGCTGCCCGATGACCCTGCCGCCCTGACCCACGCGGTCTCGCGCCTGCGTCTGGCCAATGCCGAGCAGGCGCGCCTGTCCGCCGCGATCGATAACAGCGTGCCTGTCAGCCTCGACATGACGCCGCGTGAGGCGCGAGCGTCGATCTATCGGATCGGCGCGGGCGCCTTCGAAGACCGCGTGCGCCTGCGCTGGGCTGAGCAGCCTGACTGCAGCGAGGCCGCCCGCGCTCTCATCGCCCTGGCAGGGACCTGGACGCCGCCGAAGTTCCCGCTGGGCGGCAAGGAGGCCATGGATGCCGGCCTCGACGGCCCGGCGGTGGGTCAGGCATTGCGGGCGGTCGAGGACTGGTGGGTGGCCGAGGACTTCCCCGCCGGCGGCGCCCTGGAACGGCTGCACGCGTTCGCCAAGGGGCAGGGGGCGTGAGCCTGCCTCCGGTCGGCTATTCCGGGAAGCCGGTCATCGCCAAACTGGGTCTGAAGCCCGGGCAGACCATGGCGGTGATCGACCCGCCGGCCCACATCTACGAGCTGGCCGCTCCGTTGCCGGACGGCGCGCGGGTGGTCGGGGGCTTCGACCCCTCCGCCGAACTGGTCTGGCTGTTCGTGAGGGACCGCGCGGCGCTCGAAGCCGCCGCCCCGGCGGTGACAGCCGCCGCGCCCGGGGCTGCGGTCTGGGTGTCGTGGCCCAAAAAGGCGTCGAAATTGTTCATCGATCTCACCGAGGATGGCCTGCGCGAGGTCCTGCTGCCCACCGGCTGGGTGGACGTAAAGGTCTGCGCCGTCGACGCCGACTGGTCGGGTCTGAAGTTCCTGCGGAGAAAGACGTGAAACTTGCGATCTTCGAGACCGGCGCGCCGCCGACGTCGCTGCAGCCCCGGTTCGGCACCTATCCGCAGATGTTCAACACGCTGCTGGAGGGCGAATACGAGAGCTTCAACGTTCAGAGCCTTGAATTCCCCGAACGGGCCGAGGCCTACGACGCCTATCTGATCACGGGGTCGTCGGCCGGGGTCTATGACGACCTGCCCTGGATCGAGCCGACCAAGGCCTTCCTGCGCCAGGCCAAGGGCAAGGCCAAGCTGGTCGGTATCTGTTTCGGGCACCAGCTGATGGCCGAGACCTTCGGCGGCAAGGTGATCAAGTCGCCCAAGGGTTGGGGCATCGGCCTGCACGGCTACGAGGTCCGCACCCTCGAACCCTGGATGGACCCGGTGCACCACGTCAGCGCGCCGGCCTCGCATCAGGACCAGGTGGTCGAGCAACCGCCGATGACCGAGGTGGTGGTGGCCAGTGCGTTTACGCCGCTCGCCGGCCTGGCCTACCAGGACCAGCCGGCCATCAGCTTCCAGTTCCACCCCGAGTTTGAACCGGACTACGCCGCGGCCCTGATCGAGGGCCGCATCGACGCCCGCTATGAGCGCGCGTTCGCCGAAGCCGCGATCGAGAGCCTGAAGGCGCCGAACGACCGGCTGAAGGTCGGCGGCTGGATCAGGCGGTTCCTGGGGACGTAACCCTCCTCCGGAGAAAGAGGAGCTAGGCCTCCGCCGCCAACGCCGAGTTGGCGTAGCTGAAGTCCGCGGTCACCTCGTCTCCCAGCCAGTCTGGCCGCGCGAAATCGGCACCGCGGTGGGGTAGTTCGATCTCGACCAGCACCAGGCCGGGGCGGGGGTGCTCGAAGACGTCGACCACGAAATCGCTGTCGCCGACGCGGACCGGCCAGCGGGTCTTGCGCACCACCCCGCCGGCGATCATCGGGCCCGACAGGATGGCCTCGGCCTGGGCGACGGGGATTGGCAGGTTGTATTCGGCCCGCTCGCGGCCCTCGGCGTCGATGGCCTTGCCCTTCAGCGTCAGGACCGCCTCGGCCCCCTCCATCCGGACGCGAACGATCGCCTCGGGACGCAGCGACAGATAGCCCGCCCGCATGGGGATGGGTTCGCCGCAGATGTCCGCCTTCCAGCCGTCGCCCCGCGCCAGGAACTTGCGTTCGATCTCGCGGTCGGGCGGCGATGCGGTCACGGCCACTTCACCTCTGGCGGCATGGAGGACAGGATCGAGTCGACGTTGCCGCCGGTCTTCAGCCCGAACAGGGTGCCGCGGTCGTAGAGCAGGTTGAACTCGACGTAGCGGCCGCGGCGGATTAGCTGCTCCTCGCGTTCCTCGGCGGTCCAGGCCTCGCCCATGCGGCCGGCCGCGATCTTCGGGTAGACGCCCAGGAAGGCCTCGCCCACGTCGCGGGTGAAGGCGAAGTCGCCATCCCAGTCGCCCGAGTCGTGGTGGTCGTAGAAGATGCCGCCGATGCCGCGCGGCTCGTTCCGGTGCGGCAGGAAGAAGTACTCGTCGCACCAGGCCTTGTACTTCGCATGCCAGGCCGGATCGTGGGCGTCGCAGGCGGCCTGCAGGGCAGCGTGGAAGACCACCGCGTCCGGAGCATCTTGCGAGCGCTGGACATCCAGCACCGGCGTGAGGTCGGCGCCGCCGCCGAACCAGCCTTTGGTGGTGACGATGTAGCGCGTGTTCATATGCACGGCGGGCACACGCGGGTTGCGCGGATGGGCGATCAGGCTGATGCCGGTGGCGAAGAAGCGCGGATCCGCCTCGGCGCCGGGGATCGACTTGGCGAATTCGGGCGAGAAGGTCCCGTGCACGGTCGAAACATGGACGCCCGCCTTTTCGAAGAAGCGGCCGTGGATCATGCCCATGGTCCCGCCGCCGCCTTCGGGGCGGCTCCAGGGGGTGAACT
>CAZRKY010000265.1:0-3971 GCA_964600375.1 uncultured Caulobacteraceae bacterium | reverse complement strand
TTCGAAGGCGTCGGCGCTGGCCTCGTTCTCGCGGCTCAGCAGCGAGCAGGTGACGTAGGCCAGGCGCCCGCCCGGCTTCACCAGCCTGGCCGCGCGGCCAAGGATGGCGACCTGGAGATTGTGCAGGCGCTCGACCTCGTCAGCCTTCAGTCGCCAGGCGTCCTCGGGGCGGCGGCGCCAGGTGCCCGAACCAGAGCAGGGTGCGTCGACCAGCACCAGGTCGGCGGCGCAGTCGAGGTCATCCATCCCCTGCCCTTCGGAGGAGATCAGGCGCAGCTCGGCGGCGACGCCGGCGCGCTCCAGGCGGGGGCGGATGTTGTCGAGGCGCTTCTGGACCACGTCGCAGGCGACGAGCTTTCCGGAACCCTGAAGGGCCTGGGCCAGCACCAGGGTCTTGCCCCCGCCGCCGGCGCAATAGTCCACGACGGTCATGCCGGGCCCCGCGCCCGCGAGGTAGGCTACGATCTGGCTGCCCTCGTCCTGGATCTCGATGCGGCCTTCGCGGAAGGCGTCCAGCTTTTGGACGTTCGGCGGCGGCTCGGCGCCCAGCCGCAGGCCGACGGCCGACCAGGGCGTCAGTTCGGGCGTGAGGTCCTCGGCCTCGAGTTCGGCCTTCACCGACGCGACGTCCGCCCTCGCCGTGTTGACCCGAAGGTCGATCGGCGCGCGCGGGGCCATCAGCGCCTCGGCCTCGGCCGCCCAGGCTTCGCCGAAGGTCGCCTTGAAATCTTCGGTGACGAACTCCGGCAGCCCGGCCCTGGCCCAGGCCGGCGGTTCACCCGGCTCGGCGATCAGGCGTTCGCGTTCGTTGGGCTTGAGCGCCGAAGGGCCATAGCCCTCGCCGGTGAACAGAGACTCAATCTCTGCCAGGGGCAGATCGTCGATCAGGGCCAGCGATCCGATCACCAGCGCCCGTCCGTCCTCGCGCCCCATGGCCCAGCCCAGCCGGGCCTTGCCGCGCAGGCAGCGATAGACCCGGTCGGCGATGGCGCGGCGGTCCTTGGCGCCGGCGAAGCGGTGCTCGCGCCCCCACGCCTTCAACACCTCCTCGGCCGGCGCGCGTCCGCTGGCGATCCTGTCGAGGACTTCAGCGGCGGCTTGCAGGCGGGCGGGCGGCGTCAATGGGTCTCCGTCAGATGAACAGGGCGGCGATGACCATCACCAGGCCGATGAGCGAGGCGAACCAGACCAGGGTCCGGAACCCCGAGCCCCAGGCGTAGAGCGGCACGTAGAGCACCCGGCTCCAGACGTAGAGATGGGCGCCCCAGATGGTGAAGTCCCGCAGCGTCGTGGTCGCCGCGCCCAGCAGGACGGCGGCGGCGAAGAAGGGGAAGGTCTCCATGTAGTTCTTCCACGCCCGGTCCAGGCGCGCGGCCATGCCGGTGACGGGCTTCTTCTCGTCGCGCGGACCGCGGGCCCAGTTCAGGCCCTGCTGCTGGCGCGCGGCGCCCGCCGCCCACAGGAGCTGGACAAGGCCCAGCACGATGGCGATGGCAAGCAGGCCCAGCTCGGGCCGGCCCCCGTAGGCGGTGATGGTCATGAAGGCCATGGCGTATCCTCCCTGCCCGCCTAGCCGCGGGTCGGATAGTTGGGCGCCTCGCGCGTGATCATCACGTCATGGACGTGGCTTTCCCGCAGGCCGGCGCCGGTGATCCGGACGAACTTCGCACGCTTCTGGTACTGCTCGATGGTTGCCCCGCCGACGTAGCCCATGGCGGCGCGCAGGCCGCCGACCAGCTGGTGCAGGATGGCGCCGATCGGACCCTTGTAGGGCACCTGGCCTTCGATCCCCTCGGGCACCAGTTTCAGCGCGTCAGAGACTTCCTTCTGGAAGTAGCGATCGGCCGAGCCCTGGGCCATCGCCCCCAGCGAACCCATGCCGCGGTAGGATTTGTACGAGCGGCCCTGGTAGAGGAACACCTCGCCCGGCGCCTCGTCGACGCCCGCGAACATCGAGCCCAGCATGGCCACGCCCGCCCCGGCCGCGATGGCCTTGGCCAGGTCGCCGGAGAACTTGATGCCGCCGTCGGCGATCACCGGCACCCCCGATTTCTCGGCGGCGCGCACGGCTTCCATGATTGCGGTCAGCTGCGGCACGCCGACGCCCGCGACGATGCGGGTGGTGCAGATCGAGCCCGGGCCGATGCCCACCTTGATGGCGTCCGCCCCGGCGTCGATCAGGGCCATGGCCCCGTCGTAGGTCGCCACGTTTCCGGCGATGATCTGGATGCGGTTGCCCTCGCGGCGCAGGCGTTTGACGGCCTCCGAGACCTGGACCGAATGGCCGTGGGCGGTGTCGATGACCACCGCGTCGGCGCCTGCGTCCACCAGCGCCTGGGAGCGCTCGAAACCGTTGTCGCCCACGGTCGAGGCCGCGCCGACACGCAGGCGGCCCTGCTCGTCCTTGGCGGCGTTGGGGTGGGCCTGGGCCTTCTCGATGTCCTTGACGGTGATCAGGCCGACGGCGCGGTAGTTGTCGTCGACGACAATGACGCGCTCGATCTTCTTCTCGCGCAGCAACGCCAGCGCCTGCTCGCGCCCGACGCCCTCGCCGACCGTGACCAGGTTCTCGCGGGTCATCAGCGACCCGGCCTTCACCGACCCGTCGGATTCGAACCGCATGTCGCGGTTGGTCAGGATGCCGACCAGCTTGTTGGAGCCGGGCTCGACCACCGGGAAGCCCGAGATCTTGCGCCGCTCGGTGATGGCCCGGACCTCGGCCAGCGTGGTCTCGGGATTGATGGTGACCGGATTGATCACCATGCCGCTTTCATAGCGCTTCACCGAACGGACCTGCTCGGCCTGTTCGTCGACGCTCATGTTGCGGTGAAGCACGCCCATGCCGCCGGCCTGGGCCATGGCGATGGCCAGACGGCTCTCGGTGACGGTGTCCATCGCAGACGACACCAGGGGGATATTCAACTCGATTTCGCGGGTCAGGCGGGACTTGGTGTCCACCTGGGTCGGCATGACCTCAGAGGGGCCTGGTTCCAGCAAAACATCGTCGAAGGTGAGCCCTTCGCGAATCTCCATGAGACTCTCCGTTTTGCGGGCCGCGTATGACGGAAGAGGGGGGAGAGGGCAAGGGGTTCGGCGGGCCGGCGCGCGCCTTTTCACAGACGAGCCGGGTGACGCGGCATTCGGGCCACCCTATGAGGAGCGCCTGCGATCAATCCGGAGCCTTGCCTTGGACACCACCCAGATCAGCAATGAAGTCGGCGGCTACCTGCTGGAGGCCTATTCCGAGGGGGAGGCCATGCACGCGGCCGACTGCCTGAACGGGGCCGGCGCGGTGCTGGGGTTCCTGTGCCAGATGCAGGCCCGCGCGCGGCTCAAGGCCGGCGAATATACCGACATCAAGGACGCCCTGATGGAGGTGACCACCAGGACGGGCGAGAAGCTCTATTTCGGCCAGGCCATCAATGACTGCCTAATCGGCGAGATCACCGGGGTGGGCATCTGGAACTACGCCGCCGGCGCGCTCGGCGACCAGGCCGCGGCCGAGGCCTTCGATATCAAGGGACTGTTCGGTTATGTCGCCGGCACCGTGGGCGAGAAGTTCTTCGGCCAGCCGCGCCTGCCGCAGGGGATCACCGTCAAGGAAGCGCCGATCGAGGCCGTGCGCCGCCACGCCAAGATCCTTCACGACCGGATCCTGTTCCACGCCCCCGACCCGAAGCTGCTGACCCAGATCTACGGCACGGCCGCCCACCAGCTGATCCGCGGCGCCGCGGGCGAGTTTCCGTGGAACGCCGACCCGATAGTGCCCAAGCCCGACGGCCTGACCCTCTTCATGGAAGCCGCCGCGCCGATGTCGAAGATTGACCCCCGTCCGCTGGGGATCGATCCGATCGTCTGAGGATCCGGGCGGCCGTGTCCGGCCGCCCGGCAGCCCCTATCCCCAGAGGAAGTCCGACGCGTCGACTGCGGCCGACAGGACGCCATCGAGCGTGATCACGGTGCCGTTGGCC
>CAZRKY010000264.1:0-4024 GCA_964600375.1 uncultured Caulobacteraceae bacterium | reverse complement strand
ACCGTCGGGCCCTCGGGATGGTCGACCACCGGGATCAGCACCGCGGCGTCGCGCAGCGCGGGGCGGTCGGTGGGGCGGAACTCGGGGTTCAGGTCGAAGTCGGAATGCTCCGGCGCCGAGGCCGGGCTCCAGGCGTCGAGCGGCTCAAGCGCGGCGGCGAGGCGGTCACGCAGGGACAGGGTCACGCGGTGTGGATCCCGGCGGGCCCGAGCGGGAAGAAGCGGCCGTTCGACGTGACGCCCAACTGCGGCCCCTCGGGGGTATCGTGTTCCTCGGCCATGGCCACCAGCTCATAGAACACCGGCCGGTCGATGCGCGCCTCAAGGCCCCGGCGGACGTGGACGTAGGGCGCGGGCTCGCCGGTGACCGGATCGGTCTCCACGCGGATGAGGTTATCGTCGCCGGCTTCGGTCTCGTCGCCGACGTCGGTGGTGAAGACCAGGGCGCCATCGCGAGTGTCGACCCGCACGGCATGGAAGGGCGCGTCCTCGACCGTGATGCGCATCTTCTCGACCGGGGTGACCAGGAAATAACCGTCCGGGTCGCGGCGAAGGACGGTGGAGAACAACCGCACCAGCTCCTTGCGGCCGATCGGAGAGCCTTCGTGCATCCACAGGCCATCGCGGCGAATGACGATGTCGATGTCGCCACAATTCTCCGGATGCCACAGGTGCACCGGCGGCAGCCCGCGCTTGGGCTGGGCCGCGGCGATGGCGGCGAGTCCGGAGGGTGTGGGGTCCTTGCTCACAGGATGGAGGTAAGCCCGGACGCGAATGATGAAAAGCTCCCCGCTAAATTCCGTCATCCTCGGACAAGCGTGCGAAGCACGCGCCGATCCGAGGACCCAGCAGCGAAGCCCTCGGTGCGCGTAGCGGTGGAGGTTCAGGAGCGCCCAGCTTTGATGTGGACGCTGCTGGGTCCTCGGGTCTACGCGACCTGCGGTCGCTGCGCCCGAGGATGACGGCGAACTAGAGCCTGGAGACGGCCCCAGTCGGCGCAGCGCCCTTCAACACGCGCAGCAGCAGCCGCCGCGCATCCACCGGCCCCGGCAGCGTCACGTCGACCGCCCGCTCGAACCCGAACCGCCCGAAGTACGGCACATCCCCGACCAGCAGCACCGCCGGAAAGCCGGCCGCGTCCGCCGCGCCCACGGCGGCCTCGACCAGGCGCGCGCCCAGGCCACCCTTGCGATGGGCTTCATCCACGGCAATTGGGCCCAGGAAGGCGACAGGGGTCTCGCCGATGATGATCGGCCACAGGCGCACCGATCCGACCACGCGGCCGCCTTCGCGGGCCACGAAGCCGGCGATCGGGGTCGAGCCCTCGCGCAGGCGCTCCGCCGTCTTGGCGAACCGGCCGGGGCCAAAGGCGGCGGCGATGACGGCCTCCACGCCAAAGGCGTCGCCCGGTTGCTCGGGCGTGATCTGGGGCTCAGCGGCGGCGGGCACAGGCATGGGCGAACTCTGGCGTGGGGCGGCGCAGATAGGACGCACGGACCCCTACGTCAAAGCGGCATTCACGACGCCTTGGAGAAATCCGGCGGGCGGCGCTCTGCGAAGGCGGTGAAGGCCTCGCGGGCTTCGGGCGACGAGAGCTGGCCGCTGAAGGCCTTGTTCTCCTGCTCCATGTGCGCCCAGAGGGCCGCGCCGTCGCGCATCAGTCGCTTGGTCAGCTGCAGGGACTTCGGCGCGCGCTTGGCCAGCTCGGCGGCGGCCTTGGCGGCGGCGGCGTCGACCTGGTCGGCCGGCAGGGCGGCGTTGGCGATGCCCCAGGCGGCGGCGTTCGTGCCCGAGACGACCTCGCCCAGGGCGAACATGGAGAAGGCGCGCGCGTAACCGATGCGCGCCGGGAGCAGGATCGACGAGGCGGCTTCGGGCGCCAGGGCCAGGTTGACGAACGGCGTCGACAGCCGAGCATCCTCGGCCACGAACACCATGTCCGCGTTGAGCAGCAATGTGGTGCCGATGCCGACGGCCGAGCCCTTCACGGCGGCGACCACGGGCTTGTCGAAGTGGGCGAGCGCCTTGAGCACCCGGAAGACGTTCATACCCGCCGGATTGCCCATGGCGGCGGCGACGAAATCGCCGATGTCGTTGCCGGCCGAGAAGCTGTCGCCCTCGCCGCGGAACAGCACTACGCGCATGGCGTCGTTGATCTGCGCATCGTCCAGCGCGTCGGCGATGACCCCATACATGGCGTCGGTCAGCGCGTTCTTCTTCTCGGGCCGCGCGAAGCTGATGGTCAGGACGCCGGCGTCCAGCGCGGTGGTGACAGGTACGGTCATCGAGTCTTCTTCCTTATGCGGCGCGCCACCACAGGACGCCCTTGTCATCGAGTTCACACACGGCCACGCCGCGTTCCTTCAGGCAATTCAGGTGAGCCAGGCTTTCGCCGGTGGCCATGCCCAACATGTCGTCGCCGACCTGTCGCGCGAATAGGGCGCCGTAGGTGTCGACCGCGCGCTTGGGCTCGGCCAGCAGGCGAGTGAGCCGTTCCAGGCAGCGCTCGTGCCCCCGGGTCAAGGCGCCGGTGCGCTCGTGCAGGCCGTAGAACGGCAGGCCGTGGGATGGCAGGACGAAGGCGTCGGGCGGAACCTCGCGCTCGATCTTGGCCAGGGAGTCCAGCCAGTCGGTCAACGGATCGGCCTCGGGTTCGGTGGGCCAGACGGAAACGTTCGAGGAAATGCGGGGCAGCACCTGGTCGCCCGAGATCATCACCTTGCCCTCCTCGCGGTAGAGACAGGCGTGTTCCGGCGAGTGGCCGTTGCCGACCACCACGCGCCAGGCTTTGCCGTCGATGGCGATGAACTCGCCGTCTCGGATCCGGCGGTAGCTGTCGGGCAGGGTGTGGATTGCCTTGCCGAAGCCACCGAAGCGGACCCGCCAGCCTTCGATCTGCTCGTCCGACCACCCCATGGAACGGTAGAAGCGCGCGCCGTCCTCGGGCGCTTCCTTTCCGGTATCGGCCGCCAGCATGCGGCAGGTGATGTACTCCAGCCGGGTTATCCAGAGCCGGCAATCGAAGCGGTTCACCAGCCAGCCCGCCAGGCCGAGGTGGTCGGGGTGCATGTGGGTGCAGATCACGCGAGTGACCGGCTTGCCGCCGAGCGGCCCGGCGAAGGCCTGTTCCCAGACCTCCATCGCCGCCTTCATGCGCACGCCGGTGTCGACGATCGTCCACCCGTCGCCGTCGCGCAGCGCCCAGACATTGATGTGGTCGAGCTGGAACGGCAGCGGCTGGCGCAGCCACAGCACCCCGTCCGCCACCTCGATCGCCTTTCCCGGCTCAGGGGGCGTTTCGATGGGGTAGACGAGCTTGACCTTGGGCTCGGCGATCGAGAGGTCGGCCAGGCTTTCGTCAGGGGAGGCGCGCTCGGCCAAGTCCGTATCCTTTGAAAACGCTTACCCGATGAACATGCGTTCATTCCATCGCCGCGTCAAAGCCGCTTTGGAACCTCATCGGGGACAACCTCTTTCGGCAGGAGTGCGGACTTGACCACCGGCCCTCGCAAGCGCAAGCGTGCCGGCGAAAAACTGAGTTCTGGGAGGAACCCATGAAGCGTATGGCGCTCACTCTGGCGCTGCTGTCCGGCCTTGTGCTGGGCGGCGTGGCCATCACATCCGCGGCCGACGCCGCGCCCCGTTCGCGCGACCTGCGCGGCGCCCAGGAGGTCCGCGGCCAGGACGGCGAGGTGATCCGTGACGGCAAGCCGCTGACGCCTGAAGAGGCCAAGGCGGCCGGCATGGCCGAAGCGCCCGCCGTGGTCACCCGCGCCGGCGCGACCTGTACGGTCGTTGACGCGCTCGCTACGGGCGGCGGCAAGGCCACGATCGACGGCAAGCCGGTCGATGTGAAGACCTACGAAGTGGCCTGCTCCGAAGGCCTCGGCTACCTCCTGGAAGACCGTGGCGCCGCCGGCGCCAAGGCCTTCGACTGCATCCAGGTGGCGACCAACGCAGCGGCCGCCGCCGCGGCTCCGGCCGCCGCACCGGCCCGTCCGGGCGCCGCCGCGCCGGCCGCCCGC
>CAZRKY010000263.1:0-4078 GCA_964600375.1 uncultured Caulobacteraceae bacterium | reverse complement strand
AGGCCGACATGTCGGCCCTGCTGAAGCCCAATCCGAACCTGACCGGCGAAGACGCCAAGCTCGACCAGCTGTTGATGCGCAACTACGTCGAAAACCTCGACCGGAGCCCGGAGGGCGCGACCGGACTGGGCATCGACACGGGGCCCCGCGCCGCCCAGCGCTCCCAGCTGAACGACCGCTCCAAGGAGTTCATCGAGGCCCGCCGCGCCGAGGCGCCGGGCAAGCTGGCCGAGCTGAAGACGATCAACCGCGCCGCCCTCTCGCCCGTCTCGCAGGTGACCTACGACGTCTCCGAGTTCCAGCTCACCCGCGCCGTCGAGCGCGGCAAGTTCGGGGTCGGAGGGTTCGGCATCTATGTGATCAGCCAGCAGGGCGGGGCCTACCAGAGCCTTCCCGACTGGCTCGACAACCAGCACCCGGTGAAGTCGGCGTCCGACGCCGACGCCTACCTGGCGCGCCTCAACGCCTTCGGAAAGGCGCTGGACCAGGAGAGCGAGCGGGTCGAGATCGACGCGGCCAAGGGGGTGATGCCGCCAGCCTTCATCATCGACAAGATCATCGGCCAGCTCAAACCCCTGCACGAGACGCCCGGCGCCGGCTCCAACCTGGCCGCCTCGGTCGAGCGCCGCGCCAGCGCCGTGGGCGCCTCTGGCTACGGCGCCAAGGCCGCGGCCATCGTCGACGCCGCCGTGCGGCCGGCAGCCGCCCGGCAGGCGGCGCTGTTCACCCGCCTGCGCGCCACAGCCACCAACGACGCCGGCATCTGGAAGTTGCCCCAGGGCGAGGAAGCGTATCGCCAGTCCCTGATGAACTTCGTCACCACCACCGACACGGCGGAGGAAATCCACAACATCGGGCTGGAGCAGGTGCGCGACCTGCAGAGCCAGATCGACGTCATCCTCAAGGCCAAGGGCATGACGCAAGGAACGGTGGGCGAGCGCCTGAAGGCGCTGGGCGAAGATCCCCAGTACCTCTGGCCCAATACGGACGCGGGCAAGGTCGAGCTGATCAAGTCGCTCAACGCCCAGGTCGCCGATATCGCCACGCGCCTGCCGCGCGTCTTCACCCGCGTCCCCAGCACGCCCCTGGAAATCCGGCGCGTGCCGCCGTCGATCGAAGTCGGCGCGCCGGGGGGCTACTACCAGCGCGGTTCACTGGATGGGTCGCGGCCGGGCGCCTACTACATCAATCTCAAGGACACGGCCGACTGGGCCAAATGGGGTCTGCCGACCCTCAGCTATCACGAGGGCATGCCCGGGCACCATTTCCAGGGCTCGATCCTTCAGGAGGCTGGAACCCTGCCGCTCTACCGCCGCTCGGGCGGGGGCTTCTCGGCCTACTCCGAAGGCTGGGCGCTCTACGCCGAGCGCGTGGCGGCCGAGCTGGGGGTCTACGACGCCTACGAGATCGGCAAGGTCGGCTACCTGCAGTCCTACCTCTTCCGCGCCACGCGTCTGGTGGTCGACACGGGCCTGCACCACAAGCGCTGGACCCGCGAACAGGCCACCCGGTTCATGATGGAGAACGCCGCCGAGCCGGCGGGGTCGGCCGAGCGCGAGATCGACCGCTACTGCGTCAATCCCGGCCAAGCCTGCAGCTACAAGATGGGCCAGACCGTCATCGCAGCCCTGCGGGCCGAAGCCGAACAGAAGCTGGGGCCGAAGTTCGACATCAAGCGCTTCCACGACACCCTGCTGCTGTCGGGCGCCGTGCCGCTCGAGGTGCTCAAGCGCATGGTCCATGACTGGACGGCCTCGGTCGTCTGAACATGACGGTTTCTTCAGACGGATTCAGCGGGGCCCCTGCGTATAAGCGCCGGACCAGGGGCCCTGCAGGATACCGTCATGTCGCGTGCATTGCTCACCCTCGTCCTGACGGCCCTGGCCCTCGCGGGCTGTGACGGCGCGGGGACCGACGCCGGAAAGGGGGCGCCCGAGGCGCCCGCCCGCCCGGGCGGCCGTGGCCAGGATTCGAACAAGGATGGCCGGGTGACCCTGGACGAGGCGCGCGCCGCGCAGCGACGGATGCTCGAGCGCTTCGACGCCGACCGGGACGGCAAGCTGGGCTTTGCGGAGATCGAGGCGATGCCGGAACGGATGGCCGGGCGCATTGATCGGCTGGACGCCGACGGCGATCGCGAGGTCACCTCAGCCGAGATGGACGCCGCCGCCGAGGCCCGCTTCCGCCGCCGCGACAAGGACGGCGACGGCGTGCTGTCCGGTGAGGAACTGCGCACGGACCGCCGGCGCGAGCCGGGGTCGCGGGAGTCCACGCCGCTCTAGCCGGGCGGCGCCTTCCGGGGCGGACGGCGTCCGCCAATCCCTGCCGCGCCAAGGCCCGGGTCAAACCTGCGACCGTTTCTGTCGTATCCCGGAAAAGAACATATTGCGAACGAGAACAAAGCATGATCATTTGTCCGCGTCGGTCGGGACGGGGCCCCTAGCGGGAAACCACTTCCGGCTTCGGAATCGTGCGATAGGGAGGCACAAAATGGCGTCGGCATTGAAGCTCGTGGAAAAAGTGGACTCAGACAAATCCAAGGCCCTGGAGGCGGCGCTCGCGCAGATCGACCGCGCCTTCGGCAAGGGCTCGGTGATGAAGCTCGGCGTCGGCGGCAAGGTCGTCGAGATCGAGAGCGTCTCGACCGGTTCGCTGGGCCTCGACATGGCGCTGGGCATCGGCGGCCTGCCGCGCGGTCGCGTCGTTGAAATCTACGGCCCGGAAAGCTCCGGCAAGACGACCCTGGCGCTGCATACGGTGGCCGAGGTGCAGAAGGCCGGCGGCACCGCCGCCTTCATCGACGCCGAGCACGCGCTGGACCCGACCTACGCCGGCAAGCTGGGCGTCAACCTGGATGACCTGCTGGTCTCCCAGCCCGACACCGGCGAGCAGGCGCTCGAGATCACCGACACCCTGGTGCGCTCCAACGCCATCGACGTGATCGTCATCGACTCGGTCGCCGCGCTCACCCCCCGCGCCGAAATCGAAGGCGAGATGGGCGACAGCCTGCCCGGCCTGCAGGCTCGCCTGATGAGCCAGGCGCTGCGCAAGCTGACCGGCTCGATCTCCAAGTCCAAGTGCCTGGTCATTTTCATCAACCAGATCCGCATGAAGATCGGGGTCATGTACGGCTCGCCGGAAACGACAACTGGCGGGAATGCGCTCAAGTTCTACGCCTCGGTTCGTCTGGACATCCGCCGCACCGGCTCGATCAAGCAGCGCGACGAGATCGTGGGCAACAACGTCCGCGTGAAGGTGGTCAAGAACAAGGTCGCCCCGCCGTTCCGCGAGGTCGAATTCGACATCATGTACGGTGAGGGGATCTCCAAGATCGGCGAGATCATCGACCTCGGCGTCAAGGCGAACATCATCGAGAAGTCGGGCAGCTGGTTCTCCTACGACAGCCAGCGCATCGGCCAGGGCCGCGAGAACGTGCGCGAGTTCCTCAAGCAGAACCCCGACATCGCCGCTGACATCGAGAAGAAGGTGCGCGGCAACGCGGCAAAGATCGCTGAAGAACTGCTGGTCTCGCCCACCAAGGACCACGTCGACGACGACGCAGGCCCCGACGAATAGGACCTCCCGGTTCCGTGGGCGGATAGCGACGCGACCCGCCGACCGACCCCGCGTCGTCCCAGCCGCCCACGGTTTCGAGGCGCCCGTTTCCCAGCGGGCGCCTCGTTCGTTGTCTGGCGAGGGCGGCGGCGATCCCGGTCGCCGGTCGCAACAAAGCGTTGGCCCGTCTCATCGCCGTTCACCCCGCCGCCCGGACGGCGGCAACCTCATGACACGGCCGGGCGGCCGGGTCCTGGGGGAGTTCATCCGATGTCGACAGCAACAGCCGTGGCCAACCAAGTGAGCCGCCCCTGGAGTCCGCTCAAGGCGGTGCTGGTCGGCGGCCTGACCGCGGCCGTCGGCGACTTTGTCGCCGCCATGCTGATCTGGAAGACGTCCTGGGAGGTGATCGGCCGCGCCGTCGCCACCGGCTGGCTCGGCCCCACGGCGGCGAAGGTCTCCGGCGTCCCTGGCGCGCTGCTGGGCGCGGCTTCCCACACCGGCATCCTGCTGGTCGCCGCCG
>CAZRKY010000262.1:0-4091 GCA_964600375.1 uncultured Caulobacteraceae bacterium | reverse complement strand
ATGTCGGGCCTACCTGCTCCAATCGTGAAGGAGTCCTGCTACCTGCAATTCCGCATGGTCTGCGAACTGATTGCGCTCGGCTGTATCGTCGCACACGGCGATATCGAGGAGCTGAAGGCCGCCAAGGACGAGTGGCACGCAGGAACCATCATGAAGATGCTCACCGAGTTGCACCCCGAGTTCTACCCCGTCCCATTCGATGAGGTCTCCAAGGGTGGGATTACCCACCACGCACCTAAGACCGTGGCGTTCATGACGAAACCCGAACTAATAGGGCTGTACGGGAAGGCCGGGGGGGTTCTTCACAAGGGCACCCTGAAGTCCCTCCTAAAACCTCGGCAGCCGGTGCAGTTTAACTATCCAGAGCTCGCCGACATCCACGCGCGTTTCGTCCGCCTGCTTGAACATCATTGGATGCCGTTGATCGGCGGGCACATGTTCATGTGCGTGATGCAGGCCGGGCCCGCTGGCGTGGTTTCTGCGGCGTTCGCAGCGCCCCTACAATCACCAGAGGGTCGTCAGGCGCTCGCTGAAAAACGTCGCGAAGAGCGCAGTGAACGGCGCGCCAAGGCAAGACCCTCGAAGGTAAGCTGACGAATGATTTCACCCCCGATCCGCTGCCCCTGGCCGAAGGAAGACCCCCAGTACGTCGCCTATCATGACGAGGAATGGGGCGTGCCCGAGTACGACAGCCGCGCCCTTTGGGAAAAGCTGGTGCTGGACGGGTTCCAGGCCGGGCTGGCGTGGATCACCATCCTGCGCAAACGCGAGAACTTCCGGGCCGCCTTCGACAACTTCGATCCGGAGAAGGTCGCCCGCTACGGCGACACCGACCGCGCACGGCTGATGGCCGACGCCGGGATCATCCGCTCCAACGCCAAGATCGACATGGCCATCAACGGCGCCAGGATCTTCCTCGACATGCGCGACCGGGGCGAGGACTTCTCCGACTTCTGCTGGCGCTTCGTCGACGGCAAGCCGCTGCAGAACCGGTTCACCCCCGCCACCGGCATCCCGGCCCAGACGCCCCTGGCGGTCGAGGTCTCCAAGGCGCTGAAGGCCAAGGGCTTCAAGTTCACCGGCCCTGTGATCGTCTACGCCTGGATGCAGGCGGTCGGCATGGTCAATGATCATCTGACGACCTGCTTCCGTCACGCCGAATGCGAGGCTATGGCGAAGGGCAGATGAGCAAGCTTCCCGCCAAGCCCGCGAAACGCAAAGGCCCCCACTTCCGCATGGAGAGGCTGTGCGGCGAGCAGGTGGTGTGCGGCGTGGACGAGGCCGGGCGCGGGCCCTGGGCCGGGCCGGTCGTGGCCGCGGCGGTGATCCTGGATCCGAAGCGCATCCCCAGGGGCCTCGACGACTCCAAGAAGCTGACGGCCGCGCGGCGGGAGGAGCTTGAGCTGGTCATCAAGCAGCAGGCGCTGGCCTGGTGCGTGGGCTCGGCCGACATCGCTGAGATCGCGGCGCTCAACATCCTGCACGCCACCGGCAAGGCCATGTGCCGGGCCATCGAAGGCCTGTCGATCCAGCCGGCCATCGCGCTGGTCGACGGCAACTACCGCTTTCCCCTCCCCTGCGAGGTCCGCACCGTGGTGGGGGGCGACGGCCATTCGGCCTCCATCGCGGCGGCCTCGATCCTGGCCAAGGTGGCGCGCGACCGGCTGATGATCGAGATGGACGCGGTCTACCCGGGCTACGGCTTCGCCCTGCACAAGGGCTACGGCGTGCCGGTCCATGCCGAGGCCTTGGACCGCCTGGGTCCCTGCCCCATCCACCGTAGGGCGTTCGGGCGGGTGCGGCTGATGGTGGAGCAGATGGAGCTTCAGCTGGAGGGGTAATTCGGTGACAGTGTACTCATTCCACTCCACCCGGGTCGCCGCGGCGCGAACGGTCACCGGAATGAGTACACGGGCACCGAATTACATGTCCGCCCCGCAAAGGTTAACTTAATCGGGCGTTTACCGCGTTCCCTTGAGTCTCCCGGTTCAAGCCGGGACCTGGGACATGTTGAAGACCGATATCGTGCACATCGGCGAGTGCGTGGAGATTCTCCGCACCCTGCCCGACAAGTCCGTGGACCTGATCTTCGCTGACCCGCCCTACAACCTTCAGCTGGGCGGCGACCTGCTGCGCCCCGACAATTCCAAGGTCGACGCGGTTGACGACGACTGGGACCAGTTCGCCAGCTTCGAGCACTACGACAAGTTCACCCGCGAATGGCTGGCCGAGTGCCGCCGCGTGCTCAAGGACGACGGCACCATCTGGGTGATCGGCAGCTACCACAACGTCTTCCGCCTGGGCGTCGCCATTCAGGACCTGGGCTACTGGGTGCTGAACGACATCATCTGGCGCAAGTCGAACCCGATGCCGAACTTCAAGGGCACGCGCTTCACCAACGCGCACGAGACCCTGATCTGGGCCGCCAAGTCGCGCGGCCAGAAGCGCTACACCTTCAACTACGACGCCCTGAAGGCCTTCGACGAAGACATCCAGATGCGCTCGGACTGGACCCTGGCCCTGTGCACGGGTGAGGAGCGGCTGAAGGACGAGAACGGGGTCAAGGCGCACCCGACCCAGAAGCCCGAGGCGCTGCTGCACCGCGTGCTGCTCTCGGCGTCCAAGCCCGGCGACATCGTCCTGGACCCCTTCTTCGGCACCGGCACTACCGGGGCAGCCGCCAAGCGCCTGGGCCGCCGCTGGATCGGGATCGAACGCGACGAGACCTACGCCAAGCTGGCGAAGAAGCGCATCGCCAAGGTCACGGCGTCTTCGCCCGAGGACCTCGAAGTGATGGGTTCAAAGAAGCTGGAGCCGCGCATTCCCTTCGGCTCGATCGTCGAGGCCGGGCTACTGCGGCCTGGCGACCGGCTGTACTGCCCCAAGGGCGAGCATGAAGCCCGCGTCCGCGCCGACGGCTCGCTGGTGCACGGGTCGCTGTCAGGATCGATCCACAAGCTGGGCGCCCTGCTGGAGAACGCCCCGGCCTGCAACGGCTGGACCTACTGGCGCTTCAAGACCGACAAGGGCTTCGCCTCTATCGATACCCTGCGCGCCCAGGTGCGGGCCGGGTTGAACTAGACCCCAGACGGGCGGCTTTCAGGAACACGCTGGGAAGGGCCGACAGGCCCTCGGCGTCGGTCAGCACGGCATCCGGCGGAGCGGCCGCCGAGGCTGCGAACACCCGCAAGGTCAGCGCAAAGTGCGTGAACACGTGCTCGATCTCGCCGAGGTCGCGCCAAGCCGCCGCGACCGGGGCGATCGCTTCGATCTCATGATCCGCGAATGGCGCATCGCGCCACTCCGTCGTTGGCAGTCCCAGCATGCCGCCGAGCAGGCCCCGGCCTTCGCGTCGCACCAGGGCGAACCGCCCGCCGTCCTCGATCAGCCAGGCGACCCCATGCCGGCGCGGGCGCGCGGCCTTGGGCGCCTTGCGCGGGAAGGTCTCGGGATCGCCGCGTGCGAAGGCCGCGCACTGGGCCGAGACCGGGCAGCGCTCGCACAGCGGCGCCTTCGGCCGGCAGATCGTGGCGCCAAGGTCCATCAACGCCTGGGCCCAGTCGCCGGGCCGGTCTGTCGCGACCACCGAACCCGCCAGCCGCTTGAGCTCGGGTTTGGCGTCGGGCAGCGGCGTTTCGACGGCGAACACGCGCGCCATCACCCGCTCGATATTGCCGTCCACCACATTGGCCGCCCGGTCGAAGGCGATCGCCGCCACCGCGGCGGCGGTGTAGGCGCCCACGCCCGGCAGGGCGCGAAGGCCTTCCTCGGTGTCGGGAAAGACGCCGCCGTGCTCGCCCGCCACGGCCCGGGCGCAGGCCAGCAGGTTGCGGGCCCGGGCGTAGTAGCCAAGCCCGGCCCAGGCCGCCATCACCGCCCCGTCCTCCGCGGCGGCCAGGTCCGAAACCGTCGGCCAGCGGCGGGTGAACTCCAGGAAATAGGGCGTGGCGTGCGGCACGGTGGTCTGCTGCAGCATCACCTCCGAGAGCCAGACCCGGTAGGGATCGGCGCGAACGCCTTCGGCATGGTCGACAGGCCCGACCCGCCAGGGCAGGTCTCGCGCATGGGCGTCGTACCATGCCAGGATTGCT
>CAZRKY010000261.1:0-4125 GCA_964600375.1 uncultured Caulobacteraceae bacterium | reverse complement strand
TCCGGCCGAGCACGCGGTAGGTCGCCGGGTCGGTGTTGGCCTGGCCGCCGCCGGCGGCGCCACCCGCGGTCTGCGGAGGCGTCTCGTCGAACAGGTTGCCGATGTAGCCGGTGACCTGGAAGTTGTCGGTGATCGCCCACCGCGCAGAAACGTCGACGTAGCTGGCCGCCGGATCATAGACCCCGAAGTCGTCCACCCCGAACTTCCCGCCGCACGCGCCATTCTCTTCGGTCGAGACCGAGAAGGTGATGTCGCACAGCTTCGGCACATAGCTCCAGCGCGCGAAGAGGGTCCAGTCGCCGACCGAATAGTAGGCCGACAGGACCGACTTCCAGTCGAAGGCGGCGGTGCCGATCGCGCCGCCGGTCGTGCCGGCGAAGTCGAAGCCGTTCAGCGAGGCGTCGCGGACGCGCGAGAACAGTTCGTTGATCCGCAGGCGGCCCGGGATCGGCAGGAAGGTGTCCTCCAGGTTCACCGTCCACTCCAGCTGGATATCGAAGCCTTCGGTGGCGATCGACTGCAGGTTGGCGATGGTGGTGTTGACGCTGGCGACCTGGCCGGTGACCGGATCGCGCACGATGCGGGCGCAGGCGGCGGCGTCAGCTCCCAGCGTGCCGTAGCAGCTGTTGATGAAGAACTGCGCGCCCCGGCCCGCCACGGCGTCCTCGATCTCGATCTTGTAGTAGTCGACCGTGGCGCGAAAATCGCCGACCGGGAACCAGTCGGGCTGCAGCACGAACCCGAGGGTGACCGAGGTCGCGGTCTCGGGCTTCAGGTTCGGGTTGCCGAAGGCGAAGGTCTGCACCTGGGCGTTGTTGGCGGTGAAGTTCGGGATCAGGGGCGCCGGCACCCCCTGGGCGACGCAGAAGGCCTGCAAGGCGGGGTTCTGGCCGGGGTTGTTGAAGCGGCAGGGGTCGACGTAGGTGACGAAGCCCTGGTCGCCGGCCCGGAACAGTTCGATGACCGACGGGGCGCGGGTGGCCTCGTTGTACATCGCCCGGAAGCGCAGCCATTCCACCGGCGCCCACTCGCCGCCGACCTTGAAGGTCTCGACCGTGCCGACCGTCGAATAGTCCGACGATCGATAGCCGCCTTCCAGGCCAAGGTAGTAGGCCAGCGGCTGGTCCTTGAGCAGCGGGACCGCGACCTCTGCGTAGAGCTCGGTCACCTGGACCGACCCGTTCACGTCCTGGATGGCGTTGAAGCCGAAGATGTTGCCGGTGCGCTGTTCGTTGTCGACGCGGAAGGTGATGTCCGTGTCGCGGTACTCAAAGCCGAACACCGCCGCGACCGGTCCGGCCGGAAGCTCGAACAGGTCGCCGCGCACATAGCCGGCGATCCGGGTTTCCTCGACCTGGGTCTCGTCGAAGGTGTTGATCCGCAGGAAGCTGACCATCGGCGCCGTCAGGGTGCCCGGCCCGAAGATGTCCAGCGGCACGCAGCCCGGCAGCGCAGCGCTGCCCAGCGGAGCGCCGGCGGCCGTCTGACAACCGGCAAGACCCTGTTGCAGGGCGGTGCGGTTGACGCTGTTGGTGCCGCGCTTGTCCAGGCGGTTCGAACCGTAGCTGGCGGTCGTCGACCAGCTCCAGTTGTCGTTGAAGTCTCCCTCCAGGGTGAACGTGCCGAAGAAGCCGTTGCTCTCGATGAACTGGTTGCGGGTGCCCACCTCGTTGGAGCGCCGGTCCATGGTGAAGTTGGCCAGCGGGTTGGGGCGAGACTGCAGGGCGATCCACAGGTCCGGCGCATTGGCCTTGATCAGGGCCTGCATGTTCGGCGTCAGGGTGATGCTCAGGCCGGTCGCCGGGGTCGGGGCCAGCTGGACCTCGGAGGCCGAGTTGGCGAAGTTCAGCATCAGCTTGGCGCGGACATTGTCGTTGATGTCGTAGCTGCCGGTGGTGACCATGTTGATGCGCTCACCCGGGATGATCAGGTAGTTGTCCGGCGCATAGTTGTAGCGCGAGGATCCCGCGGCCCGGTCCGGAACGCCGCAGGCGTTGGCGGCCGAGTTGAAGCGCGGCGTCAGCTGGCCGGCGTCGTTGAACGACAGGTTGCCGGTGTTCACCGCGACCCCGGGCGTGGCGGCGTTACAATCGGTGTTGGCCGCGGCGAACTGGCCGGGCAGCAGCACCGACAGGTTCTGGAACGGGTTGGCGCCGTTGTTGGTGATCCAGCCCCACGCCGGCGTCCCCGAACCGCCGGGGGAGGCCATGCCCAACTGGATGGCCTCGGCCGCCGTGTCGCAGACCACCAGCTGGGTGCCGCCGTTGGGTCCGTAGCAGATGGCGCCCTGGTTGCGCGAATAGGCGAACTCCGACTGCAGCACCTTCTCGCGATTGTAGTAGGCGGCGTAGGCGGTCAGGTTGCCGCGGCCGTTGGCGAAGTTGCCGCCCAGCAGGGCGTTGACTTCGACTTCCGGGGCCTTCCCTTCGAAGGACGAACCGTAGGTCGCCGTGATCTCGGCGCCTTCGTAGTCGTCCTTGAGGATGAAGTTGACGACGCCGGACAGGGCGTCCGAGCCGTAGACCGCCGAGGCGCCGCCGGTGACGACCTCAATGCGGTCGATCAGCGAGGCCGGGATGGTGCCCAGGTCGACCACGCCCGTGGGCGACGAAGCTGGGACGCGCTCGCCGTTGATCAGCACCAGGGTGCGGTTGGCGCCCAGACCGCGCAGGTCGATCGTGGAGAAGGCCTCGCCGCCCGAGTTGTTCGAGGTGCGGGTGTTGCCCGGCACGATCTGGGGCAGTTCGTTCAGCAGGGTATCGACCGTGAGCGTGGCCGTCAGTTCAAGCTGCTCGGATCCGACGGTGGTGACCGGGCTGATGGCCTCGAAGTCCTGGCGGACGATGCGCGAGCCGGTGACGACGACGCCCTCGACTTCGGTGGCGTCATCCTGCGCGAACGCCGGTGCGGCCTGCAGGGCCAGCAGCGCCGCGCCCCCGATGATTGTCGACGCCAACAGACGCTGACGAGCGGTTTGGATTTTCAAAGCAGTTCCTCCTGATACCCAGGCGTCGTCCCCAGGACGCGCCCCCATCAGGACTGCGGTAAACTTTGAGCACAAACGCGGTCAATACTGACTATCTTGAATCTGTTACATAGCCTGCTCGCGTATCGCGAAGATCACAGCATAACATTCGGAGGCAATATTTGAGCTGTGATCTGTAGTTACTATAACGCTCGCATGTTGTTGTCGCGGCCGATCAGGCGGCGACAACCGGCCATCAACTCCTCAGGGCCGGGCGCCGGCCGCCTCCTCGGGCGCGAAGATGGGGCGAAACGAGAAGAGCCCCGCGCCCCCGGTCTCCACGTCGATCACGACGGCCCGGTGATCTGGCCACCCCGGGACCATCAGGCGCGTCACGTTCATGCCCGTCGTGACCCCGCGCTCGATGTCGGGCCGTCGGAACGGCTGGTCGATGGTCAGGCGGTGGCTGTCGCCGTGGACCAGCAGAACCTGGCCGGCGTAGGTCGCCGCCTCCGCCCTCACGATCTGGCGAATCCAGTCGAGCGGCCCGTTCTCGTAGATGGCGCCGGAAGCGAGCCAGGGATCGGCGTGGAAGGCGATCACCAGGCCGGGCGCGCCGCGTGCGCGGGCCTCTGCGAAGGCCGCCGTCATCCAGGCCTTGCCCGCCACGACCCGAGCCAGAGAGTCCCGCGCCAACGCTTCGTCAGTCACCACCAGTCCGTTATCGGGACCCGTGGCGTGGACGGTGGCGAAGACCACGCCGGACCGGACCCAGCGGCCGTTCTCCGGAAAGCCCGCCTGTCGCTCCAGCGGCAACGGCCGGGCGCCCAGACTGCGGTCGGCGGCGAAGAACAGCCGCCGCAGCGCACCCAGGCGTTCCAGCGGCTGGAACCGCCCGGCCTCGTCGCCCTCGCAATCGGCCCATTCATTGTCGCCAGGCGTCAAGAACACAGCCCCGGCGAAGCGCTGAAAGCCGGCGACGGCGAGCAACTGGTCATCCGCGCACGAGCTGTAACCCTTGAAGTCGCCGACATGGATCGAGAACGCCGGCTGCTCACGATTGATCGCTTCGATCAACGCCGCATAGCGTCCCGCGTCGCGCGGCAGCTGGTAGGACGTGTCGCCCAGCGCGACGAAGCGAAACCGCTCCGCGGCGGCCG
>CAZRKY010000260.1:0-4135 GCA_964600375.1 uncultured Caulobacteraceae bacterium | reverse complement strand
GGGCGAGACGGTCGAGCCCTCGGTCACCGCCGCCCGGGGCGACAAGCGCTTCAATGCGCCGGAGTGGTCCGAAAACCCCGTCTTCGACACCATGAAGCAGTCGTACCTGCTGACCTCCGACTGGCTGAACTCCTTGATGGAGTCGGTCGAGGACGTCGATCCGATGACCAAGCGCCGGGCGGGCTTCTTCATGAAGCTGCTGACCGACGCCTTTTCGCCCTCGAACTTCCTGGCGTCGAACCCCGTGGCGCTCAAGGCCATGGTCGAGTCCGGCGGCGACACCCTGGTCAAGGGCATGGAGCAGTTCGCCGCCGACATCGAACGCGGCGGCGGCCAGCTGGCCATCAGCCAGTCCGACAGCTCGCGCTTCAAGGTGGGCGAGAACGTCGCCACGGCCCCGGGCAAGGTGGTCTGGCGCGATAAGCTGTTTGAATTGCTGCAGTTCAGCCCGACAACCGAGACCCAGCACGAGATCCCGCTGCTGATCTTCCCGCCCTGGATCAACAAGTTCTACATCCTGGACCTGCGGGTCGAGAATTCCATGATCCGCTGGCTGACCAGCCAGGGCTTCACGGTCTTCGTCTGCAGCTGGGTGAACCCGGATGTGTCGCTGGCCGGCGCCACCTTTGACGATTACCTCCAGGACGGCATCTACCTGGCCTCCTCCAAGGTCATGGAGCAGTGCGGGACTGATCGGCTGAACACCGTCGGCTACTGCATCGGCGGCACCCTGATGGGCGCGGCGCTGGCCCACATGGCGGCGACCGGCGACAAGCGGGTCAACTCCACCACCTTCTTCGCCGCCCAGCATGACTTCTCCGAAGCCGGCGACCTCTTGATCTTCACCGACGAGGCCTGGCTGGCCGAGCTGGAGCAGCGGATGGACGCGGCCGGCGGGGTGCTGCCCGGCGCGGCCATGGCCGACACCTTCAATGCCCTGCGCGCCAACGACCTGGTGTGGTCGTTCTTCGTCAACAACTACCTGCTGGGCAAGGAGCCCGCGGCCTTCGACCTGCTGTTCTGGAACGGCGACCAGACCCGCATGCCCAAGGCCCTGCACATGAGCTACCTGCGCAAGCTCTACGGCCAGAACCAGCTGGCCAAGGGCGAGATGGTCATGGGCGGCCAGACGCTGGACCTCGGCAAGGTCAAGACGCCGCTCTACTTCCAGGCCTCGAAGGAGGACCACATCGCCCCGTCGCGCTCGGTCTACAAGTCGGCGCGTCTTTTCGGCGGGCCGGTGACCTTCACCATGGCCGGCTCAGGCCACATCGCCGGCGTGGTGAACCATCCCGACGCGAAGAAGTACAACCACTGGACCAACGACAAGCTGCCCGCGACGCTGGAAGAGTGGGTGTCCGGCGCGACCGAACATCCGGGTTCCTGGTGGCCCCACTGGCGCGCCTGGCTGGCCGAGAAGTCGGGCAAGATGATCCCGGCCCGCGACCCGGCCAAGGGCAAGCTCAAGCCGCTTGGCGAAGCGCCGGGGGAATACGTCAAGGTGAAGAGCTAGCCTCCCTCTTCCCCCCTTGAGGGGGAAGGCGGGAACCCACGCACGGTCCCGCGCATGCGGGGCCGTGCTTGCGTGGGTGGATGGGGGGTTACGCCGCGGCGCGACCCCTCATCTTGCCGCGCCAAGGACGCTCAGCGCGGAGCGCTGATCGTGCGCGGATAGTCTTCTCCCTCAAGGGGAGAAGAATGCATCACGCCGGCACGAACCTCAGCGCCACGCCGTTGTTGCAGCAGCGCCTGACTGATGTCCTCGCCCCTATGCAGGAGGCGCCTCCCGCGGCCGGGCGCGCACCACGGCCTTCAGGACGGCTCCATAGTCGTCGAACTGGGGCCCCAGGTGCAGGCGGTTCCGCACCCAATTCACCCACCCCGGGCGCCCCATGTCGTTGGTCATGACCAGGACGGCGTCCGCCTCCGGGATCAGGGTGATGTACTGGTGGGCGTTGCCTCTGGCCATGATCAGCCGCCCCTTCATGTCGCCGACGCCGCGCTGGGACCACCACAAATAGCCATAGTCCGGCGAGCCGCTTGCCGCCCGGTCGGTCAGCGGCGACGTGGAGTCGCGGACCCAGTCCTGGCGGAGAATCTGATGACCGTTCCAGCACCCGCCGTTCAGGTACAGAAGCCCCAGCCGCGCCCGGTCGCGCGTTGACATGTCGAACAGATAGGCCGGGTGGGTCGAGGCGTCCGCGTCATAGTGATAGGAGGCGACGGCGGGTCCAAAGTCCTGCATCCCGGTCGGGTCCGCGACCCCGCGCCGGAACAGGTCGTAGACCTTCGCGCCGGTCGTCTTCTCAACGATAGAGCCCAGCGCGTTGAAATCCCAGTTGTTGTACCAGAACCAGGTCCCGTGAACGTGTGAGCCGCGCTCGGGGCGATCTTCGTTGTCCATGGCCGTGGCGTACGCAGCCGCGTGGTAGACGCCAGAACGCGACATCAACAGGTCGCGGACCGTAGCCTGCTTCTCGGCTGCGGTCAGGGCGGGCACGTCGTCGATCCCGATGTCGCCGAGCGTGGCGTCCAGGCTGATCTTGCCGGACGCCACCAGCTGACCAATCACGGCATTGAGCAGGCTCTTGCGGATCGATCGGGTCTGGTAGGGTCGGCTCACGTCCCCAAAGCTGCCGATCACCTGGCCGCGGTAGATCAGCATCCCCGCCGCGTAACCGGAGTCCTCTGCCTTGGCCCAGGCCTCATCAAGGATGGCCTGGTTCCACCCGGCCTGGGCAGCCGCCGCCGTAGTCCAGGCCTCCGCGGGGACCCCGCCAACCCGACATTCCGAGCCGGCAGGCGTAGGCCTGTAAGCGCTGGCGACCGTGGCGCCGCCGGCAGGCCGACCTTCGGCGCTGCACCCCCATGATGCGGATGTGAGGGCAATGGCGATCGTGATCGCCGACGCTGTATTCCTGGACACTGAGCACTCTCCCGACTGCGGACAATGCAGTCGGACTAGACCCGATCGTTGGCGACTTCAGTCTCTTCCGTGTCCCCGCCGCTTGGCCCGGACATGATCGTCCGCCGGAACTCAGCCGGAGTCTGCCCGGTGACGGAACGGAAGGCTGTGTAGAAGGCCGACCGCGATCGGAACCCTGCCTCCATGCCGATGGGCTCGACCGCCACGGTCGCATTGACTGGATCGGAGAGCAGTCGCTTGGCCTCGGTCACCCGCCTCTGCGCCACCAGTTCTGTGAAGGTCGTTCGTCCAATTTCCGACAGCGCCTGTGAGGCGTGATGCGCGGGAACGCCAGCCGCCAATGAGAGCTCGGGCAGCGAGAGATCCGGCCGGCTGAAGCAGACCTCCAACTCGGACGTCAGTCGCTCAAGGATCGCTGTCAGGCGAGCGGCGTCCAGCGACGAGCGCGCGTAGCGCGCCGCAGCCACCTTGGTGGAAACCTGCCGGGCCGCCAGTGCGGCGGCGAGCAGGCCGAGCGCGCCCAACGCGCCGATCAGCGCCACGATATTGGCATCGTCGCGACCTGCAACGCCGGTCAGGCGGGCAAGCTGTCCGGCATGGATGGCGCCCATGGTCGCCAGGGCGCCCACCGGCCAGATCAGTCCATGCCAGGAGTGGTCCCCGGACTGTCGCCACCGCAGCAGAACCAACGCTGCAGCGAGGGTGTAAGCCGCTTGGAAGAGGCAGAGGAACAATGGCGCGGGCGGATCGATCCAGCCCATGGCAATCGCGGGCATCGCGAGCGCGGCGACGCCGGCCGGGAGATAGTGGAGCAGGGTTGGCCGCAAGCGAACGGGGCGCTTCATCGCCGCGAGGACATAATGGAAAAGGGTTGGACCCGACGCGAGGGCGGCGATCGTCTCCAGCGAAAGCGCAACTCGCTCGTCCTGGCCCTCGGACTGGTTGCTCGCCAGGATCGCAATCACAGCGACGGACAGCACCCCGAGCGAAGCGCTCAGCCACGCGGCCTGCCGCTCTTTCCGGGCAGCGAAGGCCATCATGGCCGATAACAGGGCGGCGTTGATGGCGCCGGCCAGAATGAGCGCAGGGACAAGTTCCACGAGTCGGAATTCTAGCCCCTTCGGCGCGCTCGCCTAGGCCGGTACGAACCTCAACGCCACGCCGTTGTTGCAGTAGCGCACGTCCGTCGGACTGATCCCCTCGCCGCGG
>CAZRKY010000259.1:0-4141 GCA_964600375.1 uncultured Caulobacteraceae bacterium | reverse complement strand
CCGACAGGTACCACCCGCCCCCGGCGCCAACCTCCGTCCAGTCGCCGTTTTTCACGCCCTTCTCGAGAGCGTTCGTCGAGTACAGCAGCGTGGGTTGCGGATCCGCGTTCACCATATCGGCGTTCTGGATCCCCATCGGCCCGAACAGGTACACCCGGACGGCCGCCTTGTAGAAGTTGCCGCAGAACTCCGAGAAGCCCGCTGGATTCTGTTGCTCCAGCGTGTTGATGTTCGCCCGGCCGTTCGCGTCCAGCATCATGTACGGAATCATGATGCGGAAGATGGCGAGATTGGCGTTGATGTACTTGTATTGCGTCTTCGGCCGAGTCACTCCGGTGGCGATCCAGTCGCGCAGGTCGTTCGTGCCCGTCGCGCCGCCATTGTCATTCATACCCGTGTACTGCGACAGCAGATCCGCGAACGTCAACGTCGTCACGTTCGGACCCTTCTGCCATCCCGCCGGCAGGAAGGCGCCGATGCGCGTGTTCAGGCTGATGTTCGGAAACCCCGGCACCAGCTTGTCCTGAATCAGCTTGTGCACCAGCGTCGCCGTGATCGGCTTCGAAATGCTGGCGATGTTCATCCGCTTGTTGGCGCTCTGCGCCGTCGCCGGCGCGTCCACGAAGGTCCGCGCCTGGCCGCCTTGGCCGGCCTTCCTCAACTGCCCGTTCTGCGAAATCGCATAGGCGTACCCCACGGCCTTGCGGTTCAACGCCGTCCGGATGTTCTGCTCGAAGACGTCGATGTCGAAGGCCGGACCCGGCTGCTGCAGGTCGTTGGCGGGGAGCCCCGGCGCCGCCATGAAAAGAGCGGCCGCTCCGATCGTGATAATTTGGCGATTCATTGTTGTTTTCTCCTGTTCTTGTCCGGCGGCCCTTTGTTGTCTTCCGCCTTCATCTTGACCAACGGGAGCGTCGCCGCGAATCGATCACGGAGCCGAAAAAAATTTCGTACGCTGGTCCTGCGGATCAAAATTGAGCACTCGCCGATCCACTTCCGAGTTCTTGCGCCAGGCCCAGGAGCTTTTCGACCAGGCCCTCGACCGCCCGGTCGAGGCCCGCGAGGCTTGGCTCCGCGAAACCTGCGCCGGCGACTCGGAGTTGTTCGAAGAGGCCTGGAGCCTCCTGGCTCACGACCGCGGCGGCGCCGCCTGGGACGAAGTCCGCCACGCGGTGGGCGCGGAAGCCGCCGACCTCCACCGCTCGCTCGACGACGCCTGGACCGGCCGCAGTGTCGGCGTCTGGCGCATGATCGGCATTCTCGGCAAGGGCGGCATGGGGACCGTCTACGAGGTGGCCCGCGACGACGGAGCCTTCATCCAGCGGGCGGCGCTGAAGATCATCCGCCGCGACATGGATACGCCCGGCGCTCGCCGGCGCTTCCTCGAGGAACGCCAGATCCTCGCCGCGCTCGACCATCCCCACATCGCCCGCCTGCTCGATGGCGGCAGCGCCCCCGGCGGCCAGCCCTACCTCGTCATGGAGGCCATCGAAGGCCAATCGCTCCTCCGCCACGCCGAGGCCCGCCGGCTCGGCCTCGACGCCCGCTTGCGTCTGGCCGTCACCGCCATCCGGGCCGTTCAATATGCCCACCAGAAACTCATCGTGCACCGCGACCTCAAACCGGGCAACATCTTCGTCACCGCCGACGGCACCGTCAAGCTGCTCGACTTCGGCATCGCCAAACTGCTCACCCCCGACAGCGGCGATGTCACCCGGACACTTCCCGAACAGCGCTGGCTGACCCCCGATTACGCCAGTCCCGAACAGTTGCGCGGGGAGCCCGTCGGCACCGCCGGCGATATCTACTCGCTCGGAGCCGTGCTCTATGAGCTCGTCACCGGCCAGCGGCCCCTCTCGCTCACCACCCGCTCCACCCTCGAAGCCATTCGCGCCTCGCAGGAAGAACAACCCGCCCTGCCCAGCACCGTGGCTCCGCCCGATTGGCGGCGGCGCGTGCGCGGCGACCTCGACACCGTCATTCTGAAGGCCCTCCACAAGGAACCCGCCCGGCGCTACGCCACCGCCGAGCACTTCGCCGCCGACCTCGAAAACGTCCTCTCGCGCCGGCCCGTCACCGCGCAGCCCGACAGCTTTGCCTATCGCGCCGGCAAGTTCCTCCGCCGTCACGCGCTCGCTTCCGCCGCCGTCGCCTTGCTCACCGCCGCGCTGGTCGGCTCCGCGATCTATTCCACCGTCCAGGCCCGCCGCGCCGAAAAACGCTTCGCCCAGGTCCGCTTCCTCGCCAATCGCTTCCTCTTCGACTTCCACGATTCCATCAAGGACCTCGCCGGTTCACTCCCCGCTCGTCAACTCGTCGCCTCCACCGCCCGCGAATATCTCGATGGCCTCGCCGCCGATTCGCGCGGTGATCGCGACCTCATGCTCGAACTCGGCGCCGCCTACGAGAAAACCGGCGACGTCCTCGGCGATCGCTACGGCGCCAACCTCGGCCAAACCAAGGAGGCCCTGGCCAGCTACCGCAAGGCGCTGGACCTGCTTCTCCAGGCCACCGGTGGCGATCAGCCCTCCGATCCCCGCCTCGCTGCCCGCCTCGCCAGCGCCTGCTTCAAGGTCAGCGACGGGCTGGTCTCCTCCGGCCAATCCGCCGACGCCGCAGCGATGCTCGCCCGGGGCCTGCGGCTCGCCCTCGCCAGCGGATCCGCCCGTGAACGTTCCGCGGGCTACCTGCGTCAAGGCGACCTCGACCTCCGCCGCGCCGACCTCGCGGCCGCTCGCGAGAGCTTCCGCCAGGCCGCCGAGGCCGCCGCTGAGCAGGACCGCCTCGAACCTGGTCTCGCCTCCCGCCGCCAGATCGGCGCGGTCTACCTCCGCCAGGGCCATACCGCCAAACTCGCCAGCCAGGATGATGACGCGCTCGAAGCGTTCGGCCACGCGATTCGTCTCAATCAGCAGATCCTGGCCGAACGGCCCAACGACATCTCCGCTCAACGCGCGCTCGTCAGCGCCTATACCAACCGCGGCGACACCCTGCGCAGCCCGTTCACCCGCCGCGGCATCCGCGCCGATCTCTCGCTGCCCGAATACCAACACGCCCGCGACATCGCCGCCCGCCTCGCGGCCGCCGAACCCTCGAGCTTCACCGCCCGCCTGGATGAAGTCATGGCCGCCCTGCAGATCGCCGACACCTGGCGCGAACTCGAGCCCCGCCGCGGCGTCGTGGAACTCACCCGCGCCCTGGCCGATCTCGAGCGTGTCGCCGCCCTCAACCCAGCTTTCAAAGACACTGCTCGCCTCCGCGCTCAGGTCAGCATGGCCATCGCCGACTCCCACGCCCGCGCCGGCCAGCGCGACCAGGCCGAGCGCGCCTACGGCCAGACCATCGATTTCTTCGCCAAAGGCCTCGCCGCCGATCCGGCCCGCCTTCAAACGCGCCGCGATCTCGTCATGGCGTACGCCGAACGCGGCTGGCTGGCGTTCGAACGGCACGACCGCGCCGCCGCGGCCCGCGATGCGGCCGCCTGCCTGCCGCTGTCCCGCTCCTTCGACCCGAAAAAGGCCCGGCCCATGGATCTGCGCGACACCGCCCGCTGCTTCGAGCTGAACGGCGCGGTGGCCGATCCCGCCCCCGCGCGCGGCTTTCTGAACGAAGCCATGGCCTGCTGGCGCGAATTCGAGTCTCGCGGGATCCAAAGCGAGTACATCGATACCCGCCGTCAGGCCGTCGAGCGCCGCCTGGCCGGGCTGGGCACGCCATGAACGACACGCAGCCCATCACCCTGCTCCTCAACGGCATCCAGAGCGGTGAACGCGAGGCCTACGAGAAGCTGTTGCCCTTGGTCTACGCCGAGCTGCGCAAGATCGCCGCCGGCTACATGCGGCGTCAGCCCGGCGGCCACACCCTTCAGCCCACCGCGCTTCTGAACGAAGCCTATCTCCGCTTGGCCGCCTCCGGCCAGCCCGAGTATCGCGACCGCACGCACTTCTTCGCGGTCACTGCCGTCATCATGCGCAACATCCTGGTCGACCATGCGCGCGCCCGCCGCGCCGGCAAACGCGGTGGAGGCCATACCCTGCTGCCCCTGAACGAGGAGATCGCCGGCGCCGCCGGACGCGCCGACCTCGTGGCTCTCGACGATGCACTCGCCCATGTGAAGACGATGGGCCTCGAGTGGTCGCAG
>CAZRKY010000258.1:0-4193 GCA_964600375.1 uncultured Caulobacteraceae bacterium | reverse complement strand
AGGATGACGGAACCGATTGAGGGTCGTAGGCTGGGCAGGGGGCAGGGGACTCGTCGATGCCGAAGTGGTGGACCTTCTGGGCGGTGATCGCCGCCGCCGTCGCGCTCGCCTGGCTGACCTCCGCCCCGCCGCAGCCCCGGCCCGCCACCGCGCCGCCTGCCGACTTCTCCGCCGCCCGCGCCATGGCAACCGTGCGCGACATCGGCCGCGCGCCGCATCCGATCGGATCGGCCGAGCATGCGCGGGTGCGCGACGCGGTCGCGGCGCGCCTGCGGGCGCTTGGGCTGCGGACCGAGATCCTGCCCGGCGCGGCCGTCCGCAAGGGTCGCGACGAGTGGATCGGCGCCGATGTCGCCAATGTGCTGGGCGTCCTGCCCGGGACCGATCCAGCGCTGCCCGCCGTCGCCCTGATGGCCCACTACGACAGCGTCGCCGGATCACCGGGCGCGGCCGACGACGGGGCCGGGGTGTCGTCGATTCTCGAAGCCGTGCGCGCCATCAGGGCGCGGGGACCGGCGCGCCGCGACCTGATCGTGCTGATCACCGACGGCGAGGAAACCGGCCTGTTCGGCGCCACCGCCTTCTGGCGCGACAACCCGCTGGCCAGGCGCATCGGCGCGGTGGTGAACCTCGAGACCCGCGGTAGTTCAGGCCCCGCCTTCATGTTCGAGACCGGCCCGCGCAACGAGGGCGTGGTGCGGCTCTACGGCGACCGGGTGGCGCGGCCGGAGTCCAGCTCGCTGAACACCTGGGTCTACGACCACATGCCCAACGGCTCGGACTTCACCGTGCCCAAGACCGCGGGCGTGGCGGGGGTGAACATCGCCATGATCGGCCGCCCCTTCGACTATCACTCGCCGACCGCGCGGCCCGAAAACCTCGACCCGCGCAGCCTCCAGCACATGGGCGACCAGACCCTGGCGGTCGCCGACGGCCTGCTGCGCGCGACCGCCGAGCCCGCGCGGGGCCAGGACCTGGTCTTCGCCGACCTGTTCGGCCGCGTGCTGGTCTCCTATCCGGCGTGGGCGGGGTGGCTGCTGCTGGGGATGGCGGCGGTGCTGATCGGCCTGGCGGCGCGAGCCGGGGGCCTGCCCGAGCGCAGGCTGGACATCGCGCGGGGGGCGGGGCTGTTCCTGTTGCTGCTCCTGTGGCCCGCGCTCGCGGCCCATGCAGTGTATCGCGTCGCGCCCGTGGGACCCGACTTCTACCAGAGCCCGACGGTGGCCCAGTTCGGCCTGTTCTTCGCGGGCAACGCCCTGCTGGCGGCCGGGGTCGGGCTGGTCACCCTGCTGGCCCTGCTTAAGGGCGGCCGCCGGTTCCTGGCGGCTGTCCTCGCCGTGGTGCTGGGCGGGGCCTGTTCCCTGGTCGGCGGCTGGGACATCGTGGGCGCGGTGATCGCCTTGCCGACCGGCGTCCTGTCGCTGCTGGTGCTGGGCCGCGCCGTGGAGGGAAGGGCCCTGACGCTCGGGCTGCTCTGCGCCGCCCTGGTCGTCACCGTGGCGCTGCAGGCGCTGGCCCCGCAGATCGCCTTCCTGTTTGGCTGGCCGTTGCTCGCCGCCGCCGCGGTCGCGGCCCTGCCGGGGCTGCCGGGCCCCCGCGCGCCGTGGCTCGCCGCGGGCGCGCTGGTCGCCGCCCTGGCGCTGGGCTGGGTGCTGCGCATGGCCAGCCCGCTGTTCGACGGTCTGGGCATGACCAATCCCGAGTTGCTCGGCCTGTTCGTGGCCCTCGCCGGTCTGTTGCTCGCGCCCTTCGCGGCGCCCCTGGCTCAGGGGCGAGGCGGCGTCCGGGCGGCGGGCGCCCTGACCCTGGCCGGCATCGCCGTGCTCGCGCTCGTGGCCCTGCGCGATCCCGCCAGCCCCCGCACCCCGGCGGCCAGCCACGTGCTGCACGTCGCCGAGGCCGAAACCGGCCGCGCCCGGCTGATCAGCGCCCGCGAGCGGCTGGATCCGTGGAGCCGCTCGGTCCTGACGGCCGGCGGCGGCGCCCCGGTATCCAGGCCGATGCCCCAGCTGTTCGCCGACCAGGCCTGGACCGTGGCCGCCCCGTCCATCCCCGCGCCGGGCAAGGCCGAGATCACCCTGGCCCGGGACGGCGACCGGGTCGTGCTGACGATCCCCGCCAGGGGCGCTCGCGACCTTCGCCTGACCCTGACCAGTTCGGTGGCGTCAGCCGGGACCCAGGTCCAGGGCCAGCCGGCCGACGGCCTGTTGGCGCTCCCCGACACCCTCTACCGGCTGCGCTGGTACGGGCCCGGGCCGTCGGTGAGGATCGCCTTCCGTCCGTCGGCGGCGGGCCGCATCACCGTCGCCTACGCCGCCCTCAGCGACGGCTGGCCCGCGGGCGCCCGCCCCCTGCAGCCGCGCCCTGCAGACGTCATGGCCACGGGCTCGTCGGACGCCTCGGTGGTCACCGGTTCAAGCACGCTGAGCTGGTAGGGCGCCCTGATATCCTTCCCCAACGGGGAAGGATTTGGCCCCTCACGGCCCATCCTTCGGCAGGTCCTCCACCGCCCGCAGCACCGCCTTGCGCTCCGCCTCGTCCAGCGCCTCCCAGCGCGCCGGGGCGGCGGAGACCAGCAGGTCGTAGGCCCAGCGGCTGATGGCGCGGTCGCGGTCCTGCCAGGTCGTGACGCCCAGCCGTTCAAGCGATCCGGAGATGTCGCCCTTGGCGAAGACTGGCGGCGGCAGGGGCGTGTTCTCCGCCTCCCACTGTTCCTGCGCCTCGCGCCGGTCGCGCGCCTCGGCCGCCTTCCTGGCCCGGGCGGCGGCCTGGGCGGCGCGGGTCTCCTCGGCCTTGCCGTGCAGGGCCAGCAGTTCGGACGCCACCTTCAGGTCGCCGGCCAGGGCCTTGCCGGCCATGATGTGCAGCAGCGCCCGGGCCAGCGGCAGCCGCTCGGGCTTGCCGTCCACCTCGACCGTGGCGGTGCGGCTGAACAGCCATTCGACGTCGGCGGTGCGCGGTTCGGGCCGCCTGGGGCCGCCCTTCGGATTGCCGGAGCGGCCCGGCTGGAAACGCCGGCCGATGGGCGGGGGAGGGCGCACGCGCGCGTCCGCCGCGCCCGTGCTCTGGGGTTCGGTCATCGTCACTCGCAATTTCGGCTATGGGTAAATTGACGCTTGATCCGGCCCCCGGCGTCAAGGGGGGCCACGATCCCCCCTCCAATGTCATCCCGGACGAGCCCCGGGCCCGACCCGGGGATCGAGCCGGGACCTCCCGTTCAAACGCTCCGTCTTCGCCGCCCGGAGGTCCCGGATAGCCGCTGCGCGGCTTCCGGGATGACATTGGAAGGGGAATGGCGGGGGTTGTCAGGGGTGTGATCGTAATAAGATGAATTAAAACAACAAGATGAGGCAAGTCTTGGCTCGTCCTGGTCTTCTCCGCGGCGCTACGCCTCCAAACCCGCCCCCGCCTTGACTTTCCGGGCCTCGCATGCGCCCTTCCGGCCTCGATTTTCCCGCCCTCCCGCGACCCTGAAATACCGCCAAAGAAGCTCGTCCCCATGCACGCCTATCGCTCACACACCTGTGGCGCCCTGCGCCCCTCCGACGCCGGCTCCTCGGTGCGCCTGTCGGGCTGGATCCACCGCAAGCGCGACCACGGCGGCCTGCTGTTCGTCGACCTGCGCGACCACTACGGCCTGACCCAGCTGGTGCTGCACCCCGAGACGCCGGGCTTCGAGACGGTCGAGCGCCTGCGCGCCGAGAGCGTCATCCGCATCGACGGCGAGGTGGTCGAGCGCACCCCCGAGACGGTGAACGCCAACATCCCGACCGGCGGCATCGAAGTTCGGGTCAAGGCCGTGGAAGTCCTGGGCAACGCCGAGGAACTGCCCGTGCCGGTGTTCGGCGAGCCCGACTATCCGGAGGAGCTGCGCCTCAAGTACCGCTTCCTCGACCTGCGCCGCGACACCCTGCACAAGAACATCGTCCTGCGTTCGAACGTGATCTCGTCGATCCGCCGGCGCATGACCGACCAGGGCTTCATGGAGTTCCAGACGCCCATCCTGACGGCGTCCTCGCCCGAAGGCGCGCGCGACTTCCTGGTGCCCTCGCGCCTGCATCCGTCCAAGTTCTACGCGCTGCCCCAGGCGCCGCAGCAGTTCAAGCAGCTGCTGATGGTCTCGGGCTTTGACCGCTACTTCCAGATCGCGCCCTGCTTCCGCGACGAGGACGCCCGCGCCGACCGCTCGCCCG
>CAZRKY010000257.1:0-4197 GCA_964600375.1 uncultured Caulobacteraceae bacterium | reverse complement strand
GCGCCATGCTGCTCGGCACCATCGTGACCGGCCTGTTCGTCGCCATCTCGATGACCTCGGGCGGCGGCGCGTGGGACAACGCCAAGAAGTACATCGAAGACGGCAACTACGGGGGCAAGGGCTCTGAAGCCCACAAGGCCGCCGTCACCGGCGACACGGTTGGCGATCCCTACAAGGACACTTCCGGCCCGGCCGTGAACCCGATGATCAAGATCACCAACATCGTGGCTCTGCTGCTGCTGGCGGTCCTGGCCTCGGGCAAGATCGGCTAAGCCGAAGCCGAGCCTGAAATGCGAAACGCCCCGGAGAGCGATCTCCGGGGCGTTTTTCTTTGGCCGCGAATCCTCTGCCCGCAAGGGAACAGCGGCGAAAGGGGTCGAGCGATCGGCCGGCTCGAACACGGGCGCATCAAAAAAGCCCCGGAGTTTGCGCTCCGGGGCTTCTCGATTTTTGCAGCGCGATGCTCTCTAGCGCTGGCCAGGACGCTGGCCGGGATCCTCGTCGCCGACCGGCGGCAGCCCGCCCTGGCCGACGTTGCCCAGCAGCTGCTCCAGCACCGTCAGCTCGCGGCCGCGGGTGGGGGTCTTGCGGTCCGAGTAGTCGACCTGGCGCGCATCGGCCAGATCCAGCGCCTCGACCGAAGCCACCAGCTCGGTGGACGGATCGAAGGTCACCACCGTCACGTCCCGGGCCGTTACGGTCTGGGTGTGGTAGGTGTATTTCTCGGTCGTCTGGGAAATGTAGAACCAGACATTGGGCTCGAAGGTCGAGATCGCCGAGGGCGATCCCAACTTGGCCATGACCGACGACTTGGTGTCCTCGCCGATCTTCACCTCGCGCGGGGCGGCGTCCATGACCTGGAAGCCCTGGCGGGCGATGGTGGGGGCGCAGGCGCTGGTCCCCAAGAGGGTCGCGGCGGTGATAAGCGCGGCTGTACAGAGGCGGTGCATGGGAGCTCGCGAAGGTTTCGGCCTTTGACCTACCGTTCCTCGGCGATTAGTTCAACGGCGAGGCGGAAACGAGGCGCCTCTCCCATGCTGTCGACCCTGTTCAAGTCCCGCCCCGCCCGGGCCGCCGGCGAGGCCCTCTACGGCGCCCTTGCGGCCCAGTCGCGTGAACCAGCCTTCTATCGCGCCTTGGGGGTCCCGGACCGCATAGACGCCCGGTTCGAGCTCTATTCACTGCACTTGGCGATCCTGCTTGAACGCCTTGCAGGGCAGGGGGAAGAGGCCGAAGAGATCGGCCAGGCGACGCTCGACGCCTACGTCCGCTCGCTCGATGACGTCCTGCGTGAAGTGGGTATCGGCGACCTCAGCATGGCCAAGAAAATGAAGGCGATCGCCTCCCTGCTGATGGGACGCCTGAAGGGCGGCCGCGACGCCCTGTCACCGCCCGAAGAATCCGCGTTGACCGAGTTTCTCGGCCGCACCGTCTACGCCGACGCCGATGAGTCGGCCGCTCCGGGCCTGCTCGCGGCCTATGTGGTGCGCACCCATGCGGCGCTCTGCGAACAGCCCCTGAGAGACATCCTTCGGGGCCGACCAGCGTGGCCCCAGCCATGACGACGGACATTCCCGCGGTCTGGAGCGTTCCTGTCCGCTTGGATCAGGTGGGCAAGGGAACCGGGCGGCGCCTGGTTGCCGACGCGACGCAACGCTCTGTCCTTGCAGGGCAGCTGGAGCTGGATTCGCTGGATTTGCTTGAAGCCGAAGTGGAGGTTCTTCCCTGGGGCCGGGACTACGAAATCAAGGGAACCTTCAGGGCAAAGGTCGTCCAGACCTGTGGCGTCACGCTCGAACCCTTGCCCACGCAGATCGAAGGTCGCTTTTCAGTCAAGGCCTCGGAGACGCCGCCCGAAGATGAGCACGATCCCGATCTGGAGATCGGCCTGGACACGCCCGATCCGCCCGACGTCATCGAGAACGGCCAAATTGACGTTGCGGCCTATGTGATCGAGCATCTGGCGCTGGAGATTGATCCCTTCCCCCGCAAGCCGGGCGCGGAGTTCGAGCCGCCCGTCACGGCGCCCGAGCCCTCTCCCTTCGCAGTCCTCGCCCAGCTTCGCCGGGACAAGGCCGGCGAGTGAAGCGTCAAGGGTGAGCACGCTTGCATCGGCGACGCGCGGCGCTATCGTCCGCCCGCGCCAGGACAGGCGCCGCGCCGACCGCCGGACCCGGTCCGATTGACCTCGTTCCCCCGGACCTCGCGCCAGGAGCCCGCAGACAGCCTTGCCAGAACCCATTGTCATATCGATCGACGCCATGGGCGGCGATCATGGTCCCTCGGTCGTCCTGCCATCCCTGAGCCGCGCGAGCCAGCGCATGGCGGGGCGGTCGGTCCGCTACCTGCTGCACGGCGACCAGGCCCAGCTTGAACCTGGAATCAGGGCTCTAGGCGACGTCGCGGCGCTCTGTGATATCCGCCACACCGAGCTCGTCATCGCCATGGACGAAAAGCCCGCCGTTGCCTTGCGCCGCGGCAAGGGGTCGTCGATGTGGAACGCCATCGAGGCGGTCAAGAGCGGGGAAGCGCATGCCTGCGTATCGGCGGGCAATACCGGCGGCTTGATGGCGATCTCAAAGTTGCAGCTGCGCATGTCCGCGCCGGGACTCGACCGGCCTGCAATCGTGGCAAGCTGGCCTACCGCGCGCGGCATCACCGCGGTGCTGGACGTCGGCGCAAACGTTTCGTCCGACGCCGCCCAGCTGGTGGAATTCGCCATCATGGGCGAGGCGTTCCACCAGGCGGTGCACGGCTCGACCAAGCCCACGATCGGGTTGCTGAATGTGGGGTCTGAAGACGCCAAGGGCCACGAGGAGGTCCGCGAGGCCCAGCGGCTGTTGCGCGAAGGCGGGTTCGATTTCGACTACCACGGCTTCGTCGAGGGTGACGACATCGCCAAGGGCACGGTTGACGTCGTCGTCACCGACGGCTTCACCGGCAACATCGCCCTGAAGACGGCCGAAGGCACCGCCCGCTTCATTTCCACCCTGATGAAGGAAGCCCTGACGGCGAATCCACTGGCCCGCCTGGGCGCGCTGCTGGCGCTCTCATCGCTGAAGAAGATGCGCGCGCGGATCGATCCGGGGGCGGTCAATGGCGGACCGCTGCTCGGACTGAACGGTATCGTGGTCAAGAGCCACGGCGGCGCCGACGCCAAGGGCTTCGCCAACGCCATCAAGGTGGCCGCCGACCTGGCCGCCAGCGACTACGCCCAGCGCATCGCCAAGAACATGGCGCGCCTGGACAAGGCTATCCACACAACCGCGCCCGAGGGCGAGCCTCAGATGACTGGGGCGGAGACCGCGTGATGATCCGCAGTGCAGTAACAGGCGTGGGCGGGTACTTGCCCGAGAACGTGGTCACCAATGACGAGCTGGCCAAGACGGTCGACACGTCAGATGCCTGGATCATCGAGCGCACCGGGATTCGTCAGCGTCACAAGGCGCGGCCGGACGAAGCCACCAGCGACCTGGCGCTTGAAGCCTGCAAGCGGGCGCTGACCGCAGCCGGCCGCACCGCGGCGGATGTGGACCTGATCGTCGTGGCGACCACTACCCCGGATATGACCTTTCCGGCCACTGCCGCCATCCTCCAGCGAAAGCTGGGCGTGCCGGTCTGCCCCGCGTTTGATGTCCAGGCCGTTTGTTCGGGTTTCGTGTACGCGCTGAGCGTTGCGGATGGCTTCGTCGCCCGCGGGCTGTCCCGGTGCGCCCTCGTGGTGGGGGCCGAAGAGATGACGCGCCTGCTCGACTACAGTGATCGCGGCACCTGTGTGCTGTTCGGCGACGGCGCCGGCGCCTTCGTCGTGGAGCCACTCGAAGGGGAGGGGACGACCGCCGACCGTGGCCTGCTGGGTTTCGCCCTACGCTGTGACGGGACCAAGACGGAGCTGCTCTATGTGGATGGCGGTCCGTCGACGACCGGCACGGTCGGCCACCTGCGCATGCTGGGCAACCAGGTCTTCAAGAACGCCGTCGTCAATATCGCTGAGGCGGTCGAGGCCGCCGCCGCCGCCGCAGGCGTCGAGGTCGCTTCGGTCGACTGGTTTGTGCCCCACCAGGCCAACCAGCGGATCCTGGCCGGCGTGGCCAACCGGCTGGGGATCGACGAGGAAAAGGTCATCTCCACCGTCGCGCTCCACGCCAACACATCAGCTGCTTCCATTCCCCTGGCGACCTGGGTGGGCATCGAGGA
>CAZRKY010000256.1:0-4204 GCA_964600375.1 uncultured Caulobacteraceae bacterium | reverse complement strand
CGGCGCTGGGGACCTGGCAGGCCGTCTACCTGTTCGAGCACCGCCGGGCCCCGCACAGCCGCAGCATCGCCCTGCACCTGATCGGGGACTAGGGCGCGGCCGTCAGACCGTAGCGCCACCTGCCCTTGCGCCGACCGCGCCCAGTACGTCCGCGAGGCCAAGCGAGGGGACCGGCCTCGAGATGGCAATGGAAGCAGCGGACCTCAGGCCGACGGCAGTCGCCACAGAATCTCGCCAACGCTCACGACAATGGCCGCGCCGGCGAGCCAGGCGGTCCAGACGGTGAAGCGGGCGTGCATGGCGTTCAGCGCCTCCAGGCGTTGCACGTAGCGGGAGGGACAGCGCTCGCACACGCAAGCCGGATCGTGACCGGTCTCAGCCATCGTCGCCCCCTCCATCGTCCAGCCGATGCTACGCGGTGGAAGGCCGTCGGTTCCCTGACCCGGCGCGCGTTAATCACCTTTCCGGCAGAGGGGCGTTCGCGGCGCTACTTGAGGACGATTTCGTCCGCGGAGTTCACCGTGACCGGGTGGTAGCCGGGCCTCGCCTTCGCATAGATCCGCTGGGCGATCGGACGGCCCCAGTCGCCCTGGGCCATCAGGTCGGTGAACAGCGGCACCACGAACTTGCGCCTGCCCTGGGAGGTCAGGAACTGGTCAAGGGACGGCACGGCCGGGTCGTAGTGGTTGGCGATCGCCAGCTTCAGCCACAGGAACCGGATCTCGGAATTGCCGGCGGTGTTGAAGTGAAATTGCCCTTCCAGCTCGTCCATCTGGGCCCGCGTCAGCTTGCGCGGCAACGAGGTCAGGAAGCGCTGCCACTCCTGGGTCGACCAGCCGTCGACGTAGATCCCCCGCGCGGTGGTCAGGCCGTTGGCGAACTTGCTGGCCATGGCGTCGACGGTCACGAACAGGGTGGTGGTCGGCTCCACCGCATTGGAGGGGATCCCAGGCTGATAGACCCACTCGTCCAGGCGCAGCTTCGCTTCAAGAGCCGCGTCGCCCCGGACCAGGTTGGCGCGCAGGTCGGCCAGCATCACCTCGGTGGTCATCGGCTGGAAGGCGTGGCGGTCGAAGTAGGACCGCAGCCAGGCATCGAATTTATCGCGGCCCACGGTGCGTTCGACCGTGCGCAGGAAGGCGGCGCCCTTCTCGTAGGCGATGTCGGTCGTGCCGTCGTCGGGATCGCGGCCGGCCAGGTCGATCTTCAGCCGCGTGTCCGGCCCGGTCGGTCCGCCCAGGTCGGCCATGTCGCTCATCCAGTCGGCCCAACCGAGGGTCTGCAGCACCTCGGCCTGCAGGCGGTCATAGACCTCCTCCATGATCCGGTTCTCGAAGTAGGTGGTGAAGCCCTCATTGACACAGAAGTCGGCCCAGGTGGCGATGGTCACCAGGTTGCCCGACCAGCTGTGCGCGAGCTCATGGGCGATCAGGGAGACTAGCGAGCGGTCGCCCGCCAGGATCGTCGGGGTCGCAAAGGTCAGCCGCGGATTCTCCATGCCGCCGAAGGGGAAGGAGGGCGGCAGCACCAGGATGTCGTAGCGGCCCCAGCGGTAGGGGCCGTAGAGCTTCTCGGCCGCTTCGACCATCTTCTCGGTGTCCCGCAGCTCCGACGCCGCCAGAGCCAGCATCGAGGGCTCGGCGTAGACGCCGGTCCGCGGGCCCAGGGACTGGAAGGCGATGTCGCCCACCGCGATGGCGATCAAGTACGGCGGCACGGGCTTGCCCATGCTGAAGCGCCAGGCCTTCAGCCCTGGCCCGGCCGCCTCGCCGGCGGGGGTCAGGTCCTCGGCGCTCATCACCGCGCGCAGCGCCTCGGGCGCCGTGATCCGGGCCTCCCAGGTCTGGCGGATGCCGGGGCTGTCCTGGGTCGGAATCCAGGTCCGGGTCAGGATCGATTGGCCCTGGCTGAACAGATAGGGATGGACCTTGCCGGCCGTCTGTTCGGGGGTGAGCCACTGCAGCGCGGCGGCGCCGGGCGCGGTCTCGTAGTCGATGGCGATGCGGCGCGCGGCGTCGGTCAGGGTCACGGTCAACGCCTGGCCCAGGATCGGGTCCGAAGCGCCCAAGGTGTAGTCCAGATCGCGACCGCCGGCCGAGACGCGCTTGATGACCAGGCCCTTGGTGTCGAGCACCAGCTGGCCGGCGCCGGGAGCGGCCTGCACGTCCAGCGTGGCGCGCCCGGATATCACCTTGCGTTCGAAGTCCGCCGTCAGGTCCAGCGCCACGTGCACGACCCGGGCAATCTCCGGATGGGCGTAGGAGTGGATGTCGGGCGCGAGCGCGGCGGCAGGCTGTTGCATGAGGGCGGCCGGGGGCTGTTCAACCGGCGTCGCCGCGACCTCGCGCCGGAACGGGTTAGGCAGGTCAAGGGATGCGCAAGCGGTCAGTGCGACGCTGGCGAAAAGCGCGAGGGCGGCGGGAATGAAACGCATCGGACGGGCCTCGAAGGCTTGGACGGGTCGGTGCGTCTTATCCGGCTTCAACCCCGCGGAGAAGGTCGGGGTTGAGGATGACCCTTCCGAAGCTCGGCGCGAATCCGGGTGGCGCGCTGCCGGGCCTCCCGTTCAAGGCTCTCCCAGTCGTTCACATAGCGCCGAGCGAAGCCATCGACGCCGTAGCGCCGGTACTGCTCGACGTGGGTCAGCTCATGGGCCCAGAAGCCGGGGTCCTGGGCCAAGCCTGCGTCGGAAAACAGCACGACATCGCTCAGGGTCACCGCTCCCTCGCGGAAGTACCAGTGCACCAGCAGGCCGCTGACCGAGGGCTGCTGCATCGGCGTGCGCCAGCGGACCTGGCTGAGCACGCCGGGCGAGAAATACGGCGAAAGGGCCTTTACGACATTGGCCGGCGCGGGGCGGACCCCGGCGGACCAGGCGCGGTCCCGGGTCAGGCGGATCGTGGTGGCGAGCGCCGGGACGACCTCCGAAGGCAAGCGCCGGGACCGCAGCTCCTGCTCGGCCTGCCGCGCGGCGTTGCGGGCGGTCTGTTCCGCCGCCTGGCGGCCCTGTTCGACCGTGCCGTACCAGTCTACCTCGCTGAACGGCGTGGCCTGCGCCGAGCCGGCGGCGAGCAACAGCGCGGCTGCGGCGCACCGCAAGGCGAGCCGACCCAGACCGATGACCGTGCGTGCGCCTGCCAATGACGTCTCCTTCGTCACAGGAATAGAAACCCGAATTTGCGGCGCGACAACGGCGAAGGGCAGCGACGCACTGGCGCAGGCTAGCGCCCCCAGACCTCGCGGATCTGCAGGCCCGGCGCATCCGGAGGCGTCGCATCGCCTGGCCCCAGCGCCCGCTGCATGAAGACGATGTCCGTCCACCTGTCGTGCTTGAAGCCGACCGAGCGAAATCCGCCCGCGTCCTCGAAGCCGGCCCGCCGGTGCAGGGCGACCGAACCGAGGTTGGCGCTGTCGCCAATGACGGCGACCATTTGCCGGAGGCCTGCCGCCTCGGCGCGCGCGATCAGCGCCGCCAGCAGGGCGGACGCAACTCCGCGGCGGTGAACGCGCGGGTCGACATAGATCGAGTCCTCGACCGTGAACCGGTAACCGGTCCTGGGCCGGAAGGGGGTGCAGGCGCCGTAACCGGCGACCTCGCCGTCAAGCTCGGCGACGAGGTAGGGCAACCCGTACCCCACCACCGAGCGCCATCGGGTCAGCATCTCTTCCAGTGGCGGGGGATCGTATTCGAAGGTGCCCGATCCGGTCAGGACCGCGTGACTGTAGATCGCCTGGACGGACGCGATGTCGGCTTCGGTCGCGTCCCTGATGATCACGCCGTCTCCCATCCCCGCTCCAGGGCCCAGACGGCGAAGGCGTAGTCGAGCGCGATCTCCTTCAGGAAATCGAACCGTCCCGAGGCGCCGCCGTGGCCCGCCTCCATGTTGATCTTCAACAACACCGGATTCCCGGACGTCGAGTTCGCCCGCAGCTTCGCCGCCCACTTGGCTGGCTCCCAGTAGGTGACGCGTGGGTCTGACAGGCCGCCGGTCGCGAGCGTCGGCGGATAGGGCTTGGCGCCGATCTGGTCGTAGGGGCTGTAGGCGGCGATGGCGTCGTAGGCGGCCGGCTCCTCCAGCGGATTGCCCCACTCGGGCCATTCCGGCGGCGTGAGCGGCAGGCTGGCGTCGCTCATGGTTTTCATCACGTCCACGAACTGCAACACCGCGATGGACGCGCCCCAGAGGTCCGGCCGCAGGTTCTC
>CAZRKY010000255.1:0-4242 GCA_964600375.1 uncultured Caulobacteraceae bacterium | reverse complement strand
AGCGCGGCTCCAGCCTGGGCGCGAGCGAGCCCGAGAAGGCCTGGTTCAACCGCGGCCTGGCCCACGAAGGCCTGGGCGACCTCCCCGCCGCCTACCGCGCCTACTCCCAGGCCGCCGCGCTGAAGCCCGACTGGGAGGCGCCGAAGAAGGAACTGGCGCGGTTCACGGTGCGGCCGGCGCACTGAAGAGGCAAAGCGGATCAAGAAGGTTTGTCATCCCGGAAAATCCCCGGCCGAAGAGCCGGGGGTTCGTCCGGGACCTCCGGCATCCACCCAAGCGCGGGCTGATCGACCGAGCCGTTGATCGAACTCCACAAGTCAAACCACTGCGGGTTCATTCGCTCGACGAGGTCAATCTTCCAGACGCGCCGCCAGCGCTTGACTCGTTTCTCGCGTTGGATCGCTAGCTCGACGTCGCCGTAAGTCTCAAACCAGACCAGGCGCTTGCAGTTGTATTTCTTGGTGAAGCCCTCGAGCACGCCCAATCGGTGCTGCAGGACTCGTCCCGCCAGGTTCGAGGTGATGCCCGTGTAGAGCACACCGCGCGGGCGGTTGGTCATTATGTAGACGCTGCAGGTTTTCTCGTTCCACACAACTTGCCCTCCGGGGGTCCCGGACAAACCCCCGGATCAAGTCCGGGGATTTTCCGGGATGACAATCTGCATAACATTGTTCCTCTTTTGTTCTGACGTCAATCACGACCGTTCCTGTCGCACCAGCCGCGCATGTGATGCGCACCCATGGCCAAGCTGACAATCCACAGATCGACGATCTCTTGTTGAGAAGCCGGGATCGGTCGCGATTGCCACACCCCGCGGCCCGCGGCGTGGGTCTAAGAGTTAACGAATGACGCTCCCCGCCTTTGCTCCCGGCTCGCCCTTCCCTGGGCATGACGACGGCGCCTCCGCCATCGCCGCCCTGCCCCACAACCTGCAGGCTGAACAGGCCCTGCTGGGGACGCTGCTGTTCGACAACGCGGCCTATGAGCGCCTGGGCGACACCCTGCAGGGGCGACACTTCTACGAGCCGTTCCACGCCCGCCTGTTCGACGCCATCGAAGAGTACGTCCGCAAGGGGATGCTGGCCGAACCGATCGTCATCATGGAGCGCTTCAAGCGCGATCCGGCGTTCGAGGAACTGGGCGGCATCCGCTACCTGGCCGACCTGGTCGACCGCGCCCCGCCGGCCGCCAACGCCCAGGACTACGGCCGTGTGGTCTACGACCTGGCCCTGCGCCGCGACCTGATCCGCATCGGCGGCGAGATCGGCCGCATCGCCCACGAGGGCGGCGACGAGGGCGAGCCGATCGAGGCGCGCGAGCAGATCGAGAGCGCAGAACAGCAGCTCTACCAGCTGGCGGAAAGCGGCGCGCCATCGACCGGCTTCATCTCCTTCGCCGATGCGCTCACCGGCGCGGTGAAGATGGCGGCCGAGGCGTTCGAGCGCGACGGCGGCCTGGCGGGCCTGTCGACGGGCCTCACCGACCTCGACCGCAAGCTGGGCGGCCTCTATCCGTCCGACCTCTTGATCCTCGCCGGCCGCCCTTCGATGGGGAAGACCGCGCTGGCCACCAACATCGCCTTCAACGTCGCCCGCTCCTACGCCTGGGAGCCCCAGCCGGACGGGTCGCGCAAAACCGTCCGTGGTGGAGTTGTAGCTTTCTTCTCACTCGAAATGAGCGCCGAGCAGCTGGCCATGCGTTTGCTGGCCGACGCGTCGGGCGTCTCGTCCGACCGCCTGCGCAAGGGCGAGATCGACGCCTCGGAATTCGGCCGCGTCCGCGACGCCGCCATCGAGATTCAGGAAAGCCCGCTGCACATCGACGACACCGGCGGCCTGTCGATCGCCAAGCTGGCCGCCCGCGCGCGCCGCCTGAAGCGCCAGTCGGGGCTGGACCTGATCGTGGTCGACTACCTGCAGCTGGTCACCGCCTCGTCGGGCAACCGCAACGACAACCGGGTCCAGGAGGTCTCGATGATCACCCAGGGTCTCAAGGCGCTCGCCAAGGAACTGGGCGTGCCGGTCCTGGCCCTGTCGCAGCTGTCGCGTCAGGTCGAACAGCGCGAGGACAAGCGGCCCCAGCTGTCGGACCTGCGCGAGTCCGGCTCGATCGAGCAGGACGCCGACGTGGTCATGTTCGTCTACCGCGAAAGCTACTACCTCAGCCGCGCCGAACCGCGCGAAGGGTCGCCCGAACACCTGACCTGGCAGGAAGACATGGACCGGCTGAAGAACCTCGCCGAATGCATCATCGGCAAGCAACGCCACGGCCCCATCGGCACGGTGAAGATGTCCTTCGACGCGGATACGACCCGGTTCGGAAACCTGGCCAGGGACGGGCGGTACGAGGGGTACTGAGGGCCCATCCACCCTCCCCGCTCCGTCATCCTCGGGCGCAGGGAGCGAAGCGACCGCAGACCCGAAGATCCAGCGTCGCGACCTCAACACAGCGTTTGCGGCGCCCGGCGTTGATCGTGGAGCTGCTGGGTCCCAGGGTCTGCGCGGCCTGCGGCCGCTCCGCCCTAGGATGACGGCGGGGTTGGCTAACGGTCGGACGCGTTTACCCTTTGGGCTCACCTGTCGGTAAGCTCGATCGGCGACGATGCTCGCCATGAGTGTACAGCGCGTCGTCTCTGATCGTCACAGTCTGCTGCTTCCGGGCATGGTTTTCGTCGGCGTGTTCGTGGCTGCGACCGCCGTCCTGATGACGCCGCCGGTCGCCGCCGTGTCTCCCGCGCCTGGCTTCGGCAGAGCCGCCGCGCCTCCCTCCCAGCCCAAACCGCCGTTGGTCGAGGCCCGCATCGCGCCGCCGCCGGAGGCGCGCGACGCGCACTTCAGAGGATGCCGCGACGCTCACGCCGCCGGGCGATACAGCATTCCCGCTTGGGATCCATCCTATCGCGAGGGCATGGACGGCGATCATGACGGGTTCGCCTGCGAGCCGCTTCCGCGTTCCGACAGACCGAGCGCCCCGCGGCCCGGTCGCGTGCGCGTCCTGCGCTGACCGGCAGCGTCTGTCGGCTCAGGTCGAAACCCGCTCGCTGATCTGCACCACCGGCTTGATCTTGGTGAACTTGGCGACGTCGGCGCGGACTTCGTCGGCGCGGGGGCTGGCCAGGCAGGCCTGCATGGCCTCGGGGCTTTCGAAGGACAGGTGGGCCATGGCCACGAAGGGCGCGGGGCCGCCGTCGGCCGAGGCCACGCCCTTCAGCACCAGCACCCCCAGCAGGCCCGTCGCGCCATACACTTCCTTGACCAGCGGGATGTGGGTCTCGTCGTAGTAGGCGTGGTCGAAGGTCTTGGTCTTTGAGGTCGGGTAAAGGACGCTGAGGATGGTCATGGTGTTCTCCGGCCCGGGACGAACACCGTCGGGGGGCGCCTAGTGCACGGAAACCGGCCGCGAAGTCGAGCGGCCAGTTGAGCGGACCGGCAGCGGGACCTCACAGGAGGGGTTCCGAGGCGCGCAAAGAATCTGCATTCCACGGTGAAGCTTTTTCGCGGCTCGCGCGTTTGCGCCCCGGAGGGCGTCGACATTTCGGCGTTGGGGACCAGAGGGGCCGCCGTTGCCAGAGCGCGTCGAGAACGGCCGGGACATGGCCCCGACCCCTGGATTCCTTGACGATTCCAGCACCGTATCGGCCCTGATCCGCGCGTTCGACTGGGCGTCCACCCCGATCGGACCGCTGGACGCCTGGCCCCAGAGCCTCAAGACCATCACCGGTTTCATGATGCGCTCGCCCACGGCCCTGGTCCTGCTGTGGGGCCCCGACGGCGTCATGATCTACAACGACGCCTACTCGATCTTCGCCGGAGACCGCCACCCGTCCATCCTGGGCCGGAAGGTCCTCGAGGCCTGGCCGGAAGCCGCCGAGCTGAACGCCAAGGTGATGCGGACCGGCCTCGGGGGCGGGACGCTGAGCTATTCGGACCTCGAGCTGGAGCTGAACCGCACCGGCAAGATGGAGACCGCCTGGCTGGACCTGGACTATTCGCCGGTCCTCGATGAGAGCGGCAAACCCGCCGGGGTCATGGCCGTGGTGGTTGAAACCACCAACCGGGTCCTGGCCGAGCGCCGCACCGCCGGCGAGCGCGAGCGGCAGGAGCGCCATTTCAGCCAGATGCCCGGCTTCGTCGCCGTGCTGTCGGGCCCCGAGCACGTCTTCGACTACGTCAACCAGGCCTACATCCGCGTCTCCGGTCCGCGCGACTACATCGGGCGTCCGGTGCGCGAGGTCTTCCCGGA
>CAZRKY010000254.1:0-4358 GCA_964600375.1 uncultured Caulobacteraceae bacterium | reverse complement strand
GGCGACAGCGAACCCCAGCAGGGTGGTGACCAGGGACTCCTCGCCGCCGCCGATGAAGACGCGGCTTAGCACCGTGGCGAAGTAGAGGTAGAGGGTGAAGTCGTACCACTCGACCACCGTCGACAGCCCCGCCACCACCATCGAGCGGCGCGGTATGCCGTGGATCACGGGATCCCGGGGCGCCACGCCCGCGCCCTAGCCGAGCGACGGATTGATGAGGAATTTCTCGCCGGTGGCGCGCTTGTTGTACCGCGCGATGTGTTCGGGCTTCAGCGCGTCGCTGAGCGAGATGGTCGCGGTGTAGTGGCTGGCGAAGATGCCGTGCAGGTTGTCGACCACATACTTGCGCATGCGGCCCGCCTCCTCGTAGCCGGCGGCCATCAGGTAGGGGGTCAGCAGCCAGCCGCCCACGCCCCAGGCCATGCCGTAGCTGCGGGTCAGCTCGGTCGGCGCGGCGTCGAGCATGCCGTAGATGTAGACCTGCTTCTTCTGGCTCGAGCCATAGACGCTGTAGCCCGGGTTCAGGGCCACGGCCGCGGCCTCCATCGCCTGCAGGATCTGGCTGGCCATGCGCCCGCCGCCGATGGCGTCGAAGGCGAGGAAGGCCTTCGTCTCCTTGATGGCGGCGGTCAGCTGGGCGACGAAATCGGGCGCGGTGGAATCGACGATGTGCTTCGCGCCGATGGAGCGCAGCAGGTCGGCCTGCTCGGCGCTGCGCACGACGTTGACCAGCTCGATGCCCTCGGCCTTGGTCAGCTTGACCAGCATCTGGCCGAGGTTCGAGGCGGCGGCGGTGTGGACCAGCGCCTCGTAGCCTTCCTTGCGCATGGTCCCGATCATGCCGAGCGTGGTCAGCGGATTGACGAAGCTGGACGCGCCCTGCTGGGCGGTGACGCCGGCGGGCAGGACCATGCAGTCGCGCGCCTTGGCCTTCTTGAACTGGGCGTACATCTGGCCGCCGGCCAGGCTGACGACCTTGCCGAGCAGGGCCCGGGCCGCGTCCGAGCCGCCCGCGGCGATCACCGTGCCCTCACCCTCGTTGCCCACCGGCACGGGCGCGCCCTTGCGACCCGCGACCCGGCTCAGGAGCTTCTCGGGGATCGGCGCGGACGTGACGCCATCCTTCACCGACAGCTGCGACGTATCGGCGACGCCCAGCAGCACGGCGAGGTCCGACGGATTGATCGGCGTCGCCTCGACCCGAATGATCACCTCGTCGTCGGCGGGCGCGGGCGCCGGAACAGGCTTGATCGCCAATTCGAGGCGGCCGTCGTCGGTGACGGTGGAGAAGAGCTGCAGGCCGGCTTCGGGGGTGGTCATCATCAGATCCTGGAATGGCGTGGCGACCCGCCGATCAGCCGGGCCCGCGCCACCGTAGCGAGTCCGGCCACCGGGGAAAGGTCGTTTCGACCCGGTGACCTCTCCCCCTTGTCGAACGGCCGGGCGCCCTGTCGCGGGCGAGAGCCCGACGGTCCGTCAGGCGACGCCCTCGCCGAGGCCCGCCAGCAGCTCGGCGAGCTGGTCGAACTGTTCGGGCGCGGCGTCGACGGCGCCGCCGGCTTCGTCCAGCGCTTGCTTGGTCGGATAGGTCTCGCGGTAGGTCACGCGCGTACAGCCGCCGGTCTCCTCGAAGGTGACTGTGGTGATCGCGTCGTTGTCGTCCTCGTCGTTGGTCCACACCAGCCGCGCATGCGGAACCACCTCGAGGTACTTGCCGAAGAAGGCCCAGTCGGCGGAGGGATCGCCGAACTTGACGCGGTATTTGCCGCCTTCGCGCACGTCCATTTCGCAGCCCGCGAGCACCATGCCCATCGACCGGGGCGCCCACCAGCGCATGAACAGCTCCGGCGTGGTCCAGGCTTTCCAGACGATGCGCGCCGGCGCGTTGAAGGTCCGCGAGGCGACCACATCGACGTCGGTCGGGCGCTCGATCAGGGTCTTGCTCGCTGCAGGCTCAGCGGTCTTGTCGGACATCGTTCTTCTCCTCATCCATCAATTCTTCGATGACATTTTCCAGCGCGTTGAAGCGCGCGTCCCAAAGGCGCCGATAGCTGTCCATCCAGGCCGCCACCTCGGGCGCGCTGGATCCCAGCCGGCAGGTCCGCACCCGCCCGACCTTTTCCGTCTTCACCAGGCCCGCGTGCTCCAGCACCCCGACGTGCTTCTTCATGCCCGTCAGGGTCATGTGAAAGCGGTCGGCCAGGTCGCTGATCGACGCGTCCGCGCCGCCGAGCTGCTCAAGCACGCCACGGCGGGTGGCGTCCGAAAGGGCGGCGAAGGCGGCGTCGAGGTGCGGGCTTTGATACTGAACCATTTGGTTCAGTATTATGCCGCGACAGGGCGGCTGGCAAGAGGGGGCCTTGCTCGGGACGTGACGGAAGGCCCGGCCTGCGGCAAACCACGCGGATGAAGCAGCCCGCCCCGATTTCCATCCGCCCCGCCGTCGCGGCCGACGAGGCCGCGCTCGGCCGGCTGGGCGCGATGCTGGTGGAGGTGCACCACGACTTCGACCCCATGCGCTTCATCCCGCCGGGCCGCGACTCCGCCCTCCACTACGGACGGTTCCTGGCCGGCGAGCTGGGCGGCGGCGACGCCGTGGTGCTGGTCGCCGAAATGGACGGCGCGGTCGTGGGCTATTGCTACGCCGCGCTTGAGGGCCAGGACTGGCTGTCGCTGCGCGGCCCAGCCGGCGTGATCTACGACCTCCTGGTGGACCCGGCCAGCCGCGGCCACGGCGTTGGCCGGCGCCTGTTGGACGCCATGCTGCAGACGCTGGCCGACCGCGGCGCGCTTCAGGTCGTGCTCTTCACCGCCTCCCGGAACGAAGCGGCGCAGCGGCTGTTCGCCGAAGCCGGATTCCGCTCGACCATGATCGAGATGACGCGGGAGGTGGAGCGCTAGACCCCTACTCCCACTCGATGGTGCCCGGCGGCTTGGAGGTCACGTCGTAGACCACCCGATTGACGCCCCGCACCTCATTGACGATGCGCGTGGCGCAGCGGCCGAGCACGTCCCAGGGAAACTCGAAGAAGTCCGCCGTCATGCCGTCGACCGAGGTGACGGCGCGCAGGGCCAGGACGTTTTCGTAGGTGCGGGCGTCGCCCATCACGCCCACCGTCTTCACGGGAAGGAGCACGGCAAAGGCCTGCCAGATCTTGTCGTAGAGCCCGGCCTTGCGGATCTCGTCGAGGTAGATGGCGTCGGCGTCCTGGAGGACCTTCACCTTCTCGCGGGTGATCTCGCCGGGGATGCGGATGGCCAGGCCCGGACCGGGGAACGGATGGCGGCCGACGAAGGCGTCGGTCAGGCCAAGCTCCTTGCCCAGCTGGCGGACCTCGTCCTTGAAGAGTTCGCGCAGCGGCTCGACCAGCTTCAGCTTCATGAAGTCGGGCAGGCCGCCGACGTTGTGGTGGCTCTTGATCACGTGGCTGGGTCCGCCGGTCGGCGAGACGCTCTCAATTACGTCCGGATAGAGGGTGCCCTGGGCCAGGAACTCGGCGCCCTCGATCTTGCCGGCCTCGCGGTCGAACACCTCGATGAAGACGCGTCCGATGATCTTGCGCTTGGTCTCGGGGTCCGAGACTCCCTCCAGCTGGCCCAGGAAGTCGTCGCCTGCGTCCACGTGGACCAGGGGGATGTTGTAGTGATTGCGGAACAGCGAAACGACCTGGTCGCTCTCGTCCTTCCGCATCAGGCCGGTGTCGACGTAGACGCAGGTCAGCTGGTCGCCGATCGCCTCGTGGATCAGCACCGCGGCGACCGAGGAATCCACCCCGCCCGAGAGGCCGCAGATCACCTTGCCCGCGCCGACCTGGTCGCGGATGCGCGCGATCTGCTCGTCCTTGTAGGCGGCCATGGACCAGTCGCCCTTCAGGCCGGCGACGCCCTTGAGGAAGTTCTCGTAGATCTTCGCGCCCTTCAGGGTGTGCACGACCTCCGGGTGGAACTGCACGCCGTAGAAGCGGCGGCTCTCGTCGGCGATGGCGGCGAAGGGCGAGCCCGGCGAGGTGGCGATGACCTCGAAGCCCGGCGGCATAGCGGTGACCTTGTCGCCGTGGCTCATCCACACCTGCTCGCCCACACCGCCTTCGCCGATGCCGGCGAACAGGGGGCTGTCCTTCTCGACCACGATGTTGGCGCGCCCGAACTCGCGGTGGTGACCGCTCTCGACCTTGCCGCCCAGCAGGTCGGCCATCAGCTGCTCGCCGTAGCAAACCGCCAGCACCGGCACGCCCAGCTCGAACACCTTGGTCCCGATGCGGGGGCTCTCGGCCTCGGTCACGCTGGAGGGGCCGCCCGACAGGATGACGGCCTTGGGCGCGAAGTCGTCGAGGATGGCCTCCGCCTTGTCGAAGGGA
>CAZRKY010000253.1:0-4365 GCA_964600375.1 uncultured Caulobacteraceae bacterium | reverse complement strand
AGCCGCGAGATCAAGGCCAAGGTCACGGCGCTCGCCGAGGCTCAGCTGGCCGAGGGCGCCATCTTCGGCTCCAACACCTCGACCCTGCCGATCACCGGCCTGGCCGAAGCCTCGATCCGGCCGGAAGACTTCATCGGCATCCACTTCTTCTCGCCCGTCGACAAGATGATGCTGGTCGAGATCATCATGGGCGAGAAGACCTCGCAGGCGGCGCTGGCCAAGTCGCTCGACTACGTCATGAAGATCAAGAAGACCCCGATCGTCGTCAACGACAGCCGCGGCTTCTACACCTCGCGCTGCTTCGGCACCTTCCTGATGGAAGGCATGGCCATGCTGTCGGAAGGCTACGCGCCGGCGCTGATCGACAACGTCGGTCGCATGACCGGCATGCCGCGCGGCCCGCTGGAGATGCACGACGACGTCGCGCTGGACCTCTCCTACAAGATCGCCAAGCAGACCCAGGAAGACCTGGGCGACAAGTACGTCCCGACCCCGGGCCAGGACATCGTCGCCGCCATGGTCGAGGGCGGCCGCTTCGGGCGCAAGAACGGCAAGGGCTTCTACGACTATCCGGAAGCCAAGGGTCAGCCGAAGACGCTGTGGAAGGGCCTCAGCGATCTCGCGGCGGTCAAGATCAACGACTCCGACGACGCCCTGGTCGCCGAGCTCAAGACCCGCCTCCTGTACCGCCAAGCCGTCGAGGCCGCGCGCTGCTGGGAAGAGGGCGTGGTCGACGATCCGCGTGAAGCCGATGTCGGCGCGATCCTGGGCTGGGGCTTCGCGCCCTGGACCGGCGGCCCGATCACCCTGATCGACCAGGCCGGCCTAGCCGAGTTCGTGGCCACCTGCGACCGCCTGGCCCAGGCCTACGGCGAACGCTTCGCGGTCCCGCAACTGCTCCGCGACATGGCCGCCAAGGGCGAGACCTTCTACGGCAAGTTCTCCGGCAAGAAGGCCGCGGCCTAAGGCGACCCCTCTCCCCTTGAGGGAGAGGGTGGCTCGCTGTGCGAGCCGGGTGTGGGGTGTCGGCTCGACATTCCAAGGTTGGCGCTGACACCCCTCATCCGGTCAGCTGCGCTGACCACCTTCTCCCTCAAGGGGAGAAGGGGCGAGGAGGGTGAAATGCAGTCGCGCCTGATCAAGACCAACACCACCACACAGCACGTCTGGGAGGCCGGCTCCGGCCCGCTGGTGATCTTCTGCCACGGCTTCCCGGAACTGGGCTGGTCGTGGCGCCATCAGGTCGAGGCGCTGGCCGCCGCCGGCTATCACGCCGTGGCGCCGGACATGCGCGGCTACGGCGGCACCGACGCGCCCGAGGGTGTTGAGGCCTATTCGATCTTCCAGCTGGTCGGCGACATGGTCGCCCTGGTCGCCGCCCTGGGCGAGAAGCAGGCGGTGGTGGTCGGCCACGACTGGGGCGCGCCGGTCGCCTGGCATTGCGCCCTGCTACGGCCCGACATCTTCCGCGCGGTCGCCTGCCTGTCGGTGCCGTTCAATCCGCGCCGCGCCACGCGCAAGCCGATCCCGACCTTCCGCGCCATGGCCAAGGCCATGGGCAAGGACTTCTACATGCTCCGCTTCCAGGAGCCGGGGGCCGAGTCCGAGTTCGAGCGCGACGTGCCCCACGCGCTCACCCACGCCTTCTGGTCCTACGACGGCGCCACGCCCGGCGACCGGCGCGGCTCAGGCTTCCTGGCGCCGGGCGTCAGCTTCCTGGGCGGCATGGGCGAGGCCGACGGCCTGCCGCCGTGGATGAGCCCCGAGGACTTCCAGGTCTATGTCGATGCCTTCTCTGCCAAGGGTTTCACCGGCCCCTTCAACTGGTATCGCAACCTCGACTTCAACTGGGAGCAGGGCGCCTTCGTCCAGGACCGGACCATCGGCGTCCCGGCCTTCTTCATGGTCGGCGAGGTGGATCCCGTGCGGGGCTATTCCGGCTCGGGCGAGGCCGAGTTGCCCCAGTGGGCGACCGACCTGCGCGGCCAGGTCGTCGTGCCCGGCGCCGGGCACTGGCTGCAGCAGGAACGGCCGGATGCGGTCAACCAGGCCCTGATCGGGTTCCTCAAGGGCCTCTAATCGTCGCCAGGTGCGACGAAAGTGCGCTTTTTCGCGACCACGCGCGTTGAAACCGTCACTGCGGACCAATACCTGACAGGCCTGCAAGGGGACTTCGTATGCGCGACCTCATGGGGGCGAGCCGGACGGTTGCGTCCATTCTAGGCGTTGTGGCGATTTCAGCGGGCCTCGCGGCCTGCGGCGGGGGCGAGAAGAAGGCTCCGCCGCCCAAGCCTACCCTGACCATCACCGCCGCGACCGTGGTCCAGACGGCCCTGCCGCGCACGGTGGATGCGTCGGGCACCATCGCCGCCTGGCAGGAGGTTCCCGTGGGCTCCGAGGCCGGCGGGCTGGAGGCGACCCACGTCTATGTCGACGAGGGATCCTACGTCCGCGAGGGCCAGGTGGTCGTCAAGCTCGACGACCGTCTGCTGCGCGCCCAGGTCGCCTCGGCCCAGGCCACCGTCAACCAGACCGCCAATGCGCTCAAGCGGGCCCAGGAGCTTTCGGCCAAGGGCTACCTGTCGCGCGCCGCGCTCGACGCAGCGGTGGCCAATCACGGCGTGGCCTCCGCCGCCCTGTCCGAGGCCCGCGTGCGGCTCGACCAGACCAATGTCCGCGCGCCGGTCTCGGGCCAGATCACCTCGCGCAGCGTGGTGAAGGGCCAGATCGTCGCCGCCGGAGCCGAGCTGTTCCGGCTGGTGCGCCAGTCCCAGATCGAATTGAACGCCCAGGTGCCCGAGGCCGAGCTGCGCTTCGTGCGGCCAGGCATGACCGCGACCGTCACCGGCGACCAGCAGGCCGGCGCCGTGGGGACGGTCCGGCTGGTGACGCCCCAGGTCGATCCGCAGACCCGCCTGGGCTTCGCGCGCATCAGCCTGCCGGTGAACTCCGGCTTCCGCCCCGGCAACTTCGCCCGCGCCGAAATCAACGTCGGCGCCATGCCGGCCAACGTCGTGCCCTCCGCCGCCATCGTCTATCGCGAGGGCAAGCCGGGGGTCTATGTCATCGACGCCAACAGCCGGGTCCACTTCCGGCCGGTGAAGCTGGGCGACCGGTCCGGCGGCATGGTGGCCCTGGACGAGGGCGTCGCCCCCGGCCAGCGCGTCGCCGTCCAGGGCGCGGGCTTCCTGTCCGAAGGCAACCTGGTCACCGTCGGCGCCCCGCGCGTCGCCCGCGCGGCCGCCCCGGCGAGGCCCGCGGCCCGATGAACACGATCTCCTCGTGGTCGATCCGCAACCCGATCCCCACGGTCCTGCTGTTTGTCGTCCTGACGATCGCGGGCCTGTTCGGGTTCGCCAAGCTGCGCGTGAACAACTTCCCCGACGTCGACCTGCCGGTCGTCGCCGTGACCGTGGTCCAGGCGGGCGCCGCGCCCACCGAGATGGAAAGCCAGGTCACCCGCATCATCGAGGACTCAGTCTCCGGCCTCGGACAGGTGCGCCACATCACCTCGACCGTGAACGAGGGCGTCTCGACCACGGCCATCGAGTTCCAGCTCGGCACTGACCTCGAGAAGGCCACCAACGACGTGCGCAACGCCGTGGCCGGCACGCGCTCGGACCTGCCCGCCGACGTGCAGGAGCCGATCGTCCAGCGCATCGAGTTCACCGGCCAGCCGATCGTCAACTACGTCATCCGCGCCCCGGGCATGTCGCCCGAAGAGCTGAGCTGGTTCGTCGACAACGATGTCGCCAAGCGATTGCTGTCGATCAACGGCGTGGGCCAGATCCAGCGCGACGGCGGCGTCAACCGCGAGATCCGTATCAAGCTGGACCCGGGCAAGCTGGCCGGGCTCGGCGTCACCGCCGGTCAGGTCTCCCAGGCCCTGCGCGCCACCAACATCAACCTGCCCGGCGGCCGCGGCGAGATCGGCGGCCAGGAGCAGGCGATGCGCACCGTCGGTTCGGCCCGTACGCTGGACGACCTGCGCGCCACCCGCATCGACCTGCCGGGCGGCGGCTCGGTGCGCCTGGCCGACCTCGGCGAGGTGGTGGACGAATGGTCCGAGCCGCGCGGCCGCGCCCGCTTCGACGGCCAGGAAGTGGTCGGCTTCGGCGTCGCCCGCTCCAAGGGCTCGTCCGAGGTCAACGTCGCCCACGCCGTGCAGGCCGCCGTCGACAAGCTCGACGCCGAGCACCCCGAGATCACCATCGAGAAGGTGACCTCCACCACCGAGAACCTGAACAACAGCTACGAGGCCTCGGTCGAGGCCCTGCTGCTGGGCGCGCTGCTGGCGGTGTTCGTGGTCTGGCTGTTCCTGCGGGACTGGCGCGCGACCATCATCACCGCGCTCGCCATGCCGCT
>CAZRKY010000252.1:0-4371 GCA_964600375.1 uncultured Caulobacteraceae bacterium | reverse complement strand
CGCCGGCCTCTTCTTCATCGACTGCCTGCCGAACATGAATGCCAAGATGGTCGCCGAGCGCACCGAAACCCTCGTGGCCGAAATCCGCAAGGCCCGCCCCAAGGCCCCCATCGTACTGGTGGAGGATCGCACCTATCCCCTGGCCCTGCTTCAGACCGGCCGCAGGGATGGCCAGACCTCCAGCCGCGCCGCGCTCCGGGCAGCCTACGAGAAGCTGAAGGCGGCCGGCGATGAAAACCTCCACTACATCGGCGGCGAAGGCCAGCTCGGCGCCGATGGCGAAGACACCGTCGACGGCTCCCACCCCACCGACCTGGGCATGATGCGCATGGCGGACTATTTCGACCCCCGGCTCCGCAAAATCCTCAGCCCCGCCGAACAGGGCGCAGGCCGCGACAAGTGAGCTTCCCCGACAGCATCAACCCTCCATCGCCTGGCCGCGGATTTGGCCTGCGGGTCGAGGGTTGTTAACATGTCCGCACCCATCGGAACCGCCCTGTCGGGCGAATCCGCTTTTCAGACAAACCCCAGAGGCTCGATCTCGATGACGCAGCAAGGGACGACGAACGCAATGGAACCCAAACCGATGCTCAAGACGAGGCTTTCGGTCATGATGCTCATGCAGTACGCCATCTGGGGCGCGTGGCTGCCGATCCTCTGGCCCTTCCTGGCGGGCCACCGGAAGTTCACCCCGGGCCAGATCGGCGACATCTTCGCCGTCGGCGCCGTCGGCGCGATCCTGGCCCCCTTCGTCGCCGGACAGATCGCCGACCGCTACTTCAACACCGAAAAATTCCTGGGCATCAGCCACCTGCTGGGCGCCGCCCTGGTCTGGAACCTGTCGGCCATCGACACTTACTGGGGCTTCCTGGTCTTTTCGCTCCTCTACTCCGTCATCTTCTCCCCCACGCTCTCGCTGACCAATTCCATCTCCTTCCACCACCTGACCGACCGCGACAGGGATTTCGGCAAGGTCCGCGTATGGGGCACCATCGGCTGGATCGTCGCCGGCATCGCCGTCGGCCAGTGGCTGCTGCACAACTACAAATACGACGAGCCTGGGGCCAACAAGATTCTCCTGGCCGATATGGTGATGGATGCCAAGGGCCGCAAGGCCGCCCCGGACCGCGTCCAGGTGACCTTCAAGGACAAGGGCGCCGTCAAAGGCTCCACCATCTCCGGTTCACTCTACGACAAGACCGAAACGGTCCTGGTGCTGAACGTCGGCACCGCCGAAACCCCCCGCCTCCGCGCCGCCAAAGCCGACGACATCCGGGCGGTCCGCGGCGAACTGGACGCCATCGTCCGCCCCGAACTGCTCGATCAGGTCCGCAAGGTCATGGGCGCGCTGGATGAGGGAAAGAACGACGCCGCCAATGAACTGGATAAATACCTCAAGCTCCACTCCGTCCATGTCAAGGGGGGCGAATCCGCCCTCGGCGCCGATTCCATCGTCACCCTCAAGGATGGCACGCAGCTCACCGGCCTGCTGCTGGCCAAAACCGCCAAGACCTACGTGCTGGAAATTCCCGGTGAAACCGATCTGAAGGTGATCGCAGCCGCGGAGGTGAAATCCGACCGCAAGGCCCTGGGCGATTCGATCATCGGCGAGCTGGTCCAGAAAGATGCCGACCCCCTGCAGGTGAAACTCGCCGATGGCCAGATCAAATCGATCCCCAAGGCCGAGATCGCCTCCACCGAGCCCTACGGCATCTTCACGAACGCCGCCGCCCTCGCCAAGACCGATGAAGTCCTTTCCGCCGGCCGCGCCGATGCCTTCAAGCTCAGCGCCATCCTCGGCGTCATTCTGGGCCTCTACTGCTTCACGCTGCCCTCCACGCCGCCCCAGAAGGGCCGCAAGCAGGCCGCCGCGATGGAGGCGCTCGGGGAGGTCAAGAAGAACCCGCTGCTCACCCTCTTCCTGCTGGCGATCCCCGTCAGTTGCATCCACCAGTTCTACTTCGTCCACACCTCCTCCTTCCTGGGCACGCTCACACTTTCGGATGCCGTCAAGCAGCAGATGGATGCGGTGAACTCCATCTTCGGCGTCGGCGGCGGCGGGCTGATGACCGTCGGCCAGATGTCCGAGCTGCTGGTGCTGGCCGCCATCCCGATGCTCACCAAGAAATTCAGCCGCAAGACCTTCCTGGCGATCGGCCTGTGCGCCTACGCCATGCGGATGTTCCTCTTCGCCTTCGCCATCCCCATCGAACAGGCCACCGGTTTGCCCGCCGTCGCCAGCATCATCTTCGGCCTGACGATGCACGGCCTGTGCTTCGGCTGCTTCATCTTCATCGCCTTCCTGGTGGTCGATGAGCAGACCACCGGCGACATCCGGGCCTCGGCCCAGAGCCTCTTCAACCTCGTCATCATCGGCGTGGGCATCATCGTCGGCAAGACGATCGAGTCGGTCGCCCGTCAGCCCGAGCTGGCCGGCCGCCTGCAGACCCTCATGTGGATCGGTATCGCCCTCACCGAGGCTCTCTGCTTCATCGCCATCTGCGTGGCGTTCATCCCGTTCCCCGCGCCGTAAGGCGTTCCGCTTCCAACCGAAGGAGTCCGGATGCTGACCGCATTCGCCGTCCTCGCGACCGTCCCCGAGGGGGAGGAGCCGACGCACTCGGTGCTGATCCCCGAGCTCCCCGACCTCGTCTGGGGCTCGATCGCGTTCTTCCTGATCCTCGGCCTCATGCTGTGGCGGTCCGTCCCGCGCATCAACAAGGCGCTCGACGCTCGTGCCGACGCGATCGAAGGCGGCATCAAGCGTGCCGACGAGGCCCAGGCCGAGGCTCAGGCCGCCCTGGAGAAGTACACCGCGCAGCTCGCGGACGCACGCGGCGAAGCGGGCAAGATCAAGGACGAGGCCCGCGAGGACGCGAAGCGCATCCGTGCCGAGCTCATCGAGCAGGCCCAGGCCGAGGCGGCGCGCATCGTCGCTGCAGGCCAGGCGCAGATCGAGGCGGAGCGGTCGGCCGCGCTGGTGTCGCTGCGCGCCGAGGTCGGCACGCTCGCCCTCGACCTCGCCTCCGGCGTGATCGGCGAGTCGCTCACCGACGACAAGAAGGCCGGCGCGATGGTCGACCGGTTCCTGGCCGACCTGGCAGGCACCTCGAAGGGCAAGGCGGGCAAGTAGATGGGTTCGGCGTCACGCGTCGCCCTCGAAGCGGCGAAGAAGGCCCTGGCATCCGCCACCGGTGTCACGCTGACGACCGGTGAGCACCTGCTCTCGGCCGGGCGCGACATCGCGGGTTCCTCGCAGCTGCGCGCGCTGCTGGCCGACCCCTCGGTCGCCGCAGCCGAGAAGTCGGCGCTGATCGCACGCATCTTCGGCTCGATCGACCCCGCCGCCGCGAAACTTCTCGGCGCCCTGGCCGCCTCGCGCTGGTCCGACCCCGACGAGCTGATCGACGGCATCGAGCAGGTCGGCATCCGTGCGATCGCCGATTCCAGCGATGCGTCCATCGAGTCGGAGCTGTTCGCCTTCTCCCGCGCCGTCTCCAGCGACCCCGAGCTGGAGCTCGCCGTCGGCAGCAAGCTGGGTGACCCGGCCGAGAAGGCCGCGCTCGTCGACCGCCTGATCGGCGGCAAGGCGGCACCCGGCACCCTCGCGATCATCCGCCACCTGGTGCAGAGCCCCCGCGGCCGTCGCATCGGCCGGCTGCTCAGCACCGCCGCCGAGACCGTGGCGGATGCCTCGGGCGGCATCGTCGCGACCGTCACCGCGGCCGCGCCGCTGACCGCCGCACAGCTTCAGGAGCTCAGCTCCACGCTGCAGCAGCAGTACGGCCGCGAGCCGCGCATCGCGGTCCGCATCGACCCCGCTGTGATCGGGGGCCTCCGTGTGCAGGTCGGCGACGACGTGATCGACGGCACCGTGGCATCCCGACTGACCGAACTTCGCCTGCAGCTCGCGGGCTAGAACCGAAGGAACCCCATGGCAGACATCACCATCAGCCCGGACGAGATCCGCGGCGCCCTCAAGGACTTCGTGGCCGGCTACAAGCCGACCGCGGCCTCCGCCACCGAGGTGGGCACCGTCATCGACGCCGCCGACGGCATCGCGCACGTCGAGGGCCTCCCCGGCGCGATGGCCAACGAGCTGCTCCGCTTCGCGGACGGCACCCTGGGCCTCGCGCTGAACCTCGACGAGGCCGAGATCGGCGTCATCGTGCTCGGCGAGTTCGCCGGCATCGAAGAGGGCATGGAGGTCACCCGCACCGGCGAGGTGCTCTCGGTCCCGGTCGGCGACGCCTTCCTCGGCCGCGTCGTCGACCCGCTCGGCACCCCGATCGACGGTCTCGGCGAGATCAAGGCCGAGGGCCGCCGCGCCCTCGAGCTGCAGGCCCCCGGCGTGATGCAGCGCAAGTCGGT
>CAZRKY010000251.1:0-4374 GCA_964600375.1 uncultured Caulobacteraceae bacterium | reverse complement strand
GCCAGGCCCGTGGGCATGGTCATGACCGCGGGCGTCAGGTCCGGGCGATCGGCGGGCCCCGCGTCGGCGGCGATGAGCTGGATGCGCGGTGTCTCGATCTTGCCGGCCAGCCGTTGCAGGGTCCCGACCTCGAAGCACTGGACGAAGACCGGCGCGTCCGCCCCGGTCCAGCCCTCGCGCTTCAACGTCGCCAGCAGCGCGGCCTCGGCGTCGAGGCCTTCGGTCTTCAGGTGCGAGGGATGCTTGAGTTCGGGGCAGACGCCGATGCTGCGGCCGGTGCGCGCCGACCCGGCGCGGGCGATGGCGATCACCTCGTCGAAGGTCAGGATCGCCTCGCGGCCATCGAAGGCGGCGGAGCCTCGGCGCAGGTGCGGCAGGCGTTCGCGGGCGCGCAGGCTTTTCAGCTCGGCCAGGGTGAAGTCTTCGGCGAACCAGCCCTCCACCGTCTCGCCGTCGATGGTCTTCTCGGTCTTGCGGCCTGAGAACTGCGGCCGCACGGCGACGTCGGTGGTCTCGGATATCAGGGTCTCGTGGCGCACGACCAGGTGGCCATCGCGGCTCATCACCAGGTCGGGCTCGATGAAGTCGCAGCCCTGGTCGATGGCCAGCTCATAGGCGGCGCGGGTGTGTTCGGGGCGTTCACCGCTGGCGCCGCGGTGGGCGATGACCAGAGGGCGCACGACCCCGCCCATCTAGGCGGCCCGAAGGCGTTCCAGCAGCAAGGGATGCAGATCGAGGTTGGCGGCGCAGATGGAATTCCCCGAGATCGCCGTGTCGCCCTCGTCGATGGCCGAGGTCATGCCCCCGGCCTCGCTCATCAGGATGATGCCCGCGGCGACGTCCCAGGGCTTGAGGTTGCGCTCCCAGTAGCCGTCGAAACGGCCCGCGGCGGTCCAGGCCAGGTCCAGCGAAGCGGCGCCCAGGCGGCGGATGCCGGCGACCCGTTGACCGACCTGGTGCAGTTCCTTGAGGAACTGGCCGTGGCCGGGACGGCCGGCCCAGGGGATTCCCGTGGCCATCAGGCTCTCGTCGAGGGTCTTGCGAAGGGCGCAGCGGATGCGCTTGTCGTTGACGAAGGCGCCGCGGCCCTTCTCGGCCCAGAACAGCTCGTTCAGGATCGGGTTGAAGGTGACGCCGGCGACGATCTGGCCCTCGCGCTGCAGCGCCAGGGAGATCGCGAAGTGCGGCATGCCGTGGATGAAGTTGGTGGTGCCGTCGATCGGATCGGCGATCCAGGTGTGGGTCTTGTCCGACCCCTCGACCATGCCCCGCTCCTCGCCCAGGAAGCCGTAGCCGGGGCGCGACTTGGCCAGTTCCTCGAACAGGGTCTGTTCGACCCGCAGGTCGGCGGCGGTGACGAAGTCAGACGGGCCCTTCTTGGCCACCTGCAGGGCCTGGACCTCGCCGAAGTCCCGCGCCAGGCCGCGCGAGGCCTTGCGCACGGCGCCGATCATGACCTGCAGCAGGGGGGAGGGGGTGCTCACTGATGCGTCAGTCGGCGCGGCGGACGTATTCGCCCGTCGTGGTGTCGACCAGGATGCGCTCGCCCGGGCCCATGTAGGGCGGGATCATGATGCGCAGGCCGTTCGACGCCTTGGCCGGCTTGTAGGACGAGGATGCGGTCTGGCCCTTCACCGTGGGCTCGGTCTCGTCGACGGTCAGCACGACCTGGTCGGGCAGGCTCAGGCCGATGGGACGCTCCTCGTGGAACTCGATGACCACCACCATGCCGTCCTGCAGGTAGGGGATGCGATCGTCGCCCACCCAGTCCCTCTGCAGTTCGATCTGCTCGTAGTTGACCTGGTCCATGAACACGAGCGCGTCGCCCTGTTCGTAGAGGAAGGAATAGTCCTTCTGGTCCAGGGTGATGCGCTCGACCGTGTCTTCCGAGCGGAAGCGTTCGTTCAGCTTGGTGCCCGTGATCAGGTTCTTCATCTCGACCTGGGCAAAGGCGCCGCCCTTGCCGGGCTTCACGTGCTGGGTCTTCACGACGGACCACAGGCCCTTGTCGTATTCGAGCACCATGCCGGGCTTGATGGCGTTGGCGTTTATCTTGGCCATGGGGTGTCTTTGGGAATGTCTTGGAAAACGGGCGCGGAAATGCGGGCGCGATACCTATAGCCAGCGCCCTTCGCTGGCAAGGGAGGCGGTCCCTGGCCCCTGCCGGTTCAGCCGCCGCGCGTGCGACCCGGCCGGTTCTTCGCCCACTGCTCGGTGTTCAGCAGATTGGCGAAACTGACCCAGCCGGCGTAGGGGGCCACCAGTTTGGCGGACTTCTCGTCCACCTTTCCGGCCGCGCGGGCATAGACCATGGTCGCCGCCATGGTCGAGACGGCCGCCGCCAGCTGCGCCAGCCGCTGTTTGGGGCTGAGGTACATCCAAAGGGCGTTCAGGCCCTGCAGCCCGCCCCAGAGCGAGAGCGCCCGCGTCCGTTCGGGCCCCGACGGCGCGTTCCAGATGCGCAGGGCCGACAGGCTCATCACTGAAAACAGCGCCGGCCACAGCGCCGAGTAGGCCGACTTCGGCGGCTCCATCGCCGACTTGTCCAGGCGGTCGAACTGACGCTCGAGGCTGGGATTGGACGCCGTGGGCGAACGCTTCCAGGCGATCAGCGCCGTCACGCCCGCGGCGGCCAGGCAGACCGCCGCGCCGAGCGCCACGTGGCCCGGGCTGCGCCCCCGGCTGTTCAGGAAGTCCTCCGCCTTGTCGTGGGCGGTCTCGATCAGGGCCATGGCGTTCCTCCGTGGGGGAGAGAACCGCCGTCCGGCGACCCGGTTCCGGCCTCAGATCACCGGCTCGTCGTCCTCGAAGGCCATGGGCCCCTTGCGCGGTTCGGGGGCCGGCTCGGGCGTGGCGGCGGCCTTCTTGCCCTTCGCCGGCGCCTTGGCAGGCTCGGCGGCGATGTCGCGATAGGCGGCGTTCGGGTCGTTGAGGTGGGGGCTGTTGGCCTCGCGGATTTTCGCCGCCGCGTCGTCGTAGAGGAACGGCAGGTAGGCGAAGCGCTCGCCCCTGGTCACCGGCACGACCTTGTGCAGCAGGTTGCACGAGAACACGACCGCGGACCCGGCGGGGATCTTGTATTGGCGGTTGGAGAATTCGGGGAAGGACAGGGTGCCGCCTTCGAAGTCGTCGTTCAGGTTGATGGAGACGGCGAAACGGCGGTGGGCGGTGCCCTTGGTGGTGTTGTCGCGGTGGGCGCGGAAGTGGGCCGCGTCGTCGGCGAGGTAACAGGCGACGATGTCGCGTTCGATGCGGGTGACGTCGAACTGATAGGCGCGCTTGATCTCCGGCACGATGCGCCGGCGCACCCGCTCGCGCGCCCGGTTCATCAGGGCCTGGTCTTCGATCGGCGCGTCCCGGCGGCGCTTGTGGGCGGGGTCCAGCACCAGGGTCGTCTTGCCGTCGATGTCGCGCATGAAGCCCGACTCCTCCCCGCCGGTGCGGCGGTAGTGCTCGATCAGCGCCTGGCAGAGGTCGGGTTCGAAGACGCGCGGGATGAACAGGGCCGGGGCGTGGGCCTCCATCAGGCCGTGCACTTCCGGCGGGGGCAGGCCCTTGAGCCGCTTGCGCAATGCCTTCATCGCCGCCTCGTTGGCGGGCGGGGCGAAGACCGCGAGCGGGCGCAGCGTGGGATCCAGCAGGTACCAGATCGGCCGATAGGCCTCCTCGCCGGTTGGCGAAGGATCGACGCTGGCGGCGCCGTAGGCGCGGCTGACCTTCAGGTCCAGGTCCCAGAAGACATTGAGGCGCGACATCGTCGCGGCGATACGGTTCTCGGCCTCGTCGCGGGGATCGACGCTGACCGCGAAGGCGGTGAGCCGTTCGCCGTCGAACAGGTCGAGCAGGGACTGCAGCGCCTCGACCGACTTGCCTCCCGACCCCTCGTGGGTCGAGCCGATGAAGGCGAGCAGGACGTAGCGCCCGGCGACGGTGTCGAAATTGAACGTCGGATTGTTGGCGGCGCGGGCCCGGAAATAGACCGCCGGGTCGCCGGGCAGCAGATTGCGGAAGCGAACCTCGGCCTTGTCACCCGCCGGTGGCGGCGTTGTCGGTCTGGATTTCATGCATCGCACTCTGCAGGTAATTGGCTTCGCCCATAGCCCGGATCAGGCCCAGTTGGGACTCCAGGAAATCGATATGTTCCTCGGCGTCCTCGAGGATATCGACCACGATCTCGCGGCTGACATAGTCCTTGTCGGCTTCGAACTTCCCGACCGCCGCCACCAGGTCGGTACGCGCCGCGGACTCGAGTAAAAGGTCGGATTTCAGGCATTCGCCCACTGTCTCGCCGATCCCGAGCCGGCCGAGGTCCTGCAGGTTCGGCAGACCGTCGAGGAACAGGATGCGCTTGATCAGCTGGTCGGCGTGCTTCAT
>CAZRKY010000250.1:0-4393 GCA_964600375.1 uncultured Caulobacteraceae bacterium | reverse complement strand
GCCTGGGCGCGGGTGATGGAGCCGGCCTCGGCCATCTGGCCCAGGATCCAGTTGCGGCGCTCGATGGCCCGCGCCTTGTTCTTGATCGGGTGGTAGTTGTTCGGCCCCTTGGGCAGGGCGGCCAGGAAGGCGGCCTCCGCCAGGGTCAGGCGCTCCAGCGGCTTGCCGAAATAGTTGAAGGCGGCCGAAGCCACGCCGTAGGAGCGGTAGCCCAGGAAAATCTCATTGAGGTACAGCTCAAGGATCTGGCGCTTGTCCAGCGTCGCCTCCAGCCGGCGCGCCAGAATGGCCTCCTTGAGCTTGCGCCCGATGGTGGCCTGGTTGGTCAGCATGATGTTCTTGGCCACCTGCTGGGTGATCGTCGAACCGCCTTCGAGGCGGCGGCCCTGGACGAAGTTCAGCACGTTCTTGGCCATGGCCCGGCCAAGGCCACCCACGTCGATGCCGCCGTGGTGGAAGAAGTTGCGGTCCTCGGCGGCCAGGAAGGCCTGGGCCACCACCGGCGGAATCTCGTCGTAGGGCACGAAGATGCGCCGCTCGGTGGAGAATTCGCCGATCAGGGTGCCGTCCCAGCCGAACACCCGCGTGGCGATGGGCGGGCGGTACTCGGCCAGCTCTCCGGCGTCGGGCAGGTCATGGAACAGCCAGGCGGCGTAGATGGCCACCGCGAAGCCGGCGACAGCCACCGCCGAAAGGATGGCAATGCCCGCCATGGCGAACCAGCGTTCGGCAGACTTCACCCGTACTCCTCCGACCGGACCGGCGGGCCCTGCCCCGTCTCATCCCGGTTGTCGTCTTACCGAGTCGGGCATCGGTTGGCAAAGGCGAGAAAGGGGCAATCGCCGCCTTTCGTTGTCACATCCCGCCGGCGATGGCGGCGTAGCGGGCGCCCTGGTCGAAATAGACGTCCACGGCCTCCGCGACGCCCTGCATCAGGTGATCGCGCTTGCGGGGGTCGGACAGGGCGCGCTCGTCCTGGGGATTGGTGATGAACCCCATCTCCAGCAGCACCGCCGGCACGTCAGGGGCCAGCAGCACGGCGAAGCCGGCGTCCCGGTGGCTGCGGTTGAGCAGCACCGTGTTGTCCGAGATCGAGTCCAGCAGCACCTTGGCGAAAACGGCGGACCGGTTGGTGGTAGCGCGCTGGGTCAGGTCCAGCAGGATGCGGGTGACCACCGGGTCGCGGCCCATGGAGCCGTCGCGGACCCAGTTCTCGCTGGCGAAGCGGCGGGCGGCCCGCTCAGCCCCGCGTTCGGACAGGGTGTAGACCGAGGCGCCGCGCAGGCCGGGATCGGCGACCGAGTCGGCGTGCAGCGAAATGAACAGGTCGGCGTCGGCCTGGCGCGCGATGGCGACGCGGCGCTCGAGCCCGACATAGGTGTCGTCGCTGCGGGTCAGGACGACGGTGTAGCGGCCGGTGCGCTCCAGCCGCGTCTTGAGCGCGCGGGCGGCGGCCAGGGTCAGGGCCTTTTCGTGATTGGCGGCCCCCTGGGCCCCGGGATCATGACCGCCGTGTCCGGCGTCGACGACGATCACGCGGCGGCCGTGGCGTTCGCGGGAGGCTGCCTGCATGACCGGCGCGGCGCTGGCGCGGGTCTGCACCGGCAGGGCCTGGCCGGTCGCCTCAAGGTCCATGACGTAGCGATAGACCGGCACCCCGTCGCCGGGCGGCAGCAGGAAGCGGCGCTTGACGGTGACCGGGCGGTTGAGGGTGAGTTTGACCTTGGCGCTTCCGGCGCCGCCGGCGGTCCACTCGCGCACCAGGCCCTGGCCGCGGCCGCTCATGGCCTCGGCGCCGACGCCGCTGAGCGCCAGCACGACCTTGGAAGGATCGTCGCCGAGCACGCGGCCGGTGGCGGAGCGGTCGAGTTCGACCACGACGCGGGTCGTGCGCTGGTCGCCGCCGAAGCGCACCTTCACCACGCCCGGCGAAGACCACGCCAGCCCCTGCCCGGCCAGCATCAGGCCGAAGACGCAGACAGCCACGAGGGCGCCCTGCACCCGCCTGGAGCCTGCAAACGCTTTGAGACCACCCACCATCGGCCGAATTCTTCCGAGCCCTTTGAACAGCCCTTATCGCCCGCGCGCGGTGCAAAAACCGTTAAGCGTAACGAAGCGGACGCGGCGCCCCGGCTGAATTCCGCGCCTTGGCCACCATCCCTTGCATTCACGGGTCCGGCGGCGCATGTTCCGCCCGCATGAACGGCAGCGGCTGACCAAGCCCGCCGATCGGCGAAAAGCGCCTTTTCCTGAAAAGACTTGGCGCTCCCTCTCCCTCACACGCCTGACCGCGTGGAACGGAACACGAAGCTCATGGGCTGCGCCGCCCCCGTCCTTTTTGGCCCCCTGGCCAGCTACGCCGCCCCGCGCGGCGGGACGAGCGCGCGCCTTCCGCAAACCAACACGAACAACGAACGGCGACCGGCTGGACAAGCCGCTGCGCGCCTCGGAGACTTTTATGTCCAAACACATGCTTATCGATGCAGCGCACGCGGAAGAAACCCGCGTCGCTGTGGTGGACGGCCACCGGGTTGAGGAATTCGACTTTGAAAGCCGCTCCAAGAAACAGCTTCGGGGCAACATCTATCTGGCGCGGGTCACCCGCGTAGAGCCCAGCCTGCAGGCCGCCTTCATCGAGTATGGCGGCAACCGCCATGGCTTCATGGCCTTCGACCAGATCCACCCGGACTACTACCAGGTCCCCGTCGCCGACCGCGAAGCCCTCATGGCCGAGCCGGACGACGAAGAGGACGTGCGCGCCGCCGAAGAGAACGACGACGACGAGGTGCCGGCCGAAGAGGCCAAGCTGCGCCGGCGCCTGATGCGCCGCTACAAGATCCAGGAAGTGGTAAAGCGCCGCCAGATCCTGCTGGTCCAGGTGGTCAAGGAAGAGCGCGGCTCCAAGGGCGCGGCCCTGACGACCTACCTGTCGCTGGCCGGCCGCTACTGCGTGCTCATGCCCAACACCGCCCGGGGCGGCGGCATCTCGCGCAAGATCACCCAGGCCACCGACCGCAAGCGCCTGAAGTCGATCGCTTCTTCGCTGGACGTGCCGCACGGCATGGGGGTGATCATCCGCACCGCCGGCGCCAAGCGCACCAAGCCCGAGATCACCCGCGACTACGACTACCTGCTGCGGCTGTGGGAGAGCATCCGCGAGACGACGCTGAACTCGATCGCGCCCTCGCTGATCTACGAGGAAGAAGACCTCGTGAAGCGCGCCGTGCGCGACATGTACGACAAGGACATCGACTCCATCCTGGTCGACGGAGAAGCCGGCTGGCGTGAGGCGCGCGACTTCATGCGCATGATCATGCCCGCCCACGCCAAGAAGGTTCAGCTCTACACCGAGCCGACCCCCTTGTTCGTCAAGTACAAGGTCGAGGACGCGCTTTCCCAGATCCACTCGCCGGTCGTGCCGCTGAAGTCCGGCGGCTACCTGGTGATCAACCAGACCGAGGCCCTGGTGGCCGTCGACGTTAACTCGGGCCGCTCGACGAAAGAGCGGAACATCGAGGCGACGGCGTTGAAGACCAACCTGGAAGCCGCCGACGAGGCCGCCCGACAGCTGCGCCTGCGCGACCTGGCCGGGCTGATCGTCATCGACTTCATCGACATGGATGAGTCGAAGAACAATCGGGCCGTGGAAAAGCGCCTCAAGGACGCGCTGGACCAGGACCGGGCCCGCATCCAAATGGGCAAGATTTCGTCCTTCGGCCTGATGGAGCTGTCGCGCCAGCGCCGCCGCTCCGGCGTGCTGGAAGGCACCACCCACGTCTGTGAACACTGCGCCGGTTCGGGCCGCGTCCGTTCGGTCGAGTCCAGCGCGCTCGGCGCCCTGCGTGGCGTCGAAATGGAACTGGCCAAGGGCGGCGGCGGCACGGTCGTGCTGCGCGCGCCGACGGCGGTCGCGCTCTACATCCTGAATGAAAAGCGCCCGTTCCTGATCCGCCTGCAGGAGATGAACGGCCTGTTCGTGACGGTCCAGGCCGACGACAGCCTGGCCCACGCCGAACACGCGGTCGAACGCATCGAGACCCGCGAGCATGTTCCCGCCCCCGGCGCGGCCGTGCGCTTCACAACCCCGGCCGACGCCGCCGACGAGGATGTCGAGGAGGACGTCGAGGAAGAGATCGACGAGGCCGAGGAAGACGAGATCGCCGAAGGCTCGCCGACCAACCGCTCCGACCGCGACCGCGAAGACCGCGAGCGCGACCGTGACGGCCGTGGCCGTGGCGGCCGCCGCCGCCGCCGTGGCGGACGCCGCGACGAAGGTCCCATCGAGCGCAGCGAAGGCGATGATGACGACGCGCCGGTCGCCGCCGACGGCGACGCCCATGGCGACGAGACCGACGCCGACGGCCAGCGCCGCCGCCGCCGCGGCCGCCGCGGC
>CAZRKY010000249.1:0-4472 GCA_964600375.1 uncultured Caulobacteraceae bacterium | reverse complement strand
GCCGGTAGCTACGGCATGGCCGAGCAGCCCGAGATCAAGATCATCGACGTCTTCATCTGCAAGCTGCGCAAAAAGGTCACGCCGTTCGGCATCGTGGTCGAGACCCTGTGGGGTCAGGGCTACTTCCTGAAGCCGTCGACCAAGGACCTGGTGCGCGCCCAGATGGCCGAGCAGCATGTCTGGGGGCGCGGCGCATGATCTGGAAGCCCGCGCTGCTGCTTGCCGTAAAGCGCGCCGACAAGGCTGGCCTGGATGCCGCCGAGATCGCCGACAGCGCCGGCTTGACGGTCGATGAAGTCGCCCAGGCGCTGTCGGTCCTGGCCGGTCGCAGCATCGACCAGGCAGCGGACCTGCTGAACGGCGAGGGCCCTATCCAGGCCGAGCCGACGATGTCGGCGGACGTGGCCGCCAAGGCCGCGCCCGCCGGCCCGCCGAAGGCCAAGCCGGCCCCCTACCGCAGCCCGACCCGCCGGGCGCGCGGCGCCTCGATCGGGCCGCGGCTGGAACGCCTGGCGGTGCAGGTGAAGGTCGTGACCGACCGCATCGCGCGCTGGGCCTGGTGGTTCGTGGCGGCCGGCTGGGAGGTCGGCGAGGTCGCCTACCTGTTCGACGTCGACGAGGGCGAGCTGGACCGGCGGGTGATGGCCCTGGACGGGGGGATGTGCTGATGGCCAGGGGGCCGAAACCCCATCCCACCCCTTCCCCTGCAAGCAAGGGAAGGGCGAAGGCCGCCCGCAAGGCGGGCGGCGTTTTCTACGCTGGCATCCGCATGACCGGCAGCAAGCGAGCGGCGCTCGCCGCCCTGGCGGAGTTCCCCAGCGGGACGTCCGCCCTGACCCTGGGGCCGCTGAACGGCGGGACGCTGTCGGCGCTGTCGATGATGGGGCTGGCGGACCGGGAGCGGCGCGGGACCGGCGAGGCCGCGTGCTGGTGGTACGTGATCAACGACGCCGGGCGGGACGTGCTGGGGGAGGGCTCGAAATGAGCGCACCCCGCGACACCGGCCACCCCCATCCCACCCGTTGGACGCTCCGCGCCCCTGCTTCGCAGTCCCCCGCGAGGCGAGGGAAGGGCGAAGGGCGCGCTGCGCGCGACGATTCCAGCACGGGCCTCGGCTGGTTGAGCGCTTCGCGCTCCTGCTCCGCAGTCCTCAAGGCCATGACCCTGTTCCTGCTGGGGCTGTTCGGCGTGGTGCTCTGGGCGCTGGCCTGGTCGACGCCGGGCGGGTTCGTGCAGCTGCTGGGCGTCGGGGTCATCGCTATCGCCATGGCGGCGGCGATCCTGCGGGCCGTGATGAAGGGGAGCCGGTGATGGGTGACGCCCTGAAGCCCCGTGGCGCCGGCGCTGTGATGGCCTCGCGTATCGAGGCTCCGGATAGCCTGGACTACTTCCCCACGCCGCCCTGGGCCACCCGGGCGGTGCTGCCGTTCCTGCGGTCGCTGGATCCTGAATTGCCCCTGCGGGTGGCCGCCGACCCCTGCTGCGGGGCGTTGCATATGGCCGCCGTGCTGGCCGAGGGGTTCGACGTGGTCATCGCCTCGGACATCTTTGATTACGGGGTCCGCGAGCTGGCGCGTACAATCAGCGGCGAGGCCGCGACGGGCGAGCTGATCGGACCGATCACGGCCGACTTTCTGGAGGTCGGCCAGTTCGATAACCGGTCCAACGCGCCGGACTGGCTGATCTTCAACCCGCCCTTCAAGGTTGCCGTGGCTTTCGTCGAGAAGGCGCTCGCCATCGCTACGGTCGGCGTGGCCGCCCTGGTGCGAACATCTTGGCTGGAAGGAAGCGCCCGTCATGCCCTGTTCGCCAAGCACCCGCCGGCGCTGATCGTCCAGTACGCTGAGCGGGTGCCGATGACGAAGGGCCGCTGGGACCCGGCGGCCTCGACGGCGACGTCCTACTGCTGGGTGATCTGGCTGCGCGAAACCGGTGGCCTGCGCCGCGACACGCGCTTCGCCTGGATTCCGCCCGGCCAGCGCAAGGCGCTGAGCCGGCCGGAAGACCTGCGCTTCGCCGTCCAGGCCGAGGGGGAGCTGCTGTGAAGCGCCCGAATCTGCATCCACCGAGAGGCGAGGGCTGGCGGCCGATCCGGACGGCGCCGCGGGTCGAGGGCGTGAAGCTGGAGTTGTGGTTCGTGCACAACTTCGCCCAGTACTGCGATGACCCGGTGAAGTCGGGCTACGTCGCGGCGCACGGCGCGGAATGGATCAAGTTCAACGGCGGCGGCTGGACCTGGCATGGCCTCTGCGGGACGGCGACACACTGGCGGCCGTGGTTCGCCAAACGCACCCGCGCGCTGATCGCCGAAGCCCAGGCGCGCCTCGACGCGGATCTCGCGGCCATGACGCCGTGGGCCCAGCTGGGGCGGTTCATCGACGACCTGTGGGCTGACTACCAGGCCGAGCTGGCGGCCGATCGGCGGCGGCTGTTCGCCGTGGCCCAGCGGCGGCTGAACCTGCGGTACGCGCGCGGCCGCGACCGGTACCGGCAGGCCTTCGCGGCGCAGATGCGGGCGCAGGGCTATGCCGAGGTCGACGGCGGGGCCTTCGGGCTGGTCGAGCCGCATGGCTCGCTGGATCTGGCGGAGTCGCCGGAATGACCGCCGCCGCCTTCCCCGATGTGATCCTGCCCGAAGGCTGGACCTTGCTGCGCGTGTACCGGGGCGCTTTGAGCGGCGCGATCATTGTGGAGATGCGGGGGCCGGGAAGCGACGAAACGATCGTGGCGCGCGCCATGATCGAAGAGGCCCTGCAGGAGAGCGTTGACTGGGCCTGTGGTGTCTCGCGCAACCGCCGGTCGGGGTGGCGTCCATGAGCCCCCTCGACATCATGGAGGCCGCCTCGGCCGGTGCGCCTGAGGCTCGGATGAGGGCCTGGCGCTGGGTCGGTCGGGCGATGTGCGCCGGCATGGGCTGGTGGGAAGCCGCCAAGGCAGCGGCCGACGCCATGGCGCTGGGGTGGAAGTTCGCGAGGGTCGTGCAGTCGCCTGCCAATCCCCGCTGTTTCGTGCTCGCCGACGCCGCTGACCAGGCCGGCCGCGGCTGTCTGCTGATCGCCCTGGATGTCGATGGCGCCTTCTGGCCGCCGCACCGGCTGCACCCCGCCGTGGCGCTCGCCTATCCGCCCCCGGCGGACATCCTGGCGCTGGATCTGAAGGCCGGGTCGAACTGGTTTCGCCGCGCGACCGCGACGACCGCCGTCATGCCCGGATCCGGAATGAGCGGCGACGTGCTGCCGCTCTGGCAGAACGCCAAGGTCTTCGTCGGCGTCGCCGGGCGAGCGGCGCTCGCCGCCCAGCGCGTGCTGGCCGGGGGCCGCGCGCCCCTGCACCCCGCGGCCTGGCCCGAGGGCTGGCTGGTGCTGGATCCGGCGGCGCTGCCCTGGAAGGGCGCGGCGCTGAAGGGTGTCGAGGCCATCGAGCTGGTGGATGCGCCGGCGGACGGCCCGCTGGGCCGGGTGCTGAAGAAGATGAACCGGCGGATCGGCGGGCGCGGCGCGCACGCGATCGCGCTGCGCGGAAGTTCCAACGGGGTGCGTGCGTGAGCGACGAGTCCAACTATTTCGGCGACGACGCCGCGCCGCTCGACCAGGTCGAGGACGAGACGGTCGACGCCTCGTCGCGGGTGCGCCACTGGCCGCACATGGACGAGAGCCCGGTGATCCCGCTGGGCTTCGTCGGCGGCAAGGTCGTGTTCGTCATGCCCGAGGGGAACGTGCGCCAGGAGCTGGCCTCCAAGATCCCCCAGCTGCTGAAGGTCGACATCTACGTCTGCGGCAAGGGCGGGCGGTTCCTGCAGAACTTCATGGCCGAGGGCGAGAAGGGCCGCACCTTCCTGCGCGACGCCGCGGCGATGTGGTTCAACCGCCACTGCCGGCAGATGGGGCCCTGGGACCTGAGCCGCGAGGAGCGGATGGTCGGGGTCTGGCCGGAGGGGCCGGGCGGCGAGGAGATCGCCCTGCATCTCGGCGACGAGATCTGGGTGCCGGATCCCGACGCGCCTGTTGGGTCTGGCGACGGCTGGAAGAAGCTGAGCGTGTTCGACACGTTCCGGGATGTGCGCACCGGGCCGGTCTGGGTGCTGACCCCCCCGACCCCCCGACCGGAAAAGCCCGTCACCGTCGCGGACGGAGCCTGGATCATGGAGACCCTGCGGTCCTGGCGGTTCGAGCCGATCGGGCCGCAGCCGTCGCCGGATTCGGATGGCGAGCCGTTCACGGGCGCCGACATCCTGGCCGGCTGGATCATGGTGGGGCTGCTGGGCGGGGTGCCGCGCTTCCGCGGCCACCTCTTGCTGTTCGCCATGAAGGGGTCGGGCAAGACCACCCTGATGCGCCTGGTGCACGCCCTGATGCGGGTGATGGTGGAGAAGCCGATCACGGACTTCTCCGAGCCCGGCCTGCGCGGCGAGCTGGCGTCGCGGGCGCGGTCGGTGATCATCGACGAGGCGGAGAACAAACAGGCCTTCGAGG
>CAZRKY010000248.1:0-4582 GCA_964600375.1 uncultured Caulobacteraceae bacterium | reverse complement strand
AGATGAAGATGTTGATCTGGGTGGAGCAGGCGGAAATGGAGCCGGGCACGGCCAGGCCGATCAGCAACTTGATCTGCGGCGTCAGGCGCGGCCAGCGCAGCACGATGTTGGCCCCGGCCTTGCGCGCCCCCCACCACAGCAGGCCGGCCTGCAGCACGCCTGCGACCAGCACCGCGACGCTGGCGGCCTCGGCGCCGACGATCGGGTCCTGCTGCGGCCAGACGGCGATCAGCATCACGATGTTGAGCAGGATCGGGAAGGCGCCGGAGACGATGAACCGGCCCCGGGCGTTCAGCACGCCCGACAGCAACGCCCCGATCGCCATGCACGGGAGGTAGGGCATCGAGATCTGGGTCAGGGTGACGGCCAGCTTGAACTTCACCGGATCATCGGCGTAGCCCGGGTTGATGCCCAGCATCAGCCACGGCATGGCCAGCTGGAAGATGATGGTCAGGCCGATGGTCGCGGCCGCCAGCGTGGCGAGCGCGTCGGAGGCCAGGCGGTCGGCGGCCTCCTTGCCCTCGCTCTCCAGGGTCCGGGCGTAGGCCGGCACGAAGGCGGCGGCGAAGGCCCCCTCGGCGAAGATACGACGGAAGAGGTTCGGGAAGGCCAGCATGGTGTTGTAGGCGTCCGCCGCCGGGGTCAGGCTGGCGCCCAGGCGGGCCGTGATCACCAGGTCCCGCGCCAGGCCCATGAACCGGCTGATCAGCGTCAGGCCCGAATAGATCAGCGAAGAGCGCAGGATGCCCGGCCGCTTCGCGGGCGTCCCGGAGGCCTTTTCGGCGGCGATATCAGCGGCCGGGGCGGCCTGGTCGGGCGGGGTGCTCACCCGCGCGTCGTTACGCCCGCGCTCGGGCGGCGGCAAGCGCCGGAGCGCCGGTTTTGACCGGGGCCATGCGCCGCAGCGACTTCTTTACCCGGGCGGGTTTCAATGGCGGCTTCAGACCCGCGAGGCCGCCATGCCGAAAATCCTGGAAATCCTGCTCAGCGCCCGGGTCCTTTCCGTCGCCCTGGTGCTGGAGGTTGGTTTCGTGGTTGGGGTCTATGTCGGCCGCGCGGAGAGCCTCAACGCCCTGCAGTGGGGCGGCGCGGGCCTGGCGCTGGCCGGCGCGTCGTTGATGGCGGCGATGGTCTACGCCTGGCCCCAATCCGCCCCCGTCAAGGCCAGGTCTGCCCCGAAGGCCTGATTGCGGTTGGTGCGGGCCTGAAAAGGACGAAGGCCCCGCGGTTTCCCGCGAGGCCTTCGATGGTGGAGCTAAGCGGAGTCGAACCGCTGACCTCTTGAATGCCATTCAAGCGCTCTACCAGCTGAGCTATAGCCCCAGAATTCCCGCGGTCTGGTTGGCCGCGAGGCGGCGGAACATAGCGGAGAAACCCCGCCGATCAAGCCCCGTCGCAAAGGCTTTTCCGCGACCCCGCGACACGGCCCGATTTCGTTGCCGAAATGCAGGCCGCGCCGGGGTCCCGGGAGGGGATCAGTCCTCGTCGTCCTTGGCGATATCGATCTCGTCTTCGAGGTCGTCCTCGTCCTCGTCGTCGATGAAGGGCACGGCGTCGTCGTCCTCGTCGTCGAGGACTTCCTCCTCGCCCACGCCCAGGTCGACGTCATCGCCGGCCGGGCCCTTGGCGGGATCCACTTCTTCCTCGTCCTCGTCCTCGACAACGATGAGGCTCTCGTCGGCGACCACCACGTCCAGCTCGGGCGCGACGGTGTCGTCTTCCTCTTCCTCGTCCTCGTCGTCGGAGCCCTTGGCCTTGACCTGGTCCTCGGCATCCTCGTCGGTGTCGGCTTCCGGCGTGATGGCGCGGGCGCGGATGCGGCGCGACTTGACCACGTCTTCGGGGTCAAAGTCGGTCTCGCACTTGGGGCAGTGCGCCGGGCGCTTGTTCAGATCATAGAACTTCGCCTGGCAGTTGGGGCAGAGTTGCTTGGCGCCGAGTTCGGGAATGGCCATGGGGCGGTGGTCTCGTTGGGGCCTGAGGGGAGAGCGGCGGCTCCCTTGCCACTAGAGAGCCTCGCTGTCAAAAGCCCGTTGCGGCAAAGGCGGGCGTGACGTTGACAGGACAGGCGAATTCGGGCGGCGAAAGTCTTACGGCGAGGCTGTCCGGTCCCTTGGCGGGGCGCGTGCAGGCTCCGGGCGACAAGTCGATCTCCCACCGCGCCCTGATCCTGGGCGCCATGGCCAATGGAACCACCGAGATCGAAGGCCTGCTGGAGGGCGCCGACGTGCTGGCGACCGCCCGCGCGGTCGAGGCCTTCGGCGCTGGGGTCGAACATCTGGGCGAGGGCCGCTGGCGGGTGCAGGGCCACGGGGGCTTCCGACAGCCTGACGGCGTCATCGACTGCGGCAACTCCGGAACCGGCGTGCGGCTGCTGATGGGGGCTGCGGCGGGCTATTCCATCGAGGCGACGTTTGACGGCGACGCCTCGCTGCGCTCGCGGCCCATGGCGCGGGTGACCGATCCACTCAGCCTGATGGGGGCGGACTTCTGGCGCGAGGGCGAGGTGGGCCTGCCCTTGACCCTGATCGCCGGTTCGGGCCTGGGCGGCATCGAACACACCCAGAAGGTCCCGTCGGCCCAGGTGAAGTCCGCGATCCTGCTTGGGGGCCTGAACGCCGAGGGCCTTACAACGGTCATCGAGCGCGAGCCGACCCGGGATCATACGGAACGGATGTTGCGGGCCTTCGGGGCCCGGGTGGGTGTGCAGGATGAGGCCCGGGGCCGGGTGGTGACCCTGGCCGGCGGCCAGGCCCTGCGCGGGACCCATGTGGTCGTGCCCGGCGATCCGTCTTCGGCGGCCTTCCCGATGGTGGCCGCGCTGATCGTCCCGGGCTCGAGGGTCGTGATCGAGAACGTGCTGCTCAACCCGCTGCGCACCGGCCTGATCGACACCCTGATCGAGATGGGCGGCAGGATCACCATCGAGAACAGGCGTGACGCGGGCGGCGAGCCCGTCGGCGACCTGGTGGTCGAGGCCTCGGCCCTGACGGGCGTGACCGTACCGCCCGAGCGGGCGGCCTCGATGATCGACGAGTACCCGATCCTGGCGGTGGCGGCGGCCTTCGCGGCGGGGATCACCACCATGCGGGGCGTCGCCGAACTCAGGGTGAAGGAGAGCGACCGCATCGCGCTCATGGCCGCCGGGCTCGCGGCCTGCGGCGCCTCCGTCGAGGAAGAACGCGACGCCCTGATTGTCCACGGTGGAGCCCGTCCGCGCGGCGGCGCGACCATCCACACCGCCGGCGATCACCGCATCGCCATGAGCCATCTGGTGCTGGGCCTGGCCACCGAACAGGCGGTGACGGTCGACGAGGCGGGGATGATCGCCACCAGCTTCCCGACCTTCGTCGCCCTGATGCGCGGACTTGGCGCGGATATCGGCTGAGGCCGCCCTCTTGAACTCGCGCCCCTTACCGTGTCGAACCAGCCCATGAGTTTCGTCATCGCCGTCGATGGTCCGGCCGCGTCCGGCAAGGGCACCGTGGCCCAGCGCCTGGCCGAGATCTATGGCCTGCCCTACCTGGACACCGGGCTGCTCTACCGCGCCGTGGGCGTCTCCCTGATCGAGGACGGCCTGTCGCTGGACGACCCCGAGGCGGCGACGGCGGCGGCCCAGCTGCTGTCGCTGGCCCAGATCGAGGTCATGGACCTGCGCGGCCGCATGGCCGGCGAGGCCGCCAGCCGCGTGGCGGTGCATCCCGGCGTGCGCGCGGCCCTGCTGGAGCTGCAACTGGCTTTCGCGCGCCAGCCCGGCGGCGCGGTGCTGGACGGCCGCGACATCGGCACGGTGATCGCGCCCGACGCCGAGGTGAAGATCTACGTTACCGCCACGCCCGAGGTGCGCGCGACCCGCCGCTGGAAGCAGCTGGCGGGCCTGGGCGAGAGCGTCGCCTACGAGGACGTGCTGGCCGATATCCGCAAGCGCGACGAGCGCGACAGCGGCCGCGGGGCCGCGCCCATGACCATGGCGGAGGGGGCGGAGTTGCTAGACACGACCCTTATGGATATAGAGACCGCGACCGATGCGGCCCGCCGTATCGTCGAGGCGGCGCGCGCCACCGGGTCCTAGGACCCTTCGGCTAAACCAAACGCGCCAATGTCTCGCACGGCTGCGGGCGTTCAGGACCCCCTCTTGGGTCCCCACGGACGACAAGCGATCAATCCAACAAACGCGCGGAATCCCGGCGGCAATTGTGCTGTTCGGCTCTGCCCAACCCTATCGGAAGTGCTTTTGATGACTGACGTAATGAACCCCAGCCGTGACGACTTCTCGGCCCTGCTCGACGAGCAGATGGCCGGCCGCGACATGATGGAAGGCCAGGTGATCCACGGGAAGGTCGTGGGCATCGAGAAGGACTTCGTGATCATCGACGTGGGCCTGAAGACCGAGGGCCGCATCCAGATCAAGGAATTCGGCCTGAACGCCGACGGCGAGGCGCCCAAGGTCGGCGACGACGTCGAGGTCTATCTGGAGCGCATCGAGAACGCGATGGGCGAAGCGGTCATCAGCCGTGACAAGGCCCGCCGCGAAGAAGCCTGGACGCGCCTGGAAGTCGTGTTCGCCGAAGGCCAGCCGGTC
>CAZRKY010000247.1:0-4592 GCA_964600375.1 uncultured Caulobacteraceae bacterium | reverse complement strand
GCGTCGGTGAGCCACTTCCGTGAAGATGTCGAGCGGTTTCTGGAGCACAAGCCCGTGCGGGCGCGGCGGGGCGAATGGTCGTACGCATTTTCCCTGTTCCTGCGGCGAAACATCTGGCCCGTGACCGCGGTGGCCCTGCTGGTGCTGGTGTTGGCGGCTGCGGCGGCGAGCCTCGGGTTTCTGGCGCGGCGTCTGGGCGAGGAGCGTGACACCGCGCGGGCCACCGTCAACTTCATGAATGGCCTGTTCGACGCGGCCGATCCTTTGTCGGACCGGCAGCGAACCGTCCGAGACATTCTCGATGACGGCGCCCGCAAGTTGACCACGCTGCGCAATCAGCCTCGCGTGCAGGCGGCGCTGGCCGAGAACATCGGCGACGTGTATCGCCAACTGGGGGAGTACAAGCTTTCGCGGCCGCTGGCGGAGCAGGCGGTGGATCTCTTCCTGCAGCTCGACGGCCCGCGATCGTTGGATGCGGCGCGAAACATGATCCGCCTGGCGGACTTGCTTCGAGAGCAAAGCGAGTACAAACGGGCGCTGGAGTTGGCGGAACGTTCGCTCGAGATCCGGCGAACGGAACTCGGGCGGCTGGACGCCGCGGTGGCGGATTCGCTGAACATGGTGGGCATCCTGCGTCAGACGTATGGGCGAATGAAGGATGCCGAGGCCGCTTTTCAAGAGGCCGTGGAAATCCGGCGGGTGACCGAGCCCGGCACCATTCGCCTGGCCTTGTCGCTGGGGAACCTGGGGAACGTGCTGCGGGACCGCGGGGATCATGCCGGCGCGGAGAAGCTGTTCCGCGAGGCCCTGGCCTTGCGCCGCCAGAACTGGGGCAACGAGCATCCGCGCGTGGCCTCGAGCCTGGGTCAGATCGCGGGCGCCTTGATCGGTCAAGGTAACTTGGCCGGGGCGATCGAGGCGACTACCGAGGCCGTGGCGATCCTGCGCAAGACGTTGCCGCCCGGCCATCCGGAATTGCCGCGGACGCTTCAGGCGCACGCGAGCGCCTTGCGCCGCAACGGGCGCTTGGCGGAGGCGGCGGCTTTTGCCCAGGAGGCTTGGGAGATTCAGAAGAAGTCGCGGGGCGCCCAATCGTTACCCGCTACCGTGGCGGCCAACGATCTGGCGAGGGTGTACCTGGCGCAAGGGAAGCTGAGAGAGGCCGAAGAGTTGACGCGCGGCAGTTTGGCGGCCCGGCGGAAAGAACTCGGCAGCACGCACCGGATGATCGGCCATGCGCTGGAAGACCTGGCCGACGTCAGGGAGAAGCAGGGGGCGGCGCAGGAAGCGGCGGCTCTGCGGGCCGAGGCGAAGGCGATGACGCCGGCGAAGTAGCCCCGGCGAGCGCGGTGGCCGCGGTCGGCCAGTCGGGATAGCTGAACTCGAACCCACTGTCGAGCAACCGGCGCGGCAGCACCCAGCGGCTCTTCAGGATCAGTTCCGTTTCCGTGCGCAAGAGGATGGCGCCTGCCTCGAGCATCCAGCGGGAGGCCGGCAGGCCGATGCGCCGCCCGTAGGCCCGCCGCAAGGCGGCCATCAAATCGCGGTTGGTCAGCGGTCCAGGCGCGGCCACGTTCACGATGCCTGACAGCTCATCATCGGCCAGCAGCCAGGCGACGGCGCGGCAAAAGTCGTGGCCGTGGATCCAGCTCATCATCTGCCGGCCGTTTCCGTGGGCACCTCCCAACCCGAAAAGCACGAGACGCCGGTAGTAATCGAACGCGCCGCCGTTCGCGCGGTCGAAGACGATGGCCGTGCGCATCGCCACCCGCCGGATGCCACTGGGCACATGGGCTTCAAAGAACGCCTTCTCCCAGGCCAGCACGACCTGAGGCGAAAAGTCGGCGCCGGTCTCGCCGCTGGCTTCATCCATCGGGCGGTCTTCCGCATGGCGGTAGACCGTGGCCGAACTCGCGTTGAGCCAAACGGCCGGAGGACGGCGGCAGCCGGCGAGTGCCTGGCCCAACACGCGCGTGGACTCGACACGCGACTCGAGGATCTGCCGGCGCTCGGCGGGGCCATAGCGGCAGTTCACGCTGCGTCCGGCCAGATTGATGAGCGCGGAGGCCCCTTCGAGCGCGACGGTCCAAGGACCCAGGGTGCGGCCGTCCCAGTCGTAGTCGCCGCCAGAGCGGGCGATGCGGATCACCGAGCGGCCTTCGTTGGCGAGAAAGGCGGTCAGAAGGCGCCCGAGGAAGCCATTGGCGCCGGTGAGCACGACGGGTCCGGGACTCGGCATGACCCGAGCTTATCACGAAATTTGAACGTGTTCAAATATTATTGCAGGTGCTTGGCCAGCCAACGGATCGCTTGGCCGACGGCATCGGGCGTCGGTGTGTGCCCCTGGCGATGGTTGATGAAATCGAATGTGCCGGTTCCGGCTTTCACGAGGAGCGGCCGGCTCTTCTCTCCGTCGGAGTCTTCGCCGCCGATCAGGAGGAAGGGCCGGGGGGCGATGGCGCGCAGCAGATCGTCGTGGTCGGCGCCGGGCGGCAGCGCGGCGAGGCGCGGACCCCAGTACCAGGGGTCGCCGTAGTTGGAGAACTTCAGGCTGATGCCGGGCTCGGAGGCGACCGCGGCCTGGATGCGGCCGTCGAAGGCCGCGGCGTAGAGCGTCATCTTGCCGCCGAGCGAATGGCCAATCATGCCAATCCGCGTCCGGTCCATGGTGGGCTGGGTCTCGATCCAATCGAGCAAGCGGCGGGCATCGTGGACCCACTTGCCCAGACCGGTGGCGCCGGGATGCCGCTCCGCGAGATTGGCTACCGCCTCGTCGTATCGTTCGCCGTAGCTTTCGCCGAACCAGCGGACGGCGATGGCAATCCACCCCTGCTGGGCGGCGAGCCAAGCGAACGAGCGGACGCCCAGCGGCTGATAGTTGCGGCCGCCGAGGTCGATGCCGGCGGGGGTGTCGACGTCATAGTAAGGAACGATGACGACGGGACGCGGATGGCGGGAGCCCGGGTCGCCGTCGAGAACGAGGATCTTTTCGGACGACCCGGGCTCGGTCTGCAGCGCCAGCAGGCGGGCGTCGAACCAGGGCGTCTCGATGGTTCGCACCTGATGCGCCCGCGGTTCGAGGGGGGCGGCGGCGGGAATGGCCAAGGCGTCGCGCCAGGCAGCGTTCACGTTGAAGGCGGCGGCCTGCTTCGGCGCGGGCGGCGGCGCCGGCGCCAAGGACCGGGCCAGCCGGAAGCCAGTGGCCGGACTACCCCATTCAGGATTGCGGCCCGCTCGGAAGCCGCGGGACCAATTGTTGTTGCGGGTGGTGAACGCACCGCCCCGGATGACGCGCTCGAGTCCCCGCAGCGGCCCGCGCGGATCGGTGGCGGGCCAGGGTGAGGCGTTGGCCGCGAACCAGTCGTCACACCACTCCCACAGGTTGCCGTGAAGATCGTGGAAGCCAAGGGCGTCGGCGGGGCCGGCAGTGGCTTCGCGGGCGCTGGACGCGGGGTGGAAGACGGCCGTGGGAGGCGGCGCGGCTGCGCCTCCGGCGGCGAGCCATTCTGCTTCCGTCGGCAGGCGATATCCGGTGCAGCCAGCGGTGCGGCGGCCGGTGGCGAGGTCGTAGCATGGCGGCAGTTGGTCCCGCTGGCTGACGGCGTTGGCGTAGGCGATGGCGTCGAACCACGTGACGTTTTCCACGGGCAGGGCCGGTGCGCGCCGGCGGGATGGATTGCGGCCCAACACGGCCGTGAACTCGGCCTGGGTGGTTTCGGTCTTTGCCAACGCGAAGGGCGACACCCGGACGGTGACCGGAATGCCGGACAGCGGATCGGTGAGCTGGCGCGTGGACGCCGGAACTTCGACAAACCCGCCCGCAGCCGCCAGAGTCAACAGCGCGGGGATCATGCGGGCTCCAGGTAATCCTCGAACAGGTCGGCGTGGACGGTGTCGCGGGGGGCGGCCGTGGCGCCGAACAAGTCTCGGGCCGAGAAGCGCACGGCATAAAGGTGCTGGCGCTTCTCACCGCGGAAATGCGCGTTCGTGTCGGGAAAGACGTGCACGCCGTGGTCGCGGACGATGACGCCGCGGTGCCCGCGCAGGTAGCGGGGCAGGCGCGTATGCCCCTCGGGCTGCCGGTTGCGGGCCGCCACGGCTTGGCCGACCGCGAATGAAGCGCGGATGGACGGATCGTCGCTGGGCGGCAGGCCACGGTTCAAGAACCGGGGCTCATCGGCCGTGGTCAGCGCTGGGGTGCCTTGCGGAGCGGCCGGGTCCGGAGAGCCGGTGGCCAGTTCCTCGGGAGTGACCAAGCCATACGTCACCACATGCTGGAACAAGCGCTCCCCCCAGCGTTCGTAGTAGCTCATCCGGAGATACTCGTCGGGCCGATACTTCTCAAGCACGTGGCGAGCGGCGTCGATGTTCCAAAGGCCGAACGCACCCAGCGCCCGATGCAGGGCGTAAACGCGGCCTTCCCATTCCTCGTGAAAGACGGGCTCGTCCCGCTCGGGAGCCACCGGGCCGAAGCCGTGCATGCCGCCCATGTCGTGGACGCCGTTCACAGCGTGGCCACTCCCACCATGCCATCGCGGGTTACCAGCGCGGCGAGAGCGTCCTCGTCGAGGCTCTCCGTCCCGGCGGGCCGC
>CAZRKY010000246.1:0-4668 GCA_964600375.1 uncultured Caulobacteraceae bacterium | reverse complement strand
GCGGCGGACCTCGCCGTCCGCCTGGCCTGTCACCACTTCGCGGTCGCCCATCCACCTGGCCGCATGGTCCAGGAACTTGTCGACGGTCAGGGTGTAGGCTTGCATGAGCGGGGCCGGGGGTAAGCAGGATCGGCCGCCGCCCCGCGCGGGCGAGGCGGCGGCCGTTACTCTGGATCAGAACGCCTTGAACAGACGCACGCCGAATTGACGCGGCGGGCCCATGAAACGAAGGCCCGAGTTCAGCGCGGCCATGTAGTGGTCGTTGCCGAGATTGGTTCCGTAGGCGGTCAGGACGAAGTCACCGTGATGCCAGGCCAGCTGGGCGTTCCAAATGCCTCGGGCCTCGACCTTGTCGCCGCGAGCCTCGTTTTCGAACAGGGTCGCCCACTGCTCGGAGACGTAGCCGAAGTTGACCCGCGGCGTGATCGTGTCGCCGCCCGCAAGGTCGAACTCGTACTCCGCGCCGACATTGAAGGTGAAGTTCGGGGCGTAGGTCTGCTCGTTGCCGTCCAGGTTGATGCACGACACGCTGGCCGGACCGGTCTCGGGATCGCACGCCGTGAAGGTGGCGGAGCGCGGATCGGTCGCGAAGAACTTGCCGATCTCGCTGTGCATGATCCCCAGCCCGGCATCCAGCGAGAAGGCCCCGAACACGGCTTCCGCCTGCGCCTCGAAGCCGTAGATCACCGTCGGGTTCGGCGTGTTCAGCTCGAAGCCGAAGATCGGCAGTGTCGGGTAGCCGATGATCACCTGGAAGTTTTCATAGTGGTTGTAATAGGCGTCGATCTGGGTGCGCAGGCGACCGTCGAAGAAGCCCGCCTTCCAGCCGGCCTCCAGGCTGGTGACCTTCTCCGCGTCAAAGGGCGCGGGTTGGCCGAATCCGACCGGCACGTTCAGGCCGCCGGGACGGAAGCCGGTCGCGACGAAGGCGTAGAGGAAGTTGTGCGGATCGACGGTCCAGTTGAGGGAGACCTTGCCGGACCAGTCCCGGAAGCTGGCGGACTGGTCGTCGGCGATCGGCGTGCCGTACTGGAGCACATCGACGTGGTTCGTGGTCTTGGCCGCCGAATAGCGCGCGCCGACCTGCAGCTCGAGGCTGTCGGTCAGGTCAAAGCTGATCTGACCGAAGATGGCCGCCATGGTCTTGGGGTTTTCACCTTCGAGCCGGTACTCCGAGAAGATGTTCCCGGGCGGCACGCCGATAATGAAATCGTCGGGCAGGAAGTCGTAGCGGTCGCTCTGGTAATAGACCCCCAGGATCCAGTTGAACCGGCCGGTGTCCGGCGAGATCAGGTTGAATTCCTGGGACCAGATTTCCTCGTCGACCGAATCCAGGAAGGTGGAGTTGCCGATCGCCGTGCCGTCGAGGTCGCCACGGTACTGCGTATTGCCGAACTGGTAGCTCGACAGGGAGCGCAGGATCACGCCGTTGTCGAAGGTGTAATCCACCTTTACCGAGGAGCGGACGAAGCGGTCCAGGGCGCGCTGCTCGGCGTTGGCGGTGAGTTCGAACGGATCATTGGTCGCATTCACCGGGTCGGCCGGATAGGCGCCGAAATCGAGGTAGTTGAAGTCGGTCTTGAACAGAACCGACAGGGCCGCTGAGGGCCGCCACAGCACGCTCAGGCGACCGCTGGCCATCCAGAGGTCGCCGGGATTGCCATTGTACCGGCCGCCGCCGGGGCCGCGGAAGGAGTAGAAGCTGTCGCGCTGGTCGAAGTTGAAGGCGAAGCGGGCCGCCAGGGTGTCGCTGATCGGCAGGTTGATCGCCCCTTGGGCGCCGATGTCGTTGTAGTTGCCGAGTTGGCCGACGATGTAGCCGGAGTAGTCGCCGCCGATGACAGGGTTGGCCGAATTGACGAACACGGCCCCGCCGGTGGCGTTCTGGCCGACGAAGGTGCCCTGGGGTCCGCGCAGGACCTCGACACTGGCCAGGTCGTAGTACGGCTCGCCCTGCAGGTAGCCCGGGAAGGTGGCGACACCGTCGCGATAGGTGATCACGCCGGTGGTCGTCTGGGTGTTGTGCTCGGCCTTGCCGATGCCTCGGATGTTGAAGTCGATGCCCTGGCCGAAGTTGTTCACCGTCGCGCCGGGCGTGACGAACATGAGGCCTTCGACGCCGGTGACGCCCTTTTCGGTCAGCTCTTCGCCCGTCAGCACGGTCGCGGCGATCGGGGTGGTCATCAGGTTTTCGGGCCGGCGTTCAGCGGTGATGACCACGCCTTCCACCTCGGTGGCCTGGCTCGATTCAGGCGGGGCGGTCGGCGTGTCCTGGGCTGCGGCCGCGCCGCACCAGCTCAGGGTCAGAATCGAGGCGCTAAGCCACAGTGCGTGGTTCTTCATGATGTCCCTCCCGAAGCGCTCTCCCGGCGCATGAGGAACGCTGACTCTGGCGGTCGGAACTGTCAACATTAATTCTCACGTGAGAGAAGATGTTGATCCCCGCCGTGTCATTCTGACGCCGCAACGCACGGGCCGGCCCTCAAGAAGGGGGGCCTGCGCCATAGCGACGACACGGTTTCGAGCCTATGTTCGCGCCACCATGAGCGACATCGACCACGTCCGTCCCTGGCGCGCGATTCAGCGCCGGCCGTCCCGCAAGATCCGCGTAGGCTCCGTCGAGGTTGGCGGGGATGCGCCGATTTCCGTGCAGTCGATGACCAACACGCCGACCTCGGACGCGGCGGCGACGATCAGCCAGATCCGCCAGCTGGAAGAGGCCGGCGCCGACATTGTGCGCGTGTCCTGCCCGGACGAGGAATCGACCGCCGCGATGCCGGCCATCGTGCGCGAGAGCCGCGTGCCGATCGTGGCCGACATCCACTTTCACTACAAACGCGGCGTAGAGGCGGCCAAGGCGGGCGCGGCCTGCCTGCGCATCAACCCTGGCAACATCGGCTCTCCCGACCGGGTGCGCGAGGTCATCGACGCTGCGCGCGACAACGGCTGCTCCATGCGCATCGGCGTCAACGCCGGCTCGCTTGAGCGCGAGCTGCTGGAGAAGTACGGCGAGCCCTGTCCGGAGGCGATGGTCGAGTCAGCTCTCAACCACGCCCGCATCCTCCAGGACCACGACTTCCACGAGTTCAAGATCAGCGTGAAGGCGTCCGACGTCTTCCTGACCGTGGCGGCCTACCAGCTCCTGTCCGAGGCCATCGACTGCCCTCTGCACCTGGGCGTCACCGAGGCCGGGCCGACGCGGCCGGGCACCATCAAGTCGGCCATCGGCATGGGCAATCTGCTGTGGGCCGGCATCGGCGACACCATCCGCGTCTCGCTGTCGGCCGACCCGGTCGAGGAGATCAAGGCCGGGTTCGACATCCTCAAGTCGCTGAACCTGCGCCACCGGGGCGTCAACATCATCGCCTGCCCCTCCTGCGCCCGTCAGGGCTTCAACGTCATCGAGACGGTGGGCATCCTGGAAGAGCGGCTGGCGCACGTGACCACGCCCATGTCGCTGTCGATCATCGGCTGTGTCGTGAACGGCCCCGGCGAGGCGCTGTTCACTGACGTCGGCTTCACCGGCGGCGGCAAGGGGGCGGGCATGGTCTATCGCGCCGGCAAGCCCGACCATAAGCTGGATAACGACAAGATGATCGAGCACATCGTTGGTCTGGTCGAAGCCCGGGCCGCTGAAATCCAAGCCGAAACCGCGCGTTCAGCGCTCGCCCCCGCGGCTGAATAGCGCATCGCCCGCTCGCCTCACGCGAACCTGCTTGCGGGCGCGCATCGACCTGTCATCAGTGATTCCCATGAAGTCTGGCGTCTTTTCATCCCTATTCCTCGCAGCCCTGCTGTTGCTCGCCGCCTGCGGCGAGGCTCGGCTGCCAAAACTGAGTGCGGAGCAGGTCTGCCACACCGGCGCCTACCGGCTCATGGACGGCCGGGTGATCGATGTCGCGCCGGCGGAGGGCGCGGATCTGCGTTGGCGGCTGGAGGACGGCCAGTCGGGTCTGCTGTCGGCCGCCAACGGCTGGCGTTCGACGCGCGGCTGGACCGACAAGCCGGACGGCAAGACCGTCAGCTTCGGCGGCTGCGCCGATGAGCGGGTGACCTTTGCGGTTGGCGACGGCGAGCCGGTCGAGGGGCACAAGATCCACTTCGTCACCCGCGAGGTCAGCTTCAAGAGCGGCAACCAGGAGCTGTTCGGCCGCCTGGTCCTGCCCGAGGGCGAGAACGCCGTGCCCATCGTGGTGGCGGTGCACGGCTCCGAGCGCGACGCCGCCAGCGTCTACAATTTCCAGCAGCGCCTGCTGCCGGCCCTGGGCGTGGGCGTCTTCGTCTATGACAAGCGCGGCACGGGCCGCTCCAGCGGCGAATACACCCAGGACTTCGAGGTGCTGGCCGCCGACGCCGCCAACGCCGTGCGCGCCGCGCGCCAGCTGGCCGGCGCCCGGGCAGGGCGCGTTGGCCTGGAAGGCGGCAGCCAGGGCGGCTGGGTCGCGCCGCTGGCCGCCACCAGGACCCAGGTCGATTTCGTCATCGTCGGCTACGGCCTGGCGGACTCACCCCTGGCGGAAAATCGCGACGAGGCGCTGCAGGATCTCGAAGCCGCCGGCTTCACCGATCCGGCCATCCGCGCCAAGGCGCTGGAGGTCATCGCGGCGACCGAGGCCGTGGTGCTCAGCCGCTTCGAAAGCGGCTACGACCAGCTGGACGCCGTGCGCA
>CAZRKY010000245.1:0-4677 GCA_964600375.1 uncultured Caulobacteraceae bacterium | reverse complement strand
GCGCCAATCAGGGCAAGGAGAACAAGGACCCGTTCTGGATGGGCGGGTACCTGAAGGCGCTGAACTGGTCGCTGGATCACAAGGTGATCGTCTGCATCGTGGCCGCGGTCTGGTTCGTTTTCTCGGGCTTCCTGGCCTCCAAGCTGCCGTCCGATTTCATCCCCGCCGAAGACTCGGCCCAGTCGTCGCTGTCGGTGGAGCTGCCGCCCGGCTCGACGCTGGACGAAACTGACGCCGTCGTCGGCCAGGTGACGGCCGCCCTCAGCCGCCGGCCGGAGGTGGAGTCGATCTACGCCTCGATCGGCTCAGCCCAGACCTCCGGCGGTCCCGGCGGCAACTCCAGCGCCGGCGAGGTCCGCCGCGCCACCCTGACCGTCAACCTGGTGCCCAAGGGCGAACGCAAGCTGTCGCAGAAGGCCTTCGAGGCCGACATCGGCCCTGAGCTGCGCGCCATCCCCGGCGCCCGGGTCAGCCTCGGCGCCGCCGGCGGCAGCCTGATGTCGATCTCCCTGGTCGGCGACGATCCCGAAAAGCTCGAGGCCGCCGCCGCGCGGGTCGAAACCGAGATGCGCGGCATCTCGGGCCTGAACAACGTCTTCTCCACCGCCAGCCTGGTGCGGCCCGAAATCCTGATCCGGCCCAAGCGGGACCAGGCCGCCCTGCTGGGCGTCTCGGCCTCCGACATCTCCCAGGCCGCCCGCGTGGCGACCCTGGGCGACGCCGACCAGCTGCTGCCCAAGTTCAACCTGCCCGACCGCCAGATCCCGATCCGGGTGATGCTGGACCAGGACGCGCGCGAGCGGATGGACGTGATCGCCAACCTGCGGGTGCCCACGGCGGCCGGAGGCTCGGTGCCGCTGTCCGCCGTGGCCGACATCAGCTTCGGCGCGGGTCCGAACCAGATCAACCGCATGGATCGCCGGCGCACCGCCGCCATCCAGGCCGAACTGACCACCCTGACGCTCGGCGAGGCGTCCCAGAAGGTGAACAACCTGCCGGCCATGAAGGCGCTGCCGGACGGGGTCAGCCAGGCCCCCTCGGGCGACCTGGAGAGCCTGCAGGAGCTGGGGCAGGGCTTCATGTTCGCCCTGCTGACCGGCGTGCTGCTGATGTACGTCGTGCTGGTGCTGCTGTTCCGCAGCTTCTTCCACCCATTTGTCATCCAGGCGGCCCTGCCGCTGGCCTTCGGGGGCGCCTTCGCCCTGCTGCTGATGTCGGGGATGGCGCTGTCGATGCCGGCCCTGATCGGCATGATCATGCTGATGGGCATCGCGGCGAAGAACTCGATCCTGCTGGTCGACTACGCCATCGAGAGCATGAAGAAGGGCATGAGCCGCCGCGACGCCCTGCTGGACGCCGCCCACAAGCGGGCGCGGCCGATCATCATGACCACAGTGGCCATGGGCGCGGGCATGCTGCCCATCGCGCTCGGCCTGGGGGTGGGGGTTGAGTTCCGCCAGCCCATGGCGGTGGCCGTGATCGGCGGGCTGATCACCTCGACCCTGCTCAGCCTGCTGTTCGTGCCGGTGGTGTTCGGGCTGATCGACCGCTTCCGCAACTTCCTGATGAAGGTCGTGGGCAACCGCTTCAAGCCCGAGGGCAAGGCTGAGGACGACGCGCGGGGCCAGGCGACGCCGGCGGAATAACGGTCACGCTGGCGTTTTGCGCGCGCGGGTCCATCTTGGGGGGATGAAGCGCCTCTTGCCCCTGCTCACCCTGCTCGCCGCGAGCCCCGTGGCCGCGCAGACCTACGACCCCCAGGCCGAGGCCGACCGCACGCGCGCCGAGCTCAGGGCCTGGGGCGCCCAGGCCGACGCCCAGGCCGCCAACGCGGCGGCCGTCGAGGCCGAGACCCAGGCGCGCCTGCGCCGCATCGAGGCCGCCCGCGCCCGTCCCGCCGTGCGCCCCGAGGCCTACGACCCCCAGACCGCCGCCCTGATGGCCGACCAGGGCGCTGCCGCCGCCGACCGCCGCGCCGCCGACGCAGCCATGCGCGACCTCGACGCCCGCCTGGCCGAGATGGACGCCTTCCTGGCCATGGCGCGGCCCCGGCCCTGACATTCGCCGCCCGCGGCGCGGCGCCGATTTGGCGTTCGGGCGTTTGATGCTGTTATGGTGAAGACGGGCCAGGGCTAACGGGCATCAGGAGGCGGGCATGCGGTGGCGTGAAGGCAGCGGTTCCAGCAACATCGAAGACCGCCGGGGCCTCGGCCCCATAGGCGGCATCGGCGTCGGCGGCATCATCCTGGCCATCATCGGCTACGCCCTGTTCGGCATCGAGCCGGAACAGACCATGAGCGTGCTGAACGGCGTCACCGGCGAGCAGCAGGAAGGCCAGGTCGGCACGCCCAATGACGAGGGCGGCCAGTTCGTCAGCCAGATCCTGGGCTCCACCGAACAGGTCTGGGCCGCCGAGTTCCAGGCCTCGGGCCTGCAGTACGAACCCACCCGCACGGTGCTCTACACCGAGGGCACGCTCACCGGCTGCGGCGTCGGCCAGGCCGCGATGGGGCCGTTCTACTGCCCGCAGGACCGCAAGGTTTACCTCGACCTCGCCTTCTTCAACGAGCTTGAGCAGAACTTCGGCGCGCCCGGCGAGTTCGCCCGCGCCTATGTCATCGCCCACGAGGTCGGCCACCACGTCCAGCTGCTGACCGGCGTCTCCGAGGACGTCGCGCGCCGCATGCAGGCGGCCGGCTCGCAGGAAGAGGCCAACAGCTGGTCGATCCGCCAGGAGCTGCAGGCCGACTGCTACGCCGGCTTCTGGGCCAAGAAGGCCAACGATTCCCGCCGCTGGCTCGATCCCGGCGACCTGGAGGCCGGCCTGCGCGCCGCCGCCGCCGTCGGCGACGACACCATCCAGCGCCGCACCCAGGGCCAGGTCGTCCCCGACGCCTTCACCCACGGCACCGCCGAGCAGCGCGTGCGCTGGTTCACCCGCGGCTACGAGAGCGGCGATTCCGACGCCTGCGACACCCTGAGCAGCCAGACCCTGTAATCCACAGCCAAGCCGCCCCGCGACCGGCGGACGCACTTTTCCTTTACTCGACTCGTGGCAGTCTCCTTACGTTGGTCATAGCAATCGGGGGGTTGGGTCATGCCTGCCTTGAAGGAAGTGCTGGTTCGCACGGTCAAGCAGTGGAAAGCCGGGAACGAACGCGGGGACGTCTCGGCCCTGGTTCGCCAGCTGGATGCGACGCTGACGCCGCTGATCGGCCGCAACCTGCCCGACAACGCCCCGCGCCCGGTTAACCGCTAGGCGAATCCCGGCAAGCTGGCGGCATGATCGCCGTCACGCCGCCGCCGCCATACTGGGCCGTCATCTTCACCTCGATCCGCACCGACCTGGAGCCGGAGGCCTATGCCGCGATGGCTGAGGCCATGGACGCGCTCGCCCGTCGGCAACCCGGCTACCTGGGCGTCGAAAGCGCCCGCGCGGAGGTCGGGATCACCGTCTCCTACTGGAAGGACCTGGAGAGCATCGCCGCCTGGAAGGCCGTGGCCAGGCACCACGCCGCCCAGTCCGCCGGCCGCGCGCGCTGGTACAGCGCCTACACCACCCGCATCGCCCGGGTGGAGCGCGACTACACGCTGGAGACCTCTGAGTTCACATAGCCCCCCAACTGCCGTCATCCCGGTTTCGCCCTCAGGGCGAAGACCGGGACCCAGCAAGCGCGCGCTTGAAGCTGGGCGGCGCAACGGTGAGGGCGGCGCTGCTAGGTCCCGGACAAGCGCTGCGCGCTTTCCGGGATGACGGCCTGAAAAGGGGTGGAGCGCGCTTCCGGTTGCGCCTACCATCCCCTCACAACAGTTCTCCGGGGGGCCGCGCGTGAGCGGCTGAGAGGCGGGTGATCCCGCGACCCGTCGAACCTGATCCGGGTCATGCCGGCGAAGGGATGGGAACCACGCGCCGCCGCCCCGCGCGCCCGCCTCCAGCCGGCTGTCCTCCCAGTTGCGGAGCGTCAGTCATCAACCATTCCCGATTCATCGCCAGCCTGATCGGCCCGATCGTCACCGCCGTCGGCGTCAGCCTGCTGCTCAACCCCGGCCTGGTGGCCGGCATCGCCCGGGACCTGGCGTCCAGCCCCTCGCTGATGATCGTCTCGGGCATGGCGGCCATGCTGCTGGGGCTGATGATCGTGCGCAGCCACAACGTCTGGCGCGGCTGGCCGATCGCCGTGACCCTGTTCGGCTGGGCCTGCGTCATCGGCGGCGCCTTCCGCATCCTGCTGCCAGACGTCGCCGCCGGCATGGCCACCGCCGTGGCCGCGCCCCACCAGGGCCTGACCCCCTTCGCCGGGGGCGCCGCCATCCTGGTGGGCCTGTTCTTCGCCTGGCAGGGCTGGTCCGTGCCGCTCACCTCCACCGATCTCGAAGACTGAGAACCGCCATGAACGTCCACGTCCCCGTGTCGAACATCGAAGCCGAAGAGCGTCCCGGCAGCCGCAAGGTCTACCAGCCCGGAACCCTGTTCCCGGACATCCGCGTGCCCTTCCGCGAGGTCGAGCTGCACCCGACGGCCAACGAGCCGCCGGTGACCATCTATGACCCGTCCGGCCCCTACACCGACCCGGCCAGCCAGATCGACATCGCCGCCGGCCTGGCCCGTCCGCGCGAGGCCTGGGTGCGTGCGCGCGGCGACGTCGAGGAGGTCGCGGCCCGTCCGGTGAAGCCCGA
>CAZRKY010000244.1:0-4701 GCA_964600375.1 uncultured Caulobacteraceae bacterium | reverse complement strand
TCTTCAGCTTCATCACCCAGGCGAAGCCTTCCGCGGCGCTGCCGGTGTTCTCGCCGATCAGCACGACCACTGGCTTGCCATAGCGCAGGGCGCCCAGGTCCTCGGTCCAAAGGGCCTCTCCGCCGCCGTTGGCGGTGAGTCCGGCGAACACGGCGGCGTCGGTGTAGGGCAAGTCCACCCGCGGCGCGGCCAGCACGTCGGCAGGCGTCGGAGCGCGGCCCAGCCTGTTCAGGTATTCGCGCGACAGCAGCACCAGGCCGGGCAGGGCGCCGTCGGTGAAATAGCTGGCAAGCCTGAGCGCCGAGGCGTTGCCGCCCGTATTCCAGCGCAGGTCGATGACAAGGCCGTCGGTGTCCTTGAGCGCCGCCATGGCCCGGTCCGCTTCCTCGGCCGCGCCGTCATCAAAACGGTCGACGCGAAGATAGCCGACCCGCTTGCCCGGGCCGCTGCTGAGCGTCTGCCAGCGGAACGCCGGGTTCATGGCCGGCCAACCCGGCGCCTCACGCCGGATAGAGACCATGCGCTCGGTATCGTTGCACGCCTTGATGCGGATCGAGCCCAACGATCCCGGCTGGCCGCGCACGTCGGCGATGTTGGAGACCAGTACGTTGCCGACGCGCAGGCCCTGGCGGCGGGCGTCGGACAGGGGGTCGACCTCGGTGACCACCCACTCGGGCCCGATCTTGCGGAACCTGGCGCCGAAACCGTAGGTCCGGTCAGGAGAATCGGTAGGCAGCGTCAGCTGGACGTGGCTGGAGCGCAGTTCATTCAGAAGCGCGGTGGCCAGCTGGAGGAAATCCGCATCGTTCCGCACGAGCCTCAGCTGAGCGCGGTACTTCCGCGCGGCATCGTCAAACCGGGCGCCGTTCAGGCCGGGGTCGTAGAAGCGGGTCTTCACCGTGACAATCAGCTTGTCCCACACCTGGACGTAGGCGTTCTGGGCCTTCAGGTTCTCGGCCCGGTCACGGGGTTTCAGGGTCTGGGCGTGAGCGACCGGGGCCAGGGTCAGGCTGGCCAGAACGGCGGCGAGCAAGGCGCGCTTCATCGAAAACTCCACAACGAACCTGCACGGTTCGCGTCCGGCGCGAACATCGTCCGGACGGCGTGCCAGATCAATGGGTTCACGACACGGCCCCGGCGTTAACCCGGAGGCTGGTTCATCTGGCCGCTGCTTCTGGCAATTCGGCGTGCAGGGGCCATATGCAGCGTCTGGCGACGGACCGGTTGGTTCCGACGCCTTGCCGCACTGCAGAAGATTGACGAAACCCCTTGGGCGGCGTAGATACGCGCCGCTTTCGAGGTCCGGGGCAGCCTATCGCCCCATAGCTCGCAACAACGAATCTACAGGGCTGTTGCCCGCCGGAGCGCCCAAAGCGCGCGTTCCGGGATTTTTTCGTTGTCTGCGGCCGGTCTTGAAATCTCAACCCGGACGGCCAATCCCGGCCGTTCAAAAAGAAGGCCCGAACGGTCCAATACCGGACCGTTCTAAAAATGAGGAATGGGACGCTTCGGCCTCACGGCACACGTCCCCACAAGAAGAGAGCTTCATGCCGACGATCAATCAGCTGATCCGCAAGCCGCGTCAGCCCAAGCCCAGCCGCAACAAGGTGCCCGCCCTGAAGGGCTCGCCCCAGCGCCGCGGCGTTTGCACCCGCGTTTACACGACGACACCGAAGAAGCCGAACTCGGCGCTTCGTAAGGTCGCCAAGGTGCGCCTGACCTCGGGTATCGAGGCGGTGTGCTACATCCCCGGTGAAGGCCACAACCTGCAGGAGCACTCGGTGGTCCTGATCCGCGGCGGCCGCGTGAAGGACCTTCCGGGCGTCCGCTACCATATCCTGCGCGGCGTGCTCGACACGCAAGGCGTCAAAGATCGCAAGCAGCGCCGTTCGCACTACGGCGCCAAGCGTCCCAAGTAAGGAAGACAGAGCATGTCCCGCCGCCGTCGCGCAGAAAAACGAGAAGTCCTGCCGGATCCCAAGTTTGCGGATCTCGTCGTCACCAAGTTCATGAACTACGTGATGTACGAAGGTAAGAAGGCCGTCGCCGAGAACATCGTCTATGGCGCCTTCGATATCCTGACTGACAAGCGCAAGGACCAGGACGCCCTGGTGACCTTCCACTCGGCCCTCGACAACGTCGCGCCTTCGATCGAAGTGCGTTCCCGCCGGGTCGGCGGCGCCACCTACCAGGTGCCCGTTGAAGTCCGTCCGGACCGCCGTCGCGCGCTCGCCATCCGCTGGCTGGTCAACGCCGCCCGCGGCCGTGGCGAGAACACCATGACCGAAAAGCTGGCCGGTGAGCTGCTGGACGCTTCCAACAACCGCGGCACCGCGGTGAAGAAGCGCGAAGACACCCACAAGATGGCCGAAGCCAACCGGGCCTTCTCGCACTACCGCTGGTAACGGCGACAATTCGTACCCGTGCTTGACGGCGCGGGCGGCACATACGGTTCCGCCCGCGTCGTTTCTTCACATTCTCCCTAATGGGCCTTGCGGCCACCGAGTTTGATATGCCCCGCACGACTGACATCAAGGACTACCGCAACTTCGGGATCATGGCGCACATCGACGCCGGCAAGACCACGACCACCGAGCGGATCCTCTACTACACCGGCAAGAGCCATAAGATCGGCGAGGTCCACGACGGCGCCGCGACCATGGACTGGATGACCCAGGAGCAGGAGCGCGGCATCACCATCACGTCGGCCGCGACGACCGCCGTGTGGAACGGCAAGCGCCTGAACATCATCGACACCCCCGGCCACGTCGACTTCACCATTGAAGTCGAACGTTCGCTGCGCGTGCTCGACGGTGCGGTCGCCGTGCTCGACGGCAACCAGGGCGTCGAGCCCCAGACCGAGACCGTCTGGCGCCAGGCCGACCGCTACAACGTTCCGCGCATCGTGTTCGTCAACAAGATGGACAAGATCGGCGCCGACTTCGACAAGTGCGTCGTCTCGATCCGTGATCGCCTCGGCGTCAAGGCCGTGCCGATCCAGATTCCGATCGGTTCGGAAGCCGCGCTCAAGGGCATCGTCGACCTCGTCCGCATGAAGGCGGTGGTCTGGGAGTCGGAGGGCCTCGGCGCCAACTTCCACGATGAAGAGATCCCGGCCGACATGGCCAAGATGTGCGAAGACGCGCGTCACTATCTGGTCGAGAACGCCGTCGAGCTCGATGACGAGGCGATGGAAGCCTACCTCGAGGGCAACCAGCCTTCGGTGGAAGTGCTGAACCGCTGCATCCGCAAGGCCGTGCTGACCGGCGCCTTCTACCCGATCCTCGCGGGCTCGGCCTTCAAGAACAAGGGCGTCCAGCCCCTGCTCGACGCCGTCGTCGAATACCTGCCCTCGCCGGTCGACATCCCGCCGACCCCGGGCATCGACTTCAAGACGGAAGAGCCCGTGGTCCGCCACGCCTCGGACGACGAACCCCTTTCGGTGCTCGCGTTCAAGATCATGGACGACCCCTTCGTCGGTTCGCTGACCTTCTGCCGCGTTTACTCGGGCAAGCTCGAGGCCGGCATGGGCCTGCTCAACTCTTCGCGCGACAAGAAGGAGCGCGTCGGCCGCATGCTGCTGATGCACGCCAACGACCGCGAAGATATCAAGGAAGCCTACGCCGGCGACATCGTCGCCCTGGCGGCGCTGAAGGACACCCGCACCGGGGACACCCTGTGCGATCCGGTCAAGTCGCCGGTCATCCTGGAGCGCATGGAATTCCCTGATCCCGTCATCGAGATCGCCATCGAGCCGAAGTCCAAGGCCGACCAGGAGAAGCTGGGCGTCGCCCTCGCCAAACTGGCCGCCGAGGATCCCTCGTTCACGGTGTCGACCGACCACGAGTCCGGCCAGACCATCCTCAAGGGGATGGGCGAGCTTCACCTCGACATCAAGGTCGACATCCTGAAGCGCACCTACAAGGTCGAAGCCAATATCGGCCAGCCGCAGGTCGCCTACCGTGAGAGCCTCGGGAAGCGCGCCGAAATCGACTACACCCACAAGAAGCAGACCGGCGGTACGGGCCAGTTCGCCCGCATCAAGGTCGTCTTCGAGCCGGGCGAACCGGGTTCGGGCTTCCAGTTCGAGTCCACCATCGTCGGCGGCGCGGTGCCCAAGGAATTCATCCCGGGCGTCATCAAGGGCCTCGAGTCAGCCAAGGAAAACGGCCTGCTGGCCGGCTTCCCGGTGATCGACGTCAAGGCGACCCTGATCGACGGCGCCTACCACGACGTCGACTCCTCGGTGCTGGCCTTCGAAATCGCCGCCCGCGCGGCCTTCCGCGAACTTCGCGAAAAGGGCGCGCCGAAGCTGCTCGAGCCGGTGATGAAGGTCGAGGTCGTCAGCCCCGAGGACTACGTTGGTTCGGTCATCGGCGACCTCAACAGCCGTCGTGGCCAGATCGAAGGGCAGGAGATGCGCGGCAACGCCACGGTCATCAACGCCCTGGTGCCGCTGGCCAACATGTTTGGCTACGTGAACACCCTGCGCGGCATGTCACAAGGCCGCGCCCAGTTCACCATGCAGTACGACCACTACGAGCCGGTGCCGCAACACGTCGCCGACGAAGTCATCAAGAAATTCGCCTAACACCCCACAAACCCTGAGACAAAAGGCCCCTTGTGGGGCTTGGAGCTAGAGAAAAATGGCCAAGGAAAAGTTCGAACGCACGAAGCCGCACTGCAACATCGGCACGATTG
>CAZRKY010000243.1:0-4706 GCA_964600375.1 uncultured Caulobacteraceae bacterium | reverse complement strand
AGACTGTCGGCCACCCCTTCGCGCGATCCGCCCCAGGCGCCCTGGCGTGTGAACTCGCCCGCCTGGTTGTTGATCGCCATGGCCCGGCTGCGGTCCAGACCGCCCAGGAAGTCGCCGGCCACCGCATCCAGATAGGGGTTCAGGTAGCCTGACAGGTCCATGCCGCCGACCGCCCCGCCCTGGACATTGACCGGCGCATAGCCGCCCGCCGCCTGGGCCGCGCGCAGGGCCGCGGCCATCGCATCGCCGCCGGCGCCGACATTGGCCTGCGCCAGCGCCTGGGCCTGCTGCTGGACCGGGTCGGGCCCGGCGCTCAGCGGTCCGCCGTAGGGCGTCACCGGCTGGTTGGCGACACCGAGTATGCCCTGCGACAGGGTCTCGTACTGGTGCTGCGCCCACGGGTTCAGGGTCTCGGTGTTGCGGGTCCTGGTCTTCGACTTGCTGCTCATGTTCAGATCCTTGGCGAGGGCCAGATAGACCGGCCGGTAATCGGTCAGCGCCCGGGCCCAGCCCTTGCGCCCGTGAAGGGTGATGCGGTCGCAGCCCAGCGCGCGCGCAAACGCCGACGCCGAGCGCTCCATGGTGGTCAGCTCGGCCAGGTCTCCGCCCGCCAGCCAGACGTGGTAGTCGCGCCGCCGGGGGTGCTCGACCAGCTCGCCGACGGCCGCCGAACGCGCCCCCGGCCAGAAGTGGAACTCCCCGGCCCGCACCCCTGCCCAGACGTCATCCAGCGTGTGGGAGCCGTCCAGCGCGCGCGCCAGCCAGGGCGCACAGCGGCGCCATTCGGCGATCAAGGCCGGCATGGTGTCGCTCCATCTGGTTGGAGGCTTCGATGTCGAGGTCAGGACGGCCTGCGTAGGACCCCACGGGCCTTGGTTGGCGCGGCCTACCGCCGCACGTAATGGCCACTGAGATCGGAGTGCAACCCGCAAATTCCGAAGCTGGCGTTGTCGGTCACTTCGGCCGCGCCGTTCCTGAATTCGACCGTGATGTTGCCGACGGATCCATCCGCGGCGAACTGATACAGGCTTGCGCCGGCGTCGTCCTCAAAGGCGACGAGCTTTCCCACGATCGTTCGGCCTTTGAGCGGCCCTACCGCAGCCAGCGTGCAAGGAGACGGTGTCGCAGAGCCCCGGTCGAAGGCTTCCGCCCACACGTAGAGCTCCCATCCATCGTCGCGCGACCGAACTCGCATCCGGCCTTTGGGATCGGCCCGGCGATACTCGCCGGTCGGGTTGAACGGCAGCCTGGCCAGTTCCGCATCGCTGAGGCCGGGAACCGGAGCGTTAATGTTCGGCGGCCGAGGCGGCGGAGTCCAATCCGGGTCCATGGTGATGCCCCGCGCGGGCTCAGGCGGCGCTGCGGTCGTAGGGGGCGCGCCCGCAGCGCGCGCTCGATCAACAGGGGCCCCGCGGTCGCCGCAGGCAGCCAGGGCCAAGGTAATCCCCGACAGCAAAATCCAGTGACGCACCGAGAGCTGCCTTTCATTCCCTAAGCGACATCCGACATAGAAATCTAGCACATGTTCGCTCTATGTTCCAGTCAGAACCTTGGAACCAGCCGGGGCGGTATCGGCTCCACAAGGGTCGCGCGTTTTCGGTCCCGGTCGGCGGCAAGCATGGCAAGCGCGGCGGCCCGTTCGCGATCGTATCGCGCTCGCGTCGCCGGCCAGCTGCGGCTTCGCTCGTCATAGACGGCACGGACTAGAGCTTCTTCAAAAGCAGGATCGCCGACCTGTCCGGGGGTCCGGCGCACTGCATCCACAAGAACGCCATACGGCCCGTGCTGTACTGCAGTCGACCAGACCACATCTTGGAGGGCCGCCGACCCGCGCGACAAATCGGCGCCGGTCCGCTGGCGGACTTCGGCAAGGGCGGCCTGATAGTGTGTTCGGCGAATGAACTCGCGTTGTGCGGCCTCAAACCCGGACGGATCCTGCGCAGCCACTAGTCGCCAAACCCGACTGAACTCCGGCGTACCAGGGCGGAGTCCCTGAAACCTCGGCGCCCAGCGCGCACCCTCTGACTGAAGGAATTCCTGGGGCCGCCCTCGGTTTGTCGCCAACTGCCAGCTTCCGTACGAAACGCCGCCGGGGTCGCGGAGGCCAGTAGAAACGGTAGCGACACCGTCCCTCGCCACTTCTTCACTTCGTGATAGTCCGCCCACCATCCGCTTTGCATAGGTCGGGCCTGAGTAGGGCCCGCTGCCCACCCCGTTGCGGTAGCGGGCGACTGCACCGCTTTTGCCCGCCGGAATCCGTCTCGCCCAAGGCGGGACCGGCCCCATCAGCGTTGGAGGCATGGGTCCAGTCACCTGGCGGCCGTCCAGGAATTCGGGAAGCCTGGGGAATTGCCGTGCGGCCCGAAGCAGACCGTCGAGCCACGCGTTCGGCGAGTTTGAGAACGTCATTTTCGATCCTTTCATCGCATCAGATGGATCAGAGGGGATCCGCCCCCAGCGTCCCGTCGTCCGCCACCGTCAGCCGCCAGCGGCTGCCGTCCGGGCTGATCAGGATCAGGCCGGCCGTCGCGTTTCCCAGGTCCAGGTCGCGGCCGCGTTTCAGGTTGTCGCGGTCGGCCGCCTCGATCAGTCCACGGACGGTCTGTTCGCCGCGCGGGTCGTAGGCGCCCGGGGCGCGGGGCAGGGTCAGGGCCATGGGGGTCTCCCGGCGGAACCAATCAAGCGGTGCAGGATTAAGTTGCCGAACTTCATCAGGGCCCGCCGGCCCCAGCTACAAAGGGACTTCACCATGGAAGGCGTAGGCATCATCGGCGCGATCATCATCGGCATCGCGGCTGGTTTCATCGCGGAGAAGGTCATGGGCCGTAACCATGGCCTGATCACCAACCTGATCGTCGGTTTGGTCGGCGCCCTGCTGGGCTCCTTCGTGGCCGGGCTGCTCGGCATCGACTTCGGCGGCTGGATCGGCAGCCTGATCGTCTCGGCCATCGGCGCAATCATCCTGCTTTTCCTGCTGGGCCTCGTGAAGCGCCCGGCGCGGTAGAAAACCGCGACGCCGCAAGGCGTCCCCTTCGCTCCCTCCCCTTTCGGGGGAGGGGGTGGGGTGGGGTTCACCGCCGCCCCGCCGCCCGCACCTCCAGCCGCAACACTCCAACCCGGCTGTCCGCCCCGGCGGTGAAGTCCACCCGGGTCTCCACCTGCCGCGCCGTGAAGCGTACGTCCGCCGGCGTTGTCGTCAGGGCCGCCGGCCCGATCTCCGCCTCCACCGCATTCGGAAACGCCCGCGCATAGAACCGCACCTCGGCCTCGCCGCGCGTGCGCTCGTCGCCCACCACGCCGCTCACCGTCATCACCCGGTCGCCGGCCCCCAGCTCCAGCGGCGCGCTCCGCGCAAACGGCGCCGCCCCGTCCCAGGCCCAGCCGACCTCGTGCTCGAACACCTTGCCTTCGGGCGAGACCAGCAGCGGGTTCTGGAACACGCCGGCGCTGGTCCCGCAGGTCCGCGCCAGTTCGCCCACCGCCCATTTCCCGGTGCGATAGCTCCAGGCCACATAGCGGTCGTTCTCGAACGCGCCTTCGGACGGGTAATGCCACCACACCTCGCCGTGGTCGGCGTTGTGCCAGGCGCTGACCTTGCTGATCTGCTCGGCGTTCAGGTCCTGGAACACATGGTCGGCCACCTCGCAGGGCAAGGCCTCCACCGCCCCGCTGTCGTAGGAGAAGAACGCGCCGCGCCCCATCCACACCGCCCGCGAATCCAGCGACACGGCGCAGCCCTTGGAGACCACGCCGCAATCGGCCCCCACCCGCTGGAAGCCATAGACCGCCACCCCGCCCAGATAGGTCGCCGCCCAGACATCGACGTCGGAAAACACCAGGGTCGCGCCCCGCACCCGCCGCCCGCACATCAGCCGCCCGGGCGTCTGCAGGTCCAGGTCGCCGGCCTGGTTGGTCGCCGCCGGGGTCCAGGTCGTGGAATCCGCCTGGTCGCACCAGGTCACGTTGCGGTCCCTCAGGGCGAAGATGAAGTTCTCGGCGGTCACCACCAGCGCGCGGCAGTCGGTCGGCGCGCCGCTCACCGCCGCGGCCTTCACCGCCGGGTTCAGCGCCCATTCGTAGATCTTGCCGTCGCCCTCGCAGGCGCCCACCAGGTGCTGGCCCCAGGTGTCCAGGGTCCAGACGGCGGCCGGCAGGATGTTGGTCCCGTCCAGGCGCGGCAGGCCGTATTCCGGCGGCGCGCCGTAGAGCCCGCCGCCATAGCCCCCGCCCAGCGCCGCGTCCGCCAGCCCCGCGACGAACCCCACCGGGGTGATGTCGCTCAGCGTCCCGGCCTCGTTCATGACCAGCAGGCCCTTGCCCGAGGCGGCGTCATTGGTCCCGATGGCGATCCAGCGGACCCCGGAATTGTCGCGCCAGGCCGTGATCGCGCGCGGCTTGCCGGCCACGACCGAGGCCGGATCATCCTTCTTCAGCCGCCAGCCGCCCACCGGCTGCAGGTCCGGCCCGTTGGGCCAGCGCACCAGGTTCGACAGCCGCCAGCGCCCGCGCGCCTGCCGCGCCGTGCCGTTGGCGAACACGCCGGGCGGGATCTCCAGCTCGACGAACGGCATCAGACAAACGGCCCGAACACGACGATCGACAGCCCCGTCGGCGCCAGGCCCGCCCCGCCCAGGGTCTCGACCCGCACCTTGAACCCGCCCGTCGTGCGCGAATGATAGGAACAGACCGCCACGTCGCCGCCCGTG
>CAZRKY010000242.1:0-4735 GCA_964600375.1 uncultured Caulobacteraceae bacterium | reverse complement strand
ACGCGGCTGGCCTTGTCGGCCTCGCGACGCAGGTGCTTGAAGATGCGCATGTTCCAGGACTTGGCGAGCGCGGACTCGAAGGCCACGTTCTGTTGCTGCAGGAACGAGTGGAAGCCCATCAGGCCCAGGCCCACCGAACGCTCGCGGCGCGCCGAATAGATGGCGGCGCTCATTTCCGGCGGCGCGCGCTGGATGAAGTCCTCCAGCACGTTGTCGAGGAAGCGCATGACGTCCTGGATGAACAGGGGGTCGTCGCGCCACTCGTGGTACTTCTCGGCGTTGACCGACGAAAGGCAGCAGACGGCGGTGCGCTCGTTGCCCAGGTGGTCGGGGCCCGTGTGCAGCATGATTTCCGAGCACAGGTTCGACTGGGTCACCTTCAGCCCCAGCTCGCGCTGATGCTGGGGCATGGCCCGGTTCACGGTGTCGGAGAAGATCAGGTAGGGCTCGCCGGTTTGCAGGCGGATCTCGAGGATCTTCTGCCACAGCGAGCGGGCGTCGACGAAGCGGATCACCTCGTCGTTCTTGGGGCTGCGAAGGCCGAACTGGGCGCCGTCGCGCACCGCTTCCATGAACTCGTCGGTGATCGAGATGCCGTGGTGCAGGTTCAGGGACTTGCGGTTGAAGTCGCCCGACGGCTTGCGGATCTCGAGGAACTCTTCGATCTCGGGGTGGTGCACGTCGAGATAGACGGCCGCCGAGCCGCGGCGCAGCGAGCCCTGGCTGATGGCCAGCGTTAGGGAATCCATCACCCGGATGAAGGGGATAATGCCCGAGGTCTGGCCCGCGCCCTTCACCTTCTCGCCGATGGAGCGGACCTTGCCCCAGTAGGTGCCGATGCCGCCCCCGTTGGAGGCCAGCGAGACGTTCTGGTTCCATGTGCCGACGATCGATTCGAGGCTGTCGCCCACGGCGTTCAGGAAGCAGGAGATCGGCAGGCCGCGGTTGGCGCCGCCATTCGACAGCACCGGGGTGGCCGGCATGAACCACAGGCGGCTCATGTAGTCGTAGACGCGCTGGGCGTGCTCGGCGTCGTCGGCGTAGGCCGTGGCGACCCGGGCGAACATCTCCTGGTAGCTCTCGCCGGCCAGGACGTAGCGATCCTCGAGCGTGGTGCGCCCGAAATCGGTCAGCAGGGCGTCGCGCGAACGGTCGATCTCGACCTTGCGGACCAGCTGAAGTTGGGGTCGATCGAGGGCTTGGACGGCGCGCTCGGCGGCCTGTCCCTCAAGGAGTTTCTGCGCTGCTTCACCGCCCGACATGACTAAGCTACCAAGCCCCCGATAATCGACTGTGGATCCCAATGTCGGCCTACGAACCACATCATCTAGTGGTTCGAACCGCCCCCGACCCGACATATGGGGCCATAGGGTTAAGGAGCGGTCAATGGGATCGGGGCGGCGCCGCTACCGAATTTCTGTGTAATGCGGGGATGAAAGCGGCCGACCCTTGTGCGCCCGGACTATCACAACGCTGTGACAGATGGGGGAACGGCCCCGAACCTTGACCGTTGAGGACATGTGAAAAAAACTTTCCTGGGACCGATGGTCGCGGCCGCCCGCTTCGCGCGGGCCGAAGCGGTGTTGATTGCCGCCCTTGTGGTGGTGGCTGTCCTGATCGGGACCTTCGCCGACATCGCCGAGGACCTGCTGGAGCATCCCGACCACGGCTGGGACATGTCCGTGCTGCTGGCCCTGCGCGAGGCGGGCCAGCCCCATAACCCGATCGGACCCCGATGGGTCGAGATCGCCATGACCGACCTGACCGCCTTGGGCGGGGTCGCGGTGCTGGCCGCCATAGGGCTGATCGTCTCGGGCTTCCTGCTGCTCCAGCGCCGCCCCCTGGCGGTGATGACCCTGCTGACGGCCCTGGGCGGGGGCCTGGCCATGAGCCAGACGATGAAGCTGGTTTTCGGCCGCGAACGGCCGCCGCTGGCCTACCGGGCCGCCGAGGCGGTGAACGCCAGCTTCCCCTCCGGCCACGCCATGCTTTCTGCGGTGGCCTACCTGACCATCGGGGCGATTCTCGCCAAGTCCATGCAGCGGACCCGCGAGAAACTGTACGTCATGGGCGTGGCCCTGATTCTGACCTTCGTGGTGGGAATCAGCCGGATCTATCTCGGGGTCCACTGGGCCACGGACGTCTTCGGCGGCTGGAGCATCGGCGCGGCCTGGGCGACCACCTGCTGGGCGGCCGCCTGGGCGGCCGAACGCTGGCACGGCCGAGAGGGCATGAGCCGGCCCCAGGGCTTGAAGGCCGAGCCCGCATCGGCTACGCCCGCCGCCGTCACTGGGGAGTAGTCGCCCTCGCATTCCAGAGGGTGGGCGTGTCGACACACTGGACCTTCGGGTCCCGGTACGCCCGACGGAGCCGAGGCTCCGCCCGACGAGACCTTTGACTTGCTCGAACCGATTCCCTGGCGGGATCGGGTTTGAGGAAGTCATTGGTATGCCCACGGCCCCGCCCAGGACGAACAACTGATGGAAGCCTTCCTCGTCTCCGCCGGCCTCGTGGCCATCGCCGAGATCGGCGACAAGACCATGCTGCTGGCCATCCTCCTGGCTGCGACCTGGCGGCGACCGATCCCGATCCTCGCGGGGATATTCGTCGCCACCCTGCTCAACCATGCGCTCGCCGCGGGGCTGGGGGCGCTGCTGGGGGCCTGGCTGCAAGGGCCATGGGTGAAGTGGGTGCTGGGCGCGGCCTTCCTGGCCTTCGCGGCCTGGGCGCTGATTCCGGACACGCTGGAGGACGGCGAGGGGCGGCCGGCGCCGGGCGAGAAGACTGCCTGGGGGGTGTTCGCGGCAACGGCCGTGGCCTTCTTCCTGGTCGAGATGGGCGACAAGACCCAGGTGGCCACGGCGGCGCTTGGCGCGCGGTTTCCGACGGAGGTGGCGTTCGTGGCGGCGGGGACGACCCTCGGCATGATGATCGCCAACACGCCCGCCGTGCTGATCGGCGAGGCGGCGGCGACGAAACTGCCGTTGAAATACATCCGTTGGGTCGCGGCGCTCGGGTTCGCGGCGACCGGGGTTTGGGTGCTGCTGAGCTAGCCTCTTTCTCCTCCGGGGAAAGGGAAAGTGGGTTTTCTACCCCGCCTTCGGCTCGTTGGCCGCGAACTGGTCGAAGGCGCGCAGCGCGTCGGCGGCATAGTTGATGGCCGGGCCGCCGCCCATCTGGATGGAGATCATGACCGCCTCGGCCACTTCCTGGCGGTTGGCGCCGGCGCGCAGGGCGCCGCGGGCGTGGTAGCCGATGCAGGCGTCGCACTGGGCCTTCACGCCGATGGCGAGCGCGATCAGCTCCTTGGTCTTCTTGTCGAGCGCGTTGGGGGCCTGGGCCTCGCGCGCCAGCTGGCCGAAGGCCGACATGGCGGTGGGCACCAGCTCCTTGAGCCGCAGGGCGTATTCATCGACCTCGGCGAGGCGGGTCTTGTAGTCCTTGGTCATGGCTTCAACCGTCAGAGGTTCAGCAGGGCAGGATCGCCGCCCTGCGCCGCAATGTTCACCGACACCGTACGCTCCGAGGCGAAACGCACCAGCGAGTTCGGTCCGCCCGCCTTGGGCCCGGTGCCCGACAGGCCCTCGCCGCCGAAGGGCTGCACGCCCACGACGGCGCCGATGATCGAGCGGTTCACGTAGACGTTGCCGGCCGGGACTAGGCGCATGACCTCCTCGGCGAAGGCCTCGATGCGCGAGTGGACGCCCAGCGTCAGGCCGTAGCCACGGGCGGCCAGCTTGCGGGCGGTGGTCTCCAGATCAGCGGGATCGTAGCGGTAGATGTGCAGGATCGGGCCGAAGACTTCGGCCTCGAGGAAGTTCGGGGTCGGGATCTCGGCCATCACCGGGCCGAAGCCCGAGCCGGCCTCGCGCATGGGGCCGGGGTCGAGCTGCTTGAGGATCCTGGCTTCTTTCTTCAGACGCTCGACGTGCGCGTCCAGCCCTTGGCGCGCGCCGACGTCGATCACCGGGCCGACGTCGGTGGACGGATCGGAGGGGTCGCCCAGCACCAGGGCGTCCATGGCCCCCTTGAGCCCCTCGATCAGGGCGTCGGCGGAATCCTTGGGCACGTAGAGGACGCGCAGGGCCGAGCAGCGCTGGCCGGCGGAGCCGAAGGCCGACAGGATGACGTCGTCGATGACCTGTTCGCGCAGGGCGGTGGTGTCGACGAACATGCCGTTCAGGCCGCCGGTCTCGGCGATGAAGGGCACGATCGGGCCCTCGCGCGCAGCCAGCTGGCGGTTGATGCCCCAGGCGGTGTTGGTGCCTCCGGTAAACGCGACGCCGTCGATGCCGAGGTGGGTGACCAGCATCTGGCCCACGGTCGAGCCGGGGCCGGGCAGTAGGGCCAGCAGGTTGGGGTTCAGCCCCGCCTTGTGGAACAGGCGCACGGCCTCGGCCGCGATCAGGGGTGACTGGGCGGCAGGCTTGGCCATCACGGCGTTGCCTGCGGCCAGCGCGCCGACGATCTGGCCGGTGAAGATGGCCAGCGGGAAATTCCAGGGACTGATGCAGACGAAGACGCCGCGGCCATGCAGCATCAGCTGGTTGGTCTCGCCGACCGGGCCGGCCATCGCTTGCGGCGAAGCGAACTGCTTTTCCGCCAGGCCCGCGTAGTAGCGGCAGAAGTCGACCGCCTCGCGCACCTCGGAGACGCCGTCGTTCAGCGTCTTGCCCGACTCGCGGCTGAGGATGGCCACCAGGCGGTCGGTGTTGGCCTCGAGCGCGTCGCCCAT
>CAZRKY010000241.1:0-4763 GCA_964600375.1 uncultured Caulobacteraceae bacterium | reverse complement strand
CGGCAACGCGGCCGACGCGATCGTCAACTTCGCTTTCACCGCCCCGACCGGCTACCGCGCGCTCTTGAAGGCGAGGGGCGAGCACGACCTGTCGTCCCTGACCAAGTGCGTCTCCGCCGGCGAGACCCTGCCCGCCGCCACCTCCGACGACTGGTTCGCGGCGACGGGGATCCGCATCATCGACGGCATCGGCTCGACGGAGATGATCCACATCTTCATCTCGGCTTCGGGCGACGACATTCGCCCCGGCGCGACTGGCAAGCCCGTGCCGGGCTTCCGCGCCGAGATCCAGGACGACGACGGCAACGCCCTGCCCCTGGGGTCGACCGGCCGGCTGGCGGTGAAGGGGCCGACCGGCTGCCGCTACCTCGCCGACGAACGGCAGCGTGACTACGTGAAGCGCGGCTGGAACCTGACCGGCGACATCTACCGCACCGAAGCCGACGGCTACTTCTGGTTCGTGGCGCGCGGCGACGACATGATCGTGTCCTCCGGCTACAACATCGGCGCGCCCGAGGTGGAGGCCGCCCTGCTCAAGCATCCCGCCGTCGCCGAGTGCGCCGTCATCGGGGCGCCTGATCCGGAGCGCGGCCAGATCGTAAAGGCCTTCGTCGTGCTGCACGAACCGGCCGAGGCCGGGTCCGACATGGCCGAGGCGCTGCAGGCCTTCGTCAAGATGACCATCGCGCCCTACAAATACCCCCGCGCCGTCGAGTTCCGGACCGAACTGCCCAAGACCCAGACCGGCAAGCTGCAGCGCTTCCGCTTGCGTGACGAGGTTGGCCGATGACCGTCTTTACCCGCACCGAGACCGTCCGCTTCGGCTGGTGCGACTTCGCCGGCATCATGTTCTTCCCGCGCTATTTCGAGCTGGCCAACGACACCGTCGAGGCCTGGTTCGGACAGGCGCTGGGGGTCACCTATGGCCGCCTGCACGGCGAGCTGGGCTGGTCAGTCCCGACGGTGCGCTTCGACGCCGACTTCAAGGCGCCGTCGCGGGTCGACGACCGCCTGACCTTCGACCTGACGGTCGAGAAGCTGGGCGGCGCGTCCTGCACCCTGAAGCTCACCGTCTCCTGCGAGGGTCAGCTGCGCTTCCTCGGCCGCCAGGTGATCGTGCTGACCGACCGCGATGCGCTCAAGCCGCGCCCCTGGCCCGACGACCTGCGCGCCCGGATCACCCCCTTCATCGAGGAGACCGCCTGATGCGCACCCTGCTGCCCGAGGGCTGGCCGCGGCCCAAGGGCTACGCCAACGGCATCGCGGCCGAGGGCCGCTTCGTCTTCGTCGCCGGCATGATCGGCTGGGACGAGACCGGCGCCTTCCCCGACAAGGACTTCATCGGCCAGGTCCGCCGCACGCTGGTCAGCACCCTGGCGGTGCTCAAGGAGGGCGGCGCCGGGCCCGAGCACATCGTGCGGATGACCTGGTACGTCACTGACAAGCGCGAGTATCTCGCCAGCGTCCGCGAGATCGGCGACATCTGGCGCGAGCTCTTCGGGACTCACTACCCCGCCATGGCGGTGGTGCAGGTCGTGGCGCTGATCGAGGACGAGGCGAAGGTGGAGATCGAGACGACGGCAGTGGTGAGCTAGTCTCCCTTTCCTTCAGGAAAGGGACAGGCGCCGAAGGCGCCAGGGTATGGCCCGCCGCGAAGCGGCGGGAACCCCGTCGGCGGCGCTGCTTCGCGCCGTTGTCCTTCACGACCGTCTCGTCCAACGTTTCGCCGAACACAGGAGCCCCCCTTGGCAACGCCTTCGGTGAGAGCTGCGCGCGGCATGCGAAAGGCGCTGACGCCGCCGGAGGCGCGGCTGTGGGTCGCCCTTATGGCGCTGCGCGGCGAAGGGTTCGCCTTTCGGCGTCAGGCGCCGGTGGGCAAGTTCTTCCTCGACTTCGCCTGTCTCGGCAGGCGCCTGGCCGTCGAGGTGGACGGCCAGTTCCACGACTTTCCCGACCGCATGCGACAGGACCAGCACCGCGACAAGCTGCTGGCGGAGCGAGGCTTCCTGACCCTGCGGTTCCGGGCGGACGAGGTGCGCGACAACCTCGAGGGCGTGGTGGCGCGGATCCGGAAGGTCGCGACCTCGCGACCCAGGGTCTGGGACTGAGGTTGGCGTGGCTCCCGCCGCTTCGCGGCGGGCCATACCCTGGCTGCTGCGCAGCCTGTCCCTTTCCTGAAGGAAAGGGAGACGCTACTCACCCCTTCGGCAGGAACGGGCTGAACGTGATCACCGTGAAGGTGTCGCGGATGTTGGGCCTCGTCTGGACCTTCTTGGTCACGAAGGTGCCGATGTCCTCGTCCTTGGCCAGGTGGAACTTGGCGAGCAGGTCGTACTGGCCGGACGTCGAATAGACCTCCGAGACGTTCTCGACGTTGTCGACGATGTCGGCGGCCACGTCGTTGGCGTGTCCCAACTCGCATTTGATGAAGACGAAGATGGCGGTCATCATCGGCGTCGGCCCTTCCCAGGATTGCGGCCCAACCCCTAGCGAACCGCGGCCCATGAACCAAGTCCCATCACCGCTCGACCCGGCCATCGACTACGTCGCCGAGTACGACAACCGCGCGCGCGTCCCGGAACACCCCGCCCAATTCGCCGCCTGGGCCCAGGACTCCGCCGACTGGCGCGCCGACCATCCGCCGATCGATCTGGCCTACGGCGCGGGCGAGCGCGAGCACATCGACCTGTTTGAGGCCGGTGACGGCCCGGCCGTCCTCTTCATCCACGGCGGCTACTGGCAGGCCATGGACCGGGCGTCGTCGAGCATCTGCGCCAAGGGGCTGAACCTTGCGGGCGTCAGTGTCGGCGTGGTCGGCTACGACCTGTGTCCGGCCATCTCCATCGCCGGCATCGTCGCCCAGGTGCGCGCCGCGGCCCGGCTGCTGGCGGCCCACACCGGCAAGCCCGTCGTGGCGGCGGGCCATTCCGCCGGCGGGCATCTGGCGGCGTGCCTGCTGGCGCTCGAGCCCGAGGTCAGCGCCGCCTTTTCGATCTCGGGCCTCTTCGACCTGCGCCCCCTGATCGGCACGCCGCTCAACAAGGCGCTGGCGCTGGAGGAGGACGAGGCCGTGCGCCAGAGCCCGCTGTTCTGGGCCCCGCCCCAGGGCAAGACGCTGGACGCCATCGTCGGCGCTGCGGAGAGCGGCGAGTACCATCGCCAGAGCCGCCTGATCACCGAGGCCTGGGGGCAGGCGGGGGTGCACACGCGGTTCGAGGCGTTGGCGGGCGCCAACCACTTCACGGTCCTCGCCCCCCTGGCAGAGGCGGACAGCGCCATGGTGGCGCGGGTCAAGGCCTTGACCGCCCTGGCCTAGGCGGCCTTGCATCCCTTGCGGGTAGGCGGGGCCGCGCGATACCGTGCCGGTATCGGCCACGGCCCGCGGCGGCGAGGGGATTTGCATGAGCATGCTGAAGCGCGCGGCGGCGGCCGTGGCCCTGGGCCTGCTGGCCGCGGCGCCCGCCAGGTCGGAGCCCGGCCACGTCAGCGCGGTCGTGTTCCTCGAGGACGCCGGCCAGCATGTCGCGCTGAAGGGCGCTACCGCGAAAGCCTACGACCGCGCCGACAAGCCCCTGTTCGAGGCCGGGATCGACTACATCCGCGACTATGCCGAGAACCCCACCGGCCGCGTCCATGTCTGGGACCCGATCAGCCAGCGGGTGCGGCTTTCGGCCGAGGGCAAGGATGAGGTCTGGCTCAGGTGCGCCGACGTGGCGCCCATGAGCATCGCCTGCGGGCCGCGCCTGGGGGTCCAGGGCGCGGTGATCTTCGTCGGCGAAGGCGCCATTCCGCCGCGCTGGCAGCCTGCGCCGCCGAATCCGGGCGACGGCCCGTTCGGCTCGATCAACCACGGCTCGGGGACCGGCCAGGGCAGCGGCTATGCGGCCGGCCCCGGCCTGGGCCGGGGCGTGCCCTTCTGCCCGGGCGATCCGCGGTGCCGCAAGGTGAAGACGGCGCGGCCGTGAGCCGCTGATGGGCGCTGAACCGAAGCCCCGTGCGGCGCGTAAGTAGCCCCATGACCCGCCGCAACCTCATCGCCGCCCTGGCCGGAACCCTGGTGGCCGCCTGTTCGCCGCTGGCCGCCCTCAACCGGTTCGCCCCGCGCGACCCGGCCCTCCGCGGTCCCACAAACGTCGCCTACGGCCCCGACCCTCGCCAGCGGCTGGACCTCTATGCGCCACGGGCAAAGGCGACGAAGCCCTGGCCGCTGCTGGTCTTCTTCTACGGCGGCGCCTGGAACTCGGGCCGGCGGCAGGACTACGAATGGGTCGGCCAGGCCCTTGCCTCGCGCGGTTTCCTGGTGGCGGTCGTCGATCACCGGCTGGTGCCGCAGGTGCGCTACCCCGCCTTCGTCCAGGACGGCGCCCTCGCGGTCGCCCGGGCGCGACAGCTGGCGGCGGCCCATGGCGGGAATCCCGACCAGGTCGTGCTCTCCGGCCACTCCTCGGGCGCCTATGTCGCGTCCATGCTGGCGCTGGACCCGCGCTGGCTGGCGCAGGCGGGCGTCGGGGCGGACAAGGTGCGGGCCTTCGCGGGCCTGTCGGGTCCGTACGACTTCTATCCCTTCGACGTGCCCGCCTCGATCGAGGCCTTCGGCCAGGCGGCCGATCCTCGCCTGACCCAGCCGGTGAACCTCGACCTCTCCGCCGCCCCGCCGGTGTTCCTGGCGCACGGGTCCCGGGACGAGACGGTGGCGCCGCGCAACAGCCGAGCCCTCGCCCGGGCGCTGGAGGCCGCCGGCCGCGAGGTGGAGCTCAAGGTCT
>CAZRKY010000240.1:0-4768 GCA_964600375.1 uncultured Caulobacteraceae bacterium | reverse complement strand
CCCGCCCGACGATCCGGCCTGGGACGAGGTGGTCGAGGCGCTCACCCTGCTCTTCCACAACCTGGTCTTCACCACCGCCCCGGAGCGCATCCTGGTCGGGGGCGGTGTGATCGAGGGCCAGACGCACCTCTTGCCCCGCATCCGTCTGGCTCTCGTGAAGAGCCTGGCGGGTTACTATTCCGGCGTCCGCGCCTCGGCCGATATCGATCGTTATCTCGCCGCTCCCGAGCTGGGTGTGCAGGTCGGGCCCCTGGGCGCACTGGCCAAGGCCCAAGCCGCGCTTGGGCAAACGGCGATTTGACCCGCTTGCGGCTAAGCGAACGATCCGCTCTGCACAGCCAATGACCTGTCAGATAGGTCCCGCGCCCGATATCGTCGCAATCCTAAGGACCGAGGATCGGCAAGACCGGCCCGGCGAGATAGGGGAATATCCATCATGCGGATCAAGACGCTTCTGCTCGGCACCGTTTTCGCCGCGCTTCTGGTTCCGGCCGCGGCGCTTGCCCAGACGGCTCCTGACGCCACCGCCGGTGAAACGGCCACCAACGTTGACGAAGTGATCGTCACCGCCCGCAAGCGCGAAGAGCGCCTGCAGGACGTGCCGATCTCGGTTACCGCCGTCACCGCCGAAACCATCGAGCGTGAGCAGATCACGACGGTGCGCGACATCGCCGCCTTCGCGCCGGGTCTGACCATCAACTCCGACGCCGTCGGCCGCGCCTTTGTCTCGATCCGCGGCATCGGCACAACCCTGATCGATTCCGTCCAGCCCGGCGTCGGCATCTTCATCGACGGCATCTACCAGCCGAACACCTCCTACCTGAACAGCCCGATCAACGACGTGGAGCGCATCGAAGTCCTGCGCGGCCCGCAGGGCACGCTGTTCGGCAACAACACCCTGGGCGGCGCGATCAGCGTCGTGACCCGCCAGCCCACCGACGAGTTCGCGGGCCGCTTCTCGCTCGCGGTCGCCGATCCGGACAACTATGTGACCACCGCCTTCAGCTTCAGCGGTCCGATCATCCCCGGCGCCGTGCGCGGACGCCTGGCGGCCTCGTTCCACCAGCAGGACGGTTTCCAGTACAACTCCCTGGTCGGCGGCGATCCCAATCCGCTGGACGATCAGTCGGTCAACGGGACCCTCGTCTGGCTGGCGTCGGACAACGCCACCATCAGCCTGAACGCCTATTACAACCGGGTTCGCGGCGGCCAGACCAACTACACCAGCCCCGCCAGCCCGACCGACTACACCGACGCGGTGCCGCTGAACGTCAACTCGATCGCCACCTACCGCTACTGGGGCATGAACCTGAAGGGCGTGTTCGATCTCGAAAGCCTGAACACCCAGGTCACCGCCATCGCCGCCTATGACGACAAGCACGGCACCGCCAAGGGCGACGGCGATTTCGGCCCGATCGACTACGTTCGCGTGCTCAACGGCGACAACCGGCTGCAGACCACCACCGGCGAACTGCGCTTCGACACCCGCTGGAGTGAAAACGTCACGTCGCTCGTCGGCTTCTTCGCCAACGAGTCGGAAGTCGCCAACTCGTACGACAGCTTCTTCGTGCCCTTCGGCTTCACCGCCAACTCCGCGACCACCGGCAAGCTTGCCGCCCAGGCCGTATTCGGCACGGTCTTCTGGCAGATCAGCGACACGCTCGAGCTGGCGGCCGGCCTGCGTTATGACCACCAGACGGTCGAGGCCAGCAACGCGGTGCGCGACTACAGCGCCAGCGAGCTCGAGCCCCGGGTCACCCTGACCCAGCACTGGAGCCGCGACTGGATGACCTACGCCTCGATCGCCCGCGGCTTCCGTGGCGGCGGCGCCAACGGTCCGGGCGCGCCGAACCCGATCTACGCCGGTGACTCGGTGTGGACCTACGAAATCGGCAACAAGTTCATGACCGCCGACCGGTCGCTGATGCTGAACGTCTCGCTCTATTACAACGACTACAGCGACTACATCGGCCAGAACTCGCTCGCCCCCTGCACCTCGGGCTGCGCGTTTACGGCCATCAACCTGAACTCGGGCGACGTCACCAGCTACGGGGCCGAGATCGAAGTGGTCTGGAAGCCGACCGAGCAGTTCACCTTGCAGGGCGGCTTCACCTACAACCACAGCCGCGTGACCGATGGCTCGCCCTACTTCAACACGACCGGCATCCCGCTCGCCACTGATCGGATCCTGTTCCTGCCGGACTGGAACTTCTCGACCACGGCCAGCTATTTGATTCCGGTGGGAGCGGACGATATTCGCCTGGACGCCACCCTGATCGGCAAGGGCGACCGGGTCGGTTCGACGCTCGACGCCAACTTTGCGCCCGAGCTTGAGTCCTACTACCTGGTCAACGCCAGCGTCAGCTGGACCCACGACGATCTCAGCGTCGGCCTGTTCGCCACCAACCTGTTCGACGAGCGCTTCTACGAGAGCTACCTGGACAGCTCGCTGCTGTCGGTCGCCGGCTTCACCGGACCGCTGGTTCACAACCTGGGAATCCTCGGCGACGGTCGTCGCGTCGGAGTCCGCCTCAAGTACAATTTCTAGAGCTTACTCCTGAGACTGGGCGGGGCGCCCCTCCGTCGCCCCGCCCGCCTTTTTCTCCGGCTTGAGAGGACTGATCCGTGACCGCCGCTCCCGCAGACCGTCCGGCCTTCCTGCCCGACAGCCTCGCCAAGGCGCTCGGAGACCTGTTCGGCCCGCGTTTTTCGATGACCAGCGCGGCGCGCCAGCTGCACGGCCAGAACGAGACCCATTTCGAGACCCTGCTGCCTGACGCCGTGGTCTGGCCGCATACGACCGAAGAGGTCGTGGCCGTGGTCAACCTGTGCCGCGAGCACCGCATCCCCATCACCCCCTACGGCGCCGGCACCTCGGTCGAGGGCAATGCCCTGGCCGTCCGCGGCGGGATCAGCCTGGACCTGTCGGAGATGACCCGCATCGTCGAGGTCAACGCCGAGGACGCCGACTGCACCGTCGAGGCGGGCGTACGCCGCGAGCAGCTGAACGAACACCTGCGCGACCAGGGCCTGTTCTTCCCCATCGATCCGGGCGCCAACGCCACCATCGGCGGCATGGCCTCGACCCGCGCCTCGGGCACCAACGCGGTGCGCTACGGCACCATGCGCGAGGCGGTGCTGGCCCTGAAGGTGGTCACCCCCGACGGCAAGGTGATCATGACCTCCAAGCGGGCGCGCAAGTCCGCCGCCGGCTACGACCTGACGCGGCTGATGATCGGCTCGGAAGGCACGCTCGGGATCATCACCGAGGTCACCCTGCGGCTGCACGGCATCCCCGAGGCGATCTCCTCGGCGGTCTGTGGCTTTGAGACGCTCGAAGGCGCTGTCGACACGGTTGTCCAAGCGATCCAGCTGGGCATTCCCCTGGCCCGGGTCGAGATCCTCGACGACGTCCAGATGCGCGCGGTGAATCTCTGGTCCGGGCTCGACTACCCGGAGGTGAACACCCTCTTCTTCGAATTCCATGGCTCGGAATCCTACGTCGCCGAACAGGTGGCGACGGTATCGGAACTGGCCCAGGCCAACGGCGGCGGCGAGTTCAGGTGGTCAAACCTGCCCGAAGAGCGCTCCAGGCTCTGGAAGGCGCGCCACGACGCCTACTACGCCGCCGTGGGCCTGCGTCCCGGCTGCGTAGGCTGGCCCACCGACGTCTGCGTGCCGATCAGCCGGCTGGCGGAGTGCATCACCGAGACCAAGAAGGACCTCGAGGGCGCCTCGATCCCCGCCCCGATCCTGGGCCACGTCGGCGACGGCAATTTCCACGTCGTCTTTGTCATCGACCCCGCCCGCCCGGAGGAGGCCGCCGAGGCCCAGCGATTGAACACCCGGATGGTCGAGCGCGCCCTGTCGATGGACGGCACCTGCACCGGCGAACACGGGATCGGCCTGGGCAAGCAGGACTGGCTGGTGCGTGAACTGGGCGACGCGGTCGACATGATGCGCGCCGTCAAACGCGCCATCGATCCGGACAACCTGTTCAATCCCGGCAAGATCTTCAGCCAGTGAGCCGCAGCCGCCACCTGGTCGATCCCGAGCTGCTGCCGCTGCTGGACCTGATGGGTCCTGCGGTCGAGATCACTCCCGAGCTCTTGCCCCTGTTGCGTCAGGCGACGCCGCCGGACCTCCCCTGGACGCCGCCGCCGGCGGACGCCCTGTCGGTGGAGGTGCGGACCATTCCGGGTCCGGCGGGCGCGCCCGACATCGACGTGACGATCTATCGCCCGACCGCGGCGGCGTCGAAGCCGCGCGCGGGCATCTTCCATATCCACGGCGGCGGCTTTGTCGGAGGCGCGCCCGAGCACTTCGCCACCATGACCGGCCCGATCGCCTACGAGGCCGACTGCGTGCTGGTGGGGGTGAAGTACCGTCTGGCGCCGGAGACGACGTTCCCGGGGAACATCGAGGACTGTTACGCCGGCCTGGCCTGGATGTTCGCCAACGCCGCCGACCTGGGAATTGATCCTGGGCTGATCGGGGTGATGGGCGAGAGCGCCGGCGGTGGCCTGGCCGCCGCCCTGACCCTGCTCGCCCGCGACCGCGGCGAATACCGGCTGTCCTTTCAGCATCTGACCTACCCCATGCTCGACGACCGCACCTGCGTGCGCGAGCCCAATCCGGTCAGCGGTGAATTCGTCTGGACCCCCGCCAACAATCGCTTCGGCTGGACGGCTCTGCTGGGTCACGAGCCGGGCCAGGACGGAGTGTCTCCCTATTCCGCGCCGGCCCGCGCCGATGACCTGTCGGGCCT
>CAZRKY010000239.1:0-4784 GCA_964600375.1 uncultured Caulobacteraceae bacterium | reverse complement strand
CTTCGAAGACCTGCTTGAGGCGATCCATCCTGATGACCGCGCCGAAATGCGCGCCGCGGCCCGGGCGACCGCTGAAGGGAAGGGCGACTACGATATGGGCTACCGGGTGATCTGGCCGGACCGCAGCCTGCACTGGATCGAGGCCAAGGGGCGCCTGCGGCTCGACACCGCCGGGCGGCCGCAGACGGTGGTCGGCGTCACCGCCGACGTCACCGATCGCAAGACCGCGGAACTTGAACGCGAGAACCTCGTCGGCCTGCTCTCGGCCGAGCGCGCGGCGCTGGAACAGCGCGTGCTTGAGCGCACCGCCGACCTGACCGCCGAGATGGCCACCCGTGAGGCGGTCCAGGAACAGCTGCGCCAGGCCCAGAAGATCGAGGTCATGGGCCAGCTGGTCGGCGGCGTCGCCCACGACTTCAACAACCTGCTCATGGTCGTGCTGGGCAACCTCGATCTGCTGTCCCGGCGGGTCCCGCCCGACCCTCGAGTGCAAAGGCTGATCGACGGAGCGATGCAGGGCGCCCGGCGAGGCGCCGCCCTGACCCAGCGTCTGCTGGCCTTCGCCCGCCGACAGGATCTGCAGCCCAGACCCACCGATGTCATTGGCCTGGTTGCGGGCATGTCGGCGCTGATCGAACGCTCCGTCGGCCCGCTGGTGGACCTGACCATCGAGGCGCCCGAGGCCTTGCCGGCGGTTCGCATCGATCCCAATCAACTCGAAATGGCGCTGCTGAACCTGGCGGTGAACGCGCGCGACGCCATGCCTGAAGGCGGCGAGATGACGATCCGGCTGGAGGACTCCCGGCTGGATCGCGACGACGGGCAGGGGCTTTCGGCGGGCGCCTATGTTCGGCTGACCGTGACGGACACCGGGGTCGGCATGGACGAGGCGACCCTGAAGCGGGCGATCGAGCCCTTCTTCTCCACCAAGGGCGTCGGCAAGGGGACCGGCCTTGGCCTTTCCATGGTCCACGGCCTGGCCGAACAGTCCGGCGGCGTGTTCCGCCTGGCCAGCGCCCCGGGCGAGGGGGTCAGCGCCGAATTGTGGCTGCCCGTCGCCGACGCCGAGGCGGAGGAGCCCGTCCGCGCGCCAGCTCCGCAGGGGGTCGGCCGGTCCGCCACCATCCTGCTGGTCGATGACGACGTGCTGATCGCCGGCAGCGCGGTGGAGATGCTGCGCGACCTGGGCCACACGGTGATCGAGGCCAATTCAGGGGAGCAGGCGCTCAAGGCCCTGCGCGAGCTGGACCGCGAGCTCGACCTCGTGATCACCGACCATGCCATGCCGGGGATGACGGGCGCGGAGCTGGCCGCCCGGGTCAAGGCGCTGAAGCCGGCGCTGCCGATTCTCCTGGCGACGGGTTACGCGGACCTGGGCGACGGGGAGGGACCGACGCTTCCACGCCTGGCCAAACCCTACACCCAGACTCAGCTCGACATCGAAATCCGCAGGCTACTGGCCACGACCTAGGGCCCGCGACCGGGAAGTCTGGGCGCTTGACCATTATTAGTCTGCAGCCTAATTAGTGCGGCTGTGAATAATCTCTACCAGGCCCTGTCGCACCCGGTGCGCCGCAAGATCCTCTCGCTGCTCAATGGCGGGCCCCTGCCCGCCGGCGAGATCGCGGCGCATTTCGAGGTCTCCAAGCCGACCATGTCGGGACACTTCAATGTCCTGAAGGAAGCGGGGCTGATCCAGGCCGAGCGCGAGGGGACCACCATCCGCTACCGCCTCAACGTCTCGGTGCTCGAGGAGGCGGCGGCCGCCATCCTGGGCCTGCTGGGCGCCGGAGAAAAACCAGGAAAGATCGACTGATGATCCGCAAAGGGCTGTTACTGTCGTCCATTCCGCTGGCCCTGATGGCCGTATTGGGCGGCTGGGCCTTCGCCACCGTGACGCCGGACGCGCGCTTTCCGGTTCACTTCGGCATGGATGGCCAGGCCGACCGCTGGGGCGGTCCGGGCGAGACCTTCTTCGCCATGGTCGGCGTCGGCGTCGTGGTGACCGCGATTTTCGCGGTGCTGCCGCTGCTGGATCCCCGTGGAGCCAACCTGCGGCGCTCGAGCGGCTTCTACCTGACATGCTGGATCGCAGCCTTGTGGTTCCTGGCGCTGCTCCACGCCGCCATGGTCCTGATGGCCCTCGGCTATGTCGATCTGGGGCCTGACATGATCATCCGGGTCAGCGCCTGCGGCGTCTCGCTGCTGCTGCTTGTCATCGGCAACGTCATGGGCAAATCGCGGCCCAATTGGTTCGCCGGTATCCGGACGCCGTGGACGCTCACGTCGGACCTCACCTGGGAGAAGACCAATCGCCTGGGCGGTCGGCTGTTCGTGCTGGTCGGCGCCCTCGGGGCGCTGGCCGCCTGGCTTCTGCCGCCCGCGCTGGCGATGCCGGGGGTCGTGGGAGGAATTTGCGCCGCCGCGGCGATTTCCGTCGCCTATTCATGGTTCGTCTGGCGCACCGCGCCCGATCGCAAGGCCGGACCCCAGGTCGTCGATCGCTGACGGTTGGGGCGTGGGTCGCCAAGGTGCACGCAGGGGTAGCGATCTCCTTCAATTGCCTGTGACTATTTTTCCCTTACCCTTGCGTGGGAATCGTTAACCGGGTTCGTAGCAAGACTTGACAGTAGCGGCCTCAGGCTCGCCGAATGCGATACCGGGGAGTGTTTTGGCGGTCGTGCTCCCAATTTCACGACCGCACCGGCTAAGAGGGGATGACCATGCCTGCCTTCACCTTGACCAACGGCGACGATATCTGGCCGGGTCAGACCGACTCGAACACCGGGGCCGACACGATCAGCGGCCTGGACGGGAACGACATCATCGATGCCGGCGATAGCGACGATCTGGTCAACGGCGGCGCGGGTGATGACACCGTCAGCGGCGGCGATGGCAACGACCGCCTGATCGGCGCCCTGGGCGCCGACACCCTGGACGGGGGTCTGGGCGACGACACCCTCGATGGCGGCGACGGCGATGACGATCTGAACGGCGGCGACGGCCAGGACCTGCTCCTGGGTGGCGCGGGCTTGGATGACCTGATTGGCGGCCTGGGCGATGATCGCCTGTACGGCGGCACGGGGTCCGATGCGCTCTACGGCAATGAGGGCGCGGACAACCTTTACGGCGAAGACGGCGACGACACCCTGCAAGGCGGGGCCGACGCTGACTACCTCGCCGGCGGCAGCGGCGCCGACTCCCTCGACGGCGGAACCGGTGACGATCGCCTCTACGGCGGCATCGGCAACGATTCCCTGGCCGGCGGCGCCGGGATCGACAATCTCTACGGCGAAGACGGCGATGACGTGCTCGCCGGCGGTGATGACAACGATTACCTGACCGGCGCAGCTGGTGCGGATACGGTGTTCGGCGACGGCGGCGATGACCGCATCTACGGCGGCGCAGACAACGACACCCTGAATGGTGGGGCCGGCGCCGACACCATCAACGGTGACGACGGCGCGGACATGATCAATGGCGATGATGGCGCGGATACGCTCATCGGCGGGGCCGGCAACGATGTGATGAGCGGCGGCGACGGCGTCGACAAGCTGCTCGGCGGGCTGAACAACGATACCCTGAACGGCGGCGCCGAAGGCGACACCCTCCGCGGCGAGGACGGCAATGACACGCTGAACGGCGATGCCGGCGCCGATACCATGCTGGGCGGCAACGGGACCGACACGCTCAACGGCGGTAATGACAACGATCGCCTATTCGGCGATGCCGGCGCCGACACGCTCAACGGCGGCGAAGGCGACGACCAGCTGGACGGCGGCGCGGGCGCCGACGTTTTCAACGGCGGCAACGGCTTCGACACGGTCTCCTATCGCGCCTCGACCGGCCCGATCACCGTCAATGTCACCAACTACCCCTCCAGCACCGGCGATGCCGCGGGAGACCAGTTCAACTCAATCGAGCGCTGGTGGCTGACCGACTTCAACGACATCTTCATCGCCGGGGCGGCCGGCGGCACAGTCTCGGGCGTGGGCGGGGATGACACCCTGACCGGCGGCGCGGGCGTGGACATCTTCCTGGGCAGTTCGGGCGCCGACACCCTGGTGGGCAACGGCAACAACGACGAACTGCACGGCGGGACCGAGAACGACCTGCTGAACGGCGGCGACGGCGATGATGCCCTGTTCGGCGACGAGAACGACGACCGCCTGAACGGCGGCGCCGGGGCCGACAACCTCGACGGCGGCAAAGGCGTCGATACGCTAGACGGCGGCGACAGCGACGATACGCTTTACGGCGGTGACGACGATGATCCCGAGTTCGGGGCGGCCGACACCCTCACCGGCGGTGCAGGCGCGGACAGCCTGGACGGCGGCGGCGGCAACGATCGCCTCTACGGCGGCGATGACAATGACATCCTGATTGGCGGCGTGTTCGGGGACGACACGCTGAACGGCGACGCCGGCGATGACACACTCATCGGCGGCAACGGCTTTGACACCCTGCTGGGCGGCCTGGGCGGCGACATTCTGGATGGCGGCAGCGAAGACGACAGCCTCTTCGGCGGCGACGGGGACGACCTCCTGAACGGCGATACGGGCAATGACATCCTGCGCGGTGAAGCCGGGATCGACTCGCTCAACGGCGGTGACGGCGTTGACGACCTGGATGGCGGCGATGGCGCTGACAGTCTCTACGGCGAAGCGGACGCCGACACCCTCAATGGGGGCGCCGGCAACGACAACCTCGACGGCGGGGCCGGCAATGACGAAGTGAAGGGCGGCGAGGGCAACGACACGCTGTTCGGAGCCGAAGGCGACGAC
>CAZRKY010000238.1:0-4795 GCA_964600375.1 uncultured Caulobacteraceae bacterium | reverse complement strand
CAGGGTCACCGACTTCACCCAGGCCAGGAAGGTGGTGAAGTCGTCGCGGCGCTTGGGCTGGCCGTTCTCCGACAGGGTGTTCCAGGCCGAGTTGATGGCCTCCCACAGCTCGACGGTCAGGGCGGTGCGGACCGATCGGGCGTTTGACCGCGCGCGGGTGATGCAGGCGTGGATGGACGAGGCGTTGGCCGGCGAGAAGGCGATGTGCTCGCGCACCGACTTCTCGGTCGGGGCCCGGTCGCCGAAGTTGGCCTTGGCGCCGGCCGAGGCCAGGGCGCTGGCCCAGACGTTTTCGGGGTCGCCGCTCCGTGACGGGATGGCGGCCAGGCGGATGGTGGCCTCCAGGATGCGCGCGAGGAAGTCGGCCCGCTCGATGTAGCGGCCGGTCCAGTAGAGGCTGTCGGCGGTGCGCGAGAGCATCAGGCGTCCAGCACCCAGGTATCCTTGGTGCCGCCTCCCTGGCTGGAGTTGACGACCAGGGACCCGGGCTTCAGCGCCACGCGCGTCAGACCGCCGGGCGCGATGCGCACCCCCTCGGGGCTCGAGAGGGCGAAGGGCCGCAGGTCGACGTGGCGGCTGGCCAGCTCGCCCTTGTCCAGCGTCGGCGCCGTCGACAGGGCCAGCGTCGGCTGGGCGATGAAGTCGTCCGGGTCGGCCAGCAGCTTCTTGCGGAAGGCCTCCAGCTCGGCCTTGGTCGCCGCGGGGCCCACCAGCATGCCATAGCCGCCCGAGCCGCCGACCTCCTTGACCACCAGCTCGTCCAGCCGCGACAGCACCTCCTTCAGCGCCTCCGGCTCGCGGCAGCGCCAGGTCGGCACGTTCTTCAGGATCGCCTCCTGGCCCGAGAAGAAGCGGATGATCTCGGGCATGTAGGTGTAGACGGCCTTGTCGTCCGCCACCCCGGTGCCGACCGCGTTGGTCAGGGTCAGGTTGCCCGCCTGGTAGGCGTTCATCAGGCCCGGCACCCCCAGGGTGGAGTCCGGGCGGAAGGTCAGGGGATCGAGGAACTCGTCGTCGACGCGGCGGTAGATGACGTCGACCTGGCGCGGTCCCTGGGTGGTGCGCATGAAGACCTTGTCGTCGTCGACGAACAGGTCGCGGCCCTCGACCAGCTCGACGCCCAGCTTGTCGGCCAGGAACGAGTGCTCGTAGTAGGCCGAGTTGAACTGGCCCGGCGTCAGGATGACGATGCTCGGGTCGGGCCCCGCCGAGGGCGGCGCGCAGGCCGTCAGGCTGGACAGCAGCATGTCCGTGTAGGTCTCGACCGGCCGCACCCGGTGGTGGGCGAACAGGTCGGGGAACAACCGCATCATCATCTCGCGGTTTTCCAGCATGTAGCTGACGCCGGAGGGGGTGCGGGCGTTGTCCTCGAGCACGAAGAAGTCGGTCTCGCCGGTGCGCACCAGGTCGATGCCGCAGATGTGGGTCCAGATGTCGGCCGGCGGGCGGAAGCCCTGCATCTCGGGCCGGTAGGAGGGGTTGGTCAGGATCAGCTCGGCCGGCACGACCCCGGCCTTGATGCACTCCTGGGCGCCGTAGATGTCGCACAGGAAGGCGTTGATGGCGGAGACCCGCTGGATCAGCCCGGCCTCCAGCCCCGCCCACTCGTCGTGGCCCAGGATGCGCGGCACCACGTCGAAGGGGATCAGCCGCTCGTTGGCCTCGGCGTCGCCGTAGACGGCGAAGGTCACCCCCATGCGGCGGAAGTAGAGCTCGGCCTGGCGCGAGCGGGCGGCGAGCAGGTCGGGCGGCGTGCCGTCGAGCCATGCCGCCAGCTTGGCGTAGCTTTCGCGGACGGCCGCGCCGTCCCCGCCGCCGGATAGCTCGTCGAACGTCATGGGCCCCCGTCCATCCTCGGAAGACCTAGGCTGACCCGCTATTGCTGCAGCGCGCAAGGGTTATTGTTGCAGCGCGGGGTCGCCCCCCCTCCTTCTTCGGAGGAGAAGGAGGGCCCCGCGCACCGGAGCGCGAAGCGCGCAGGTCCTCGCGCGGGAGATTGAGAGGGAAACGTGACGCTTGAAGGTCGCCCAACGCCAATCACCCACCGTAGCGTTGCCGCCTCATTCTCCCGCGCAATCACCTCCGCGCCCGAGGCGCTCCGGTGCGCGGGGCCCTCTTTCTCCTCCGGAGAAAGGGGGAGCGCCCGCGGGAGAAGGTCCGCCCGGACCCACCCCGCCATTCTTCTCTTGCCGAGATCGCAGCGCTTGGGGTGAGGCGTGTCAAGGATCGCCCTGCGGGCGACCGCGCAGCGGCGCTTCGCGTCCTTGAGACGCCTCACCCCAAGCGCAACCCTGCATTCAAGAGAAGAAAGGCTATCTCACTTCACTGGAGGAGAAGGCCTTCAATTGGCAAACGCGGGAACGGTCTAGACCAAATTGGAGATGAAGACCACCGACCAGACGCCGACGAACAGGTAGCACCCCAGTCGAATCCGGCGGACCAGGCTGAGAACCACTGGATCGTTCAGGGCATCGCCCCGACTGCTCCAAGTGAAGCGAAAGCCGGAATAGTCGCCCCGGACGTTTGCCGGCAATTGTGCCCAGACTTCCGGGTGGTGGGTCGCAAGGCGCTCGCGCAATCGACGCGCCGCGTCCATGTGGAACCAGATCCAGGCCAAGCCGGCAGCGAAGAATCCGATATCCCAGACCATCCGCTGCCTTCTCCGTCCCTACACGTCCACCGCCGCATCCAGCGCGTTGTCCTGGATGAACTCCCGCCTGGGCTCCACCACATCCCCCATCAGCTTGGAGAACAGGTCCCCCGCGTCGTCGGCGTGGTTCACCCGCACCTGCAGCAGGGTGCGCGCCTCGGCGTCCAGCGTCGTCTCCCACAGCTGGTCGGCGTTCATTTCACCGAGGCCTTTGTAGCGCTGGATCGACAGGCCCTTCTTGCCGGCTTCCAGGATGGCGGCGACCAGGTCGCGCGGGCCGCGCACGGTGGTGGTCTTGTCCTTGCGGCGGAAGAGCGCCGGCTTGGCGAAGACGTCGGCCAGCCCCTCGGCGCGTTCGGCCAGCTTGCGGGCGTCCAGGGAGTGGGTGAGCTGTTCGTCCAGCACCACGCGCTCGGTCACGCCGCGGCGCACGCGGGTGAAGGTCCAGGCGCCCTGGGCGCCGGCCTCGCCGGTCCAGGCCCCGTCGCCCTCCTCGTTGTAGAGGTCGAAGCGGGCGGCGGCCTTCGCCGGGTCGGGCTTGTCGCCGAACAGGCCGGCCAGCGCCGCCTGCTCGATGGCGAAGGCCGGCGCGCGGGCGGCCAGGCGGTCGATCAGGGCCTTGGCGTTGCGCGCGTCGTTGACGCGGGCGATCAGGTCCTGGCCGGTGATGCGTTCGCCCGAGGACAGGTCCAGCTCGGCGTCGTTGGCGCCCTCGTCGACCAGGAAGGTCTGGTACTCGGCGTCGTCCTTCAGGTAGCGCGAGGACTTGCCCTTGGCGGCCCGGTAGAGCGGCGGCTGGGCGATGTAGAGGTAGCCCTTCTCGATCAGCTCCGGCATCTGCCGGTAGAAGAAGGTCAAGAGCAGGGTCCGGATGTGGGCGCCGTCGACGTCGGCGTCCGTCATGATGATGATCTTGTGGTAGCGCAGCTTGTTGATGTCCCACTCGTCGCGGCCGATGCCGGCGCCGAGCGCCATGATCAGGGTGCCGATCTGCTCGGAGCCCAGCATCTTGTCGAAGCGCGCGCGCTCCACGTTCAGCACCTTGCCGCGCAGGGGCAGGACGGCCTGGTTCTCGCGGTTGCGGCCCTGCTTGGCGGAGCCGCCGGCGGAGTCACCCTCGACGATGAACAGTTCGGACTTGGCCGGGTCGCGTTCCTGGCAGTCGGCGAGCTTGCCGGGCAGGGACGAGATATCCAGCGCCGACTTGCGCCGGGTCAGGTCGCGGGCCTTGCGGGCGGCCTCGCGGGCCATGGCCGCCTCGACCATCTTGCCCACCACCGTGCGGGCCTCGACGGGGTGTTCCTCGAACCACTGGCTGAGGCCCTCGGTGACCAGGCTTTCGACCGCCGGGCGGACCTCTGACGAGACCAGCTTGTCCTTGGTCTGGGATGAGAACTTGGGATCTGGCACCTTGACCGACAGCACGCAGGTCAGGCCCTCGCGGGCGTCTTCGCCGGAGACCGAGATCTTCTCCTTCTTGCCGATGCCCGAGCTTTCCAGATAGGCGCTCATCACCCGTGTCAGGGACGAGCGGAAGGCCGCCAGGTGGGTGCCTCCATCCCGCTGGGGGATGTTGTTGGTGAAGCACAGCATGGTCTCGTGGTAGCTGTCGTTCCACCACAGGGAGAGGTCGATCTCGACCTTCTCGCGCTTGCCGCGGATGACCAGCGGGTCCTTCAGCAGCGGCTGCTTGGACTTGTCCAGGTGGCGCACGAATTCCTCGACGCCGCCCTCATAGGCCAGGATCTCCTCCCACGGCTCGGCGCCGCGCAGGTCGGCCAGGCGGATGCGCACGCCCGAGTTCAGGAAGGCCAGCTCGCGCAGGCGGTGCTCCAGCGTCTTGCGGTCGAACTCGATGGTCGAGAAGGTCGTCACCGACGGGAAGAAGGAGACGTGGGTGCCGGTCAGGTACTCGCCGTCGTCCTGTTGCGGGGCGTCGCCGATGACCTGGAGCGGGCCGACGGAATCGCCGCGCCGGAACTCCATCTCGTGGACCTTGCCGCCGCGGTAGATCTTCAGCCGCAGCCAGTCGGACAGGGCGTTGACCACCGAGACGCCGACGCCGTGCAGGCCGCCGGAGACCTTGTAGGAGTTCTGGTCGAACTTACCGCCGGCGTGCAGCTGGGTCATGATGACCTCGGCGGC
>CAZRKY010000237.1:0-4819 GCA_964600375.1 uncultured Caulobacteraceae bacterium | reverse complement strand
GCCGCGGTCTCGCGGTTCTGGGTGTTCTGGATCAGGAACACCATCAGGAAGGTGACGATGGTGGTGCCGGTGTTGATCACCAACTGCCAGGTGTCGGAGAACTTGAAGATCGGGCCGGAAACCGCCCAGACCACCACGATCAAAACGCACAGGCAGAAGGCGACCGGCCGCCCGGTCGCGGTGGCGACGGTGTTGGCGGCGCGGCTGAAGGCTTTGTTGAGGCTCATGGCTGCCGAACGGTTCCGCTTGCGGCGGGTTCCCGTCGGCCGCCGGCGTCAGGGGATCTTGAGGACCCGATCCACGCTGATCATGCCGGCGCCGTAGCGCACGATCACCAGCAGGGGCGCCATCCACAGCAGGTGGGTGGGCCAGCCGTCAGGCAGGACGAACAGCTGGATCACCAAGGTCATGACAATCAGGCCCAGCGCCGAAAAGCGCGTGAACAGCCCGAGCACGAGCAGGATCGGCAGGATGTGCTCGGCATAGGTCGCGGCGTAGGCCGAGATGTCCGGCGGCAGCAGCGGCACCTTGTATTCGTACTCGAAGAGATAAAACGTCGAGGCCTTCAGGGTCAGCAGTCCCTCCACCTTGGTGCGGCCCGACATCCAGAAGACGTTGGCGATCCCGAGGCGCGCGACCAGCAGCAGGAGCCAGGGCGGCAGGAAGCGCTCGGCGAGCGTCTGGAGGGTGAGGAAAGGCAACATCAAAGGGCTGGTCGAAGCGGTGGTGGCGGTCATTGCGGGTCCCCCGAAGGCTTGGTCGCGGTGTGGAGCGTGGTGAAGGCGCCGGCCTCGATAAGCGCGGCGAACAGGGTGCGAAGGTCGGCCGACGGATCGGCGGCGAAGGCGGCGGTGGCGGCCTGGCCCAGCGGCTTGCCGGCGCGGCAGGCCTTGAGGAAGGCGCAGGCGGCCCGGTCCAGCCGGGTGGCGATCACGGTCATCCCCGGGCGGGCGATCAGCAGGCCTTCGCCGCGCTCGGCGAACTCCAGTTGTTCGGCCGGCTCCAGGTCCCGCTCGGACAGCCAGATCGAGGCCACCGTCCAGTCGAACCAGAAGAGGCGCGCGGCGGGGTGCAGTTCGGCGCGTGCGGCGAACAGGGCGGCGGGCGCGAGCGCCGCCGCGTCACGGGCGTCGAGGGCGGGCGCGTCGGCCGCGGCGTGGGCCTCGGCGAAGGCGCGGTCCAGGCGGGCGACCGGCGCCAGATAGGGCAGGGCCTGGGCCGGCGGGAAGGCGGCCAGCCAGGCCGGAAACGCCTCGCCGTAACGGTCCATGGCCGGATCGGACGGCGGGTTGGCGGCTGCGAACTCCAGGGCCGCGGCCCGGAACCAGTCCTCGCCCGTCAGCCGCGCCACAGTGGGAAAGGCCGCCGCCAGCACGTCGGCGCGGCCCTTGGCGACGGTATTGCGATAGACCGAAAGGCCCGGCGCGCCGGCGTCCGCCAGCCAGGGTGCGAGCGCCCCACCGTCGCCTCTCAGCGCGGTCTCGAAAGCGGCATGGAAGGAAACGTCACGCATCGACGGTCTCCCGGGCGCGCGAAAGCGCCGCGTGGGCGCGATCGCGCTCGGCCATCAGTTCGGCGAAGGCGGGGATATTGCCGTCGCGCTCGACCAGGGTGGGGCGCGCGCCGATGCGCTCGACCAGGCGGGCGTGCAACGCCCAGACCGGCTCGGCGACCGGGGCGTCGTGGCTGTCGATCAGCAGGGACGCGCCGTGTTCGGGGTCGGGAAGATGGCCGGCGACATGGATTTCGCCGATCGCGTCGGCGGGCAGGGCGTCGAGATAGGCCTCGGCGGAGAAACCCAGGTTGTTGGCGCTGACGAAGACGTTGTTGACGTCGACCAGCAGGCCACAGCCCGTCGCCCGGGACAGTTCGGCCAGGAACTCGACCTCGCCAAGTTCATGGCCCTCCAGGGCCAGGTAGAGCGAGGGGTTCTCGATCAGCAGCCGGCGACCCAGCGCATCCTGGGCCTGGCTGACGTTGTCGATGATGCGCGCCAGCATGGTGCGGGTGCGTGGGAAGGGCAGCAGGTCGGGATGGTAGACATCGCCGCGCTTCGACCATGCCAGATGCTCGCTCATCACGAACGGCTCATAGCGGTCGGCCAGCGATTTGAGCCGCGCCAGATGGCCCGCGTCCGGAGCCTCGTCGGCCGCCAGCGACAGCCCCACGCCGTGCAACGACAGAGGCCGTTCGCGGCGGATGGCGTCAAGCCAGGCCAGTCTCGGCCCGCCATCCACCATGTAGTTCTCGGGATGGACCTCGAACCACAGCCCGGCCGCGGAGGCGGCCAGCGCCTCGTCATAGTGGACGGGCTTGAGGCCCAGTCCTGCGGTCGGTCCGTGGTTCATCGGTCGGTCCTCAGGGGCGCGTTGACTAGCGCTCGATCGGGGTCAGCGAGCCGGGGCCCTTGGGGGTGTTGATCTTGGCGCAGGTGCCGGCCGGGACCAGCTTCCAGGCGTTGCCCTGGTAGTCGCGGGTCGAGGTGCCGGCGCAGGAGGTGCCGGGGCCGGCGGCGCAGTCGTTCTTGCCGGCGAGCGAAACGCCGTAGCACTTCTCCATGCCGGGCTGGGCGGCGTGGTTGTCGGCGCGAGCGGAGGCCACGGTGGCGGCGCCGGCGGAGAGGGCGATGGCGGCGGCGCCGAGGGCGAGGGCGGTCTGGGTGCGGGTCATGATGGGTCGTCTCCTTGGGAATGGGGCCGGCCTCAGTCTAGCCGGTTGCATCCCCATTCGAGACCCACGTTCTGTCGGTTACACGGCGGTGAAAAAAATCTGCGACACGGGTCCGGCGACACGGTGTAACCATCTGGCTTCGGTGCGCGAACAAGGAACTGGCGTGGCTAATCGCGAGGATCATCTCAAGGGGCTCATGCTGCGCGGCCTGGACGGCGACGCCCAGGCCTGGCGCCAGCTGCTGACCGAGATGGGAAAGCATCTCCGCGCCTATTTTAGCCGCCGTCTTTTCGATGGGGGCGCCGATGCCGAGGACCTGGTGCAAGAGACCCTGATCGCCATTCACGCCAAGCGGGCGACCTGGGACCCCAAGCAGCCCTTTTCGGCCTGGGCCTACACGGTCGCGCGCTACAAGCTGATCGACCAACTGCGTCGCGGCGGCCGGCGGCACCACCACATCCCGATTGAGGACGCCGGCGCCCTGTTCGCCGATGAGAACGCCGAGGAGGGCGCGGTTCGCGCCGACCTGAAACGCATGCTCTCGATCCTGCCCGAGCGCCAACGCAAGCTGATCGAGGACGTCAAACTGACCGGGTGCTCCGTCGCCGAGGCCGCCACCCGCCACGGATATTCCGAAACGGCCGCCAAGGTGGCCATCCACCGCTCCATGAAGGCGCTCAACGCCCACGCGGGAGTGACCGATGAAGACTGACGATCTGATCGCCGCCCTGGCCATGGACGCGGCGCCCGCCAGCCCCGCGGCGCTGAACCGGCGGCTGCTGATGTGGGCGTTTCCGGCGGCGCTGGCGGCGCTCGCCGGCGTCTGGTTCGGGCTCGGCGGCTTCCGGCCCGACCTTGTGCAGGCGTTGCTGGGGCCGACCTTCTGGATGAAGGCCGCCTACACGATCGCCCTCGCCGTCGCCGGCGGCTGGCTGTTCACGCGGCTCGGCCGTCCCGGCGCCTCGCTCGCGGCGCCGGCGCTGGTGCTGTTGGCCATTGTCCTGAGCGCAGCGATCCTGGGGTCGATGGACCTGATGATGCGTCCGGCCGACGGGCGTATGCACGCCTGGCTGGGTCATTCCTATAGAGTCTGCGCGCTCAACATCGCCGCCCTCAGCGTGCTCACCGCGCCCTTCATGTTCTGGGCGGCGCGCAAGTTCGCCCCGACGCGGCCCATGCGCGCCGGCGCCGTCGCCGGCCTCACCGCCGGCGCCATCGCCGCGACCCTGTACGGACTCTATTGCCAGGAGAGCACCGCGGCCTTCGTGGCCACCTGGTACACGCTCGGCATGGGCGTTTCGGCGGCGGCCGGCGCCGTGATCGGGCGGTTCTGGCTGCGCTGGTGACCTAGCGGTCGATGATGGTCAGGGAGCCCGGTCCCTTCGGGGTCTGGATCTTGGTGCAGGTCCCCTTGGGCACCAGCTTCCAGGCGTTGCCCTGGTAGTCGCGGGTGGAGCTGCCCGAGCACGAGGTGCCCGGCCCGGCGGCGCAATCGTTCTGGCCGGCCAGCGCGATGCCGTAGCACTTCTCCATCTTGGGCTTTTTCGGCCGCGCCTGGGCCGAGGTCGACATCGATGCGACGGCGACAGCGGCGGCGCCCAGCGCAAGGGCGACTTTGGTCGGGGTCATCGGATCTTCACTCCAGAACGAGGCCAAGTAATTCTTGCCAGATCGCCGAGCCGTGCGAAACCCGTGCGGCCGGGCTTGATGCGCCCCGTTGCGCGCCGGGCCCGTGGCCGCTACATCCCCCGCCCAACTCCTGTCATCGCCTGACCACCCGGAAGTGAGCCCGCGCGCCCATGGCCCAGCAGTATATTTTCTCCATGCAAGGCCTGACCAAGGCCTATCCCGGCGGCAAGAAGGTGTTCGAGAACATCTGGCTGTCCTTCTATCCGGACGCCAAGATCGGCGTCGTGGGCGTGAACGGTTCGGGTAAATCGACCCTGCTGAAGATCATGGCCGGGATCGACAAGGAGTTCTCGGGCGAGGCGCGCGCCGCCGACGGCACCAAGATGGGCTACCTCGAGCAGGAGCCGCAGCTGGACCCGGCGCTGGACGTCTGGGGCAACGTCATCTCGTGGTGTGAAGAGAAGAAGCTGTTCGACCGCTTCAACGCCGTCGCCGCCGAGATGGGCGAGAACTACACCGA
>CAZRKY010000236.1:0-4821 GCA_964600375.1 uncultured Caulobacteraceae bacterium | reverse complement strand
CCGACGAAGAGTGGCCGGCGGTGAAGGCGGGGCTGGAAGCGCGGTTGCGGGCTTTCCCCAACTGATCTGCCGTCATCCCGGAAACGCCGCAGGCGTTATCCGGGACCCAGCAAGCGCAAGTTTGAAACTGGCGTCGCTACGGTGAGGGCGCGCTGCTGGGTCCCGGACATCGCCCTTCGGGCAATTCCGGGATGACGGCGGCTAAGGGGTGGTGCGCGCCGGTTTGCGTTTGGCCCGGAAGAACCCCCGCAACAGTTCGGCGCTCTCCTCGCCCAACAGCCCGCCCTTGACCTCCGGCTTCCAGTGGCAGGTCGGCTGGTCGAACACCCTGGCGCCATGCACCACCCCGCCGCCCTTGGGGTCGTCTGCCCCGTAGACGACGCGGCCGATCCGCGCGTGGCTGATGGCGCCGGCGCACATGGGGCAGGGCTCGAGCGTCACGTAGAGCGTCAGGCCGGTGAGGCGGTAGTTGCCGGTCTTGCGGGCCGCCTCGCGGATAGCCAGGATCTCGGCGTGGGCGGTGGGATCGTGCAGGCCGATGGGCTGATTTCCGGCTGCGGCGATGACTTCGCCGGTCTTCGGATCGGCCACGACGGCGCCGATCGGCGCCTCTCCATTTTGCGCCGCGTCTTGCGCCTTTTGCAGCGCTATGAGCATCAGAGCCCGATCATGGTCCATCATCCAGACGACACCGGCCCGAAGCGCCGCTCCGGTCAAGCCGGAAAAGACGCCGCCCGTCCCGCGCGCGGCGACAAGCCCCATGCGGGCAAAGGCAAGTTCGAGAAGAGCGGCAAGGGCGGCAAGCCCGGCGCTCCCGCCAAGCCCACGGCCAAACCTACTGGCCGCGGCGAGCGAATCGCCAAGGCCCTGGCGCGCGCCGGCGTGGCCTCGCGCCGCGACGTCGAAAAGCTGATCAGCCTGGGCAAGGTGGTGCTGAACGGGCGGGTGATCGATACGCCCGCGACCTTCGTGCACAAGGAGGACGTGCTGGTCGTCGACGGCAAGACCGTCGGCTCGGCCGAGGCCACCCGCGTCTGGCGCTACAACAAGCCGGTCGGCCTGGTCACCAGCCACCGCGACCCCGAAGGCCGCCCCACGGTGTTCGACGCCCTGCCCAAGGGCCTGCCCCGGGTGATCTCGGTCGGACGCCTGGACCTGAACTCCGAAGGCCTGCTGCTGCTGACCAACGACGGCGGCCTGTCGCGCGGGCTTGAGCTGCCGACCTCGGGCTGGAAGCGCACCTACCGCGTGCGCGCCCACGGCCGCGTGGAGCAGAAGGACCTCGACCGGCTCAAAGACGGCATCGAGGTCGACGGGGTGCGCTACGGCTCCATCGAGGCCAGGCTCGACAAGGCCAAGCAGGCCGCAGAGGGCGGCTCCAACGCCTGGATCACCGTCACCTTGTCGGAAGGCAAGAACCGCGAGATCCGCAAGGTGTTCGAGGCCATCGGCCTGCGGGTGAACCGGCTGATGCGCATGGCCTATGGACCGTTCCAGCTGGGCACGCTGGGCCTGGGCGAGATCGAGGAAGTCGGGCCGCGGGTGATCCGCGAGCAGCTGGCCGGGCTGATCGAGCCGGAAAACATGCCGACCGGCGACAAGGTGCTGCACACCCCGCCCGCGCCCTCGCGCCGCCCGATCCCCAAGAGCGGCCTGGCCAACCCCAGGGCGAAGCCCAGCCAGGTGAAGGCCAATATGGCGCTGCGCGAGGAAGCCGAGGCCGAGAAAGCTGCGCGCGGCGGTCCGCGCGTCTTCCGTGGCGACCGGCCGGCGCCGCGCTTCGACCGGGGGGGCGGCTCACGCACCGGCGATCCCAAGCGCAGCTACGGCAAGCCTCGCGAGGATCGCGGCGATGCGCCCTACCGTCCCCGTGAAGGCGCGAGCGACGACCGGCCCCGGACCTTCAAGCCGCGCCCCGACGGCGACCATCCCTACCGTCCGCGCGAAGGCGGCGACGATCGTCCGCGTCCGCCCTTCAAGCCGCGCGAAGGGGCTTCTGACCGGCCCCGCGGCGCGCGCCCCGACCGCCCCTTCAGCCGCGACGGCGAGGCGCCCAAGCGCCCCTACACGCCGCGCGATGGCGACGGCGAGAAGCGGGCGTACAAGCCCCGCGACGCCTCCGGCCCCGGCGAGAAGCGCGCCTACAAGCCGCGCGACGGCGATGGTCCCAAGCGGCCCTACAAGCCCCGCGAGGAGGCCGCCGACGGCGGCAAGCCCAGCTATCGACCGCGTGAAGGCGCGCGACCGGACGACAAGCGCCCCTTCAAGCCCCGCGACGGCGAGGCGCCCAAGCGGCCCTACGCCGGCAAGCCCGCCGGGGGCGGCAAACCGGGCGGCTTCAAGCGCGGGCCGTCCTCGCGTGGGCCCGGCGGCGCCGGCGGCCCGCCGCGCGGGGGCAAGCCCGGTGGTCCGCGGGGACCCCGGAAGCCCTAGCCCTTGGCTCGCAGTGCGCGGGCCAGGGTCCGCGTGCGCAGGAACACCGTGAGCGCGGTCAGCGCGGCGATCAGCATCAGGCCCCACACCAGGCCCTCGCCCTTCCAGCCCCAGGCGCCCTCGACCATCGACAACAGGCCCACGGCGGTCAGCGCCGCCATGCGCCCGGGCGTGGCCATGGGGCCGCTGAAGTCGGCGGCCTGGCCCAGGCCCCGGCCCAGCTCGCGCACATAGGCCGTGGTCACCGCCAGCAGGGCGCACAGCCAACCCAGCGCCGGGCCCAGGTGGGGTCCGGCGGCGAAGGCGGCGTAGCCGGCGCCGACGAAGAACAGGCTGTCGGAGACGCGGTCGGGCAGCTCGTTCCAGATCGACCCCAGCGGCCCGGCCTTGCCGTGCTCGACCGCCACCATGCCATCCAGCAGGTTCGCGATCAGGCGCAGCTGGATCATGATCACCGCCAGCCCCAGCCAGACGATCCGCGCCGGCCCCTCGCTGAGCCCCGACAGGCCGAAGGCCCCGAATCCGACCAAGGCGAAGGCCATGCTGAGGCCCGAGATCATGTCCGGCGAGACGCCGTTGCGCGCCATGCCGGCGGCGAGCGCGGCGGCCCAGGCGCTGGCGCGCGAGGCGATCGGGCGACGGTTGGTCAGATCGGTCATTTGGCCCTCCCGGCAAGCGTGGCGGAAAGCGTTGCCGTACAGACGAACGCGCAGGGCGTCGAGACGCTCCATCGCGCGACCCCTACGTCCGGGCTGGACCCTTGGCCGGGGGCGCTTCATGAATGCTCCCGGCGGCGAGCCGTCGTCACGTCGGTTCGGGGGATTTCATGAGCGAGGCTGAAGCGGCGGAACCGGTCCGGGACTACTGGCTCGAGCGACTGATCATGTTGTCCGACGGCGTTTTCGCCATCGCCATCACGCTCATGGCCATCGAGGTGCACCCGCCGCACGGCTGGGACGGAGCCTGGGAAACGCTGTGGCGCGGGTCATGGCAGACGCTCGGCGCCTATGGGGTCAGCTTCGCGGCCATCGGCGCCTACTGGATGGGACATCGCCGGCTCTTCGCCCACATTCGCCGGGCCGATACGCCGCTGAGCCTGCTGAATCTTCTGGTGCTCGGGCTGATCGCCCTGCTGCCGGCCACGGCCGAGCTCATCTATACCTATGGCCCGCGCGACGTGGCCCTGCAGGTTTATGTCGGCCTGATCGGCCTTATCGGCGTGGCCCAGGCCCTGATGTGGGGTTACGCCTCATTGGTCGGCAAGCTGGTCGCCGACCATGTGCCTGCGGGCGTTCGGTTCTCAAACTTCCTTGTGATGCTGGTGACCCCATTCGTGGTCGCCAGCGCTGTCATCTACAACATGGTCAGCGGAACCTGGTGGTCGTTGCTCGCCTTGGCCGTTTTCATGGTCGTCGTGGCGCGGGTGCGGCGGCAGCTGGTCAAGTATGAAGTTCGCCGATGAGGATCGTCGCCGGACGCTTCAAGGGGAAGGCCCTGCACGCCCCGCCGGGCGAGGCCACGCGCCCGACCTCCGACCGCGCGCGCCAGGCGGTGTTCAACATCCTGGAGCACGCCCCCTGGTCGTCGGGCCTGCACGAGGCGCGGGTCATCGACCTGTTCGCCGGCTCGGGCGCCCTGGGGCTGGAGGCGATGTCGCGCGGCGCCGCCTTCTGCCTGTTCGTCGAGACGGATGAGGCCGCCCGCGGGGCTATCCGCGAGAACACCGACGCGCTCGGCGTCATGGGCGCCGCCCGGGTCCACCGCCGCGACGCCACCGACCTGGGCGTGCGCCCGGGATCGGACGGCGAGGCCTTCGACCTGGCCTTCCTCGATCCGCCCTATCGGGGGGGCTTGGGCGAGATCGCGCTGGCGAAACTGGCCGGGGGGAACTGGCTGAAACCGGGCGCCCTGTGCGTGTTCGAGCGCGGGACCGGCGAGGACGACTTCACCGTCGATGGGTTCGAACCCCTGGACGCCCGAAAGTACGGCGCGGCGACCGTACACTTCCTGAGATACGCGCCACTGTAAGGGTCAGCCTGTCGCCGAGACTTTGTCTCCGAACGTTTGCTCTGGAGACTACCCATGACCGACACCGCCACGACCCCCAAACCAGCCCGCAAGGCCAGCCGCTATCTGTGGCTGCTGGTAGGATTTCTGCTCGTCCTGGCCGCCGTCTCGTTCGCGGGCTTCTGGGTTGGGCGCGCCATGAATCTGGACAAGCCGGTGCTGATCGGCGCCCTGGTGGTGACCGGCCTGTTGCTGGAGGGCGCCATGTGGACCACGGCCGCCACGGTCGGGGTGTCTTTGTTCGAGGCCCGCAAGCGCATCTGGCGCTTCCTGACCGGGCGCGGCTGGACCGCAGGTTGAGGCTAGCGCCTCCTCCCCCGC
>CAZRKY010000235.1:0-4847 GCA_964600375.1 uncultured Caulobacteraceae bacterium | reverse complement strand
CCGCGGCCCCCAGCGCCCCCACGCAATAGGGCTTCCTCGGGCATCCCACGGAGCGCGTCATGGCCGGCTGGTTCGTCTTGCTGGTCAGTCTTCTCGGCGGGGTCCTCGTCGGCTTCCTGAAGCGGCCGCCGCTTCCGGTCATCCTGGCGCTCAACCTGGTCCCGGTGGCCGGGGTGCTGTGGGCAGGCTGGAGCCCGCTGCAGCTGCTGCTGCTCTACTGGCTGGAAAACGTCGCGGTCGGGGTCTGCAACGCGCTCAAGCTGCGCGACTACGAGACGCACCGGCCCGAGCCGGACTCGCCCTTCAAGCTGTCGAACTTCTTCATGATGCACTACGGCATGTTCACCCTGGTGCACGGGGTGTTCGCCCTGGTCGTCGGCCTCTTGTTCGCCACGCCCGAGACGCCGGGCAGCGCCTGGGCCGGCCTCGACTGGCTGTCCTTCGCCGGCGCCGCGCTGGGTCTCGCCGCCATTCAGTTCTCGGACTACCTGCGCTGGCGCGCTGTGGCGGGCTGGACCGAGGGCAGCGCCGACGCCCAGATGTTCGCGCCCTACGGCCGCATCATCGTAATGCATCTGACGGTGCTGGGCGGCGCCTTCATCCTGGCGGCCAGCCATGCGCCAGTCGCCTATGTCGCCCTCCTGGCCCTTCTGAAGACTTTCATCGAGACAGGCTGGGCCATGATGGGTCCGCAGAAGGCCGTCGCCGGCGGGCCGATGAGCATCGAGTCCAACGGCAAGCGTTGGGTCGTCGGCGGCGGCAAGCCGCCCCGCGTCGAGCGGCTGAAAGACGAATGAGCGGCCTGCCCATGAGTCGTCCGGCATGAACGGCCTGGCCGTCTGGGGGGTGAACCTGCTGGCGGGGCTCTGGAAGAAGCCGCCGGTGCTGGCCGTGCTGGCGATCAACCTGATCCCGGCCGTCTGCGTGCTGTTCTTCGGCTGGAGCGCCCTGGCGCTGCTGCTGCTCTACTGGGCCGAGAACGTGGTCCTGGGCGTCATAAACGTCTTCAAGATGGGGGTGGTCTCGCTCGCAGAGGGAGTCGGCGGCGTCCTGATGGCCTTCTTCATCATCCCGTTTTTCATCTTCCACTACGGGGCCTTCTGCGCCGGCCACGGCTTCTTCATCGTCGCGCTCCTGGGCGGGGGCTTCCAGGGCGGCGACCCCCTGGAGGCGGCGCGGCACATCTGGAACGACCGCTGGAACTACGCAGCCCCGCTGTTCGCCATGACCGTCTTCCACCTCGCCGCCTTCGTGCAGTGGCTGCGCGCGGGCGCCTGGAAGGGCGCGAGCGTCAACGAACAGATGGGCGAACCCTACCGGCGCATCATCATCATGCACGTAACCATCATCTTCGGCGCGATGCTGGTGGTGATGCTGGGTCAGCCGGCGGCGGCGGTCGCCTTGCTGGCGGTGCTGAAGACCCTGTTCGAAACGGTTTCGACGGCGAAGAAACTCGACGAACACGGCAAACCCGTGCCGGCCAGGCCGGCGTTTCCCTAGGGGCGGCGATAGCCTGTCGGCTGGCCGTTCCGCGCGATCGCGCTGTCCAGGGCCTCGACCGCCACAGCCATGTGGAAGCCGTTGGCGTGGATCAGGCGGCCCTCGTCCAGCAGCATGCCGACATGGTCGGTCCAGAACACCAGGTCGCCCCGGCGCAGATCGGAGGCGGCGATCTCGTCGCCCAGCTCGCGTCCCTGCATGTCGGCGTCGCGCGGGCAGCCCCGACCGCAGGCGAACAGGGCCTGCTGCACGAGGCCCGAGCAATCCAGGCCGACGCTCTCGCGTCCGCCCCACTGGTAGGGTGCGCCGAGATACTGCTCGGCCACCCCTGCGGCGTCGCGTTCGAAATTCAGCAGATCGGCCAGATGCGCCTCGGCGACGTAGCCGGCGCGGGCCACGCGCGCGAAGCGGCCGTCGGACCCTTCGACCGTGACCAGGGCGTTCATGGTCAGCAGCAAAGGCGGGCCGGATTTGATGTCGGGTTCGGGAAAGGCGTAGGTGCGCAGCGCCGCGACCCGGTGGGTCGGCGTGATGACCACCTCGGACAGGGCATCCTCGGCCACCCAGCCGACATAGCCGTCGCGCCGGGCCTGTCCCCACAGCCAGCCGTCCTGGCGATCGAGCACATCGAAGACCTCGCCGAACAGCAGCTGGTCCATCTGTTCGGCCCCGCCGTCCGCGGTCCGCCGGATCGCGGCCGAACCGGCCACGCATTGCATCGGCCGGGGCCGGGCGAACCGATCCGCGCGCACGATCCCTTCCAGCGCCTCGGCGGCGAGGTCGTCGCGGGCCAGGGTGTTGCGGGGATCGAAGTCGGACAAGCGCGGGCTCTCGAAGATGAGAAGAGAGACCCTAGGGGCGGGAGGCGAAAATGCCGTTAACACGCCCGGTCTTTTCCACAGGGATCACGCCTGAGCGCCGTACCGTCCCTTGAGCATCTCGAAGCACGCCCGCAACGCCTGGGCCTCGCCGCCGGCGGGCCAGCCGGGGCGGCCGCGGGGGTTCCAGGCGAAGATGTCGAAGTGGGCCCAGGAGCCCGTCTCGGGCGCGAACCTCTGCAGGAACAGGGCGGCGGTGACCGACCCGGCCTGGGCCCAGTCGGCGGAGTCGTTGCGCAGGTCAGCGATCTCGGCTTCGACGGCGTCGCGGTAGCCACGCCATAGCGGCATGCGCCAGACCGGGTCGGAAACGGCCTTCGAGGCCTCGGCGATGGCGGCGGCGAGGCCATCGTCGTCGGTGTAGAAGGGCGGCAGTTCGGGGCCCAGCGCCACGCGCGCGGCGCCGGTCAGGGTGGCGAAGTCGAGGGTCAGGTCCGGTTCGTGCTCGCCGGCGCGGGCGAGCGCATCGGCCAGGATAAGCCGGCCCTCGGCGTCGGTGTTGCCGATCTCGATGGTCAGGCCCTTGCGCGATTTGAGCACGTCGCCGGGCCGGAAGGCGTCGCCGGAGATGGCGTTCTCGACGGCGGGGACCAGCACCTTCAGCCGCACCTTAAGCCCGGCCTGCATGACCAGTCGCCCGAGCGCCAGCGCATGGGCCGAACCGCCCATGTCCTTCTTCATGTTGCGCATGCCCGACGACGGCTTGATGTCGAGGCCGCCGGAATCGAACACCACGCCCTTGCCGACCAGGGCCAGCAGCGGCAGCTCGGTGCGGTCGCCGTTCCAGGTAATCTCGATGAAGCGCGGGCCCCGCGCCGGATCAGCGGCCCGGCCGACCGCGTGGACGGCGGGGTAGTCCTCGGCCAGCTCAGCGCCGCTGGTCACGGCGATCTCGGCCCCGTGCTGTTCGGCGATCTCGCGGGCGATGGTCTCGATCTGCAGCGGCCCCATATCGGCGGCCGGCGTGTCGACCATCTGGCGGGCCAGGGCGCAGGCGGCGGCGATGCGGGCGGCCGAAGCGGCGTCCGCGCCCGCGGGCGTCACCAGGCGCGGCCGCTGGCGCTCCTTCTGGGGCTTGTAGCGATCGAAGAGATAGGTCCCGAGCGCCCAGCCGAGCGCCAGACTGTCGGGGGCGATGAGCGGTTGGGACAGGGTCAGGGCATAGTCGCCGTCGGGCAGGCGCGCCGACAGGGAGCGCAGTGCCATGGCGTCGGGGTGGGCCTGCTTGCCGAGGCCGAACCAGACGCGCTCCACCGTCCCGTCATCGCCCGACACCAGCACTAGACCGCCCGCCTGGCCCTTGAAGCGCTGGGCCTTGGCGAGCGCCTGGTCACGCGGCGCGGACAGCGCCGTCTCCAGGTCCTCCTCGAACAGGGCCAGGACCGGAACGGCCTTGTCGGAATGGGCGATCAGGGTCTCGTGCATCGAAGGCTCCGGCGGGGCGGGTGCGGCGACCGCGTCAATCTCTCTTAACGCTTCATTGACGGCGGGCGGGCACCCTTGGGGGTCTCAAGTCAGGGAGTCCGTCTCATGTCGCGCAGGCTGGCGCTCGCCGCAACCACCGCCGTCATGGCGCTTGCCGTGGCCACCCCGTCCTGGGCGATCTTCGGCCTCGGCCGCCGCACGCCCCAGACCCCGCCCGCCACCGCCCCCGTCCAGCCGGGCGCCGCCACGCCGGCAGGCGCCACCGCACCGAACGCGCCGCGCAAGGCGACCGCCGAGGAACGCGCCCAGGCCGAGCGCCTGGATCCCCTGGGCCGGTCCGCCTTCTGGAGCCGTGAGGCCGACATCGACCCGCGCGACGCCGTCGCCGGCGTTCGCTTCAGCCAGGCCCTGCGCGCCATGGGCCAGCCCGACCAGGCGCTGGAGGCGGCGCAGCGGGTGCTGATCGTCTACCCCGACGACGTCGAGGCCCTGCTCGAGGTCGGCCGCAACCAGATCGCCCGCAACCAGGCCTTCTACGGCATCGCCCAGCTGAAGCGGGCCCAGCAGCTGGCGCCGCGCGACTGGCGTCCGCTGTCACTGCTGGGGGTCGCCTACGACCAGACCCAGCGCCCCGCCGAGGCGCGCCAGGCCTGGCAGCAGGCGCTGGCCCTGTCGCCCGACAATCCCGCGGTGCTGTCCAACCTCGGCCTTTCCCAAGCCGCCGCCGGCGACACCGCCGCCGCCGAGGCCTCCCTGCGCCGGGCCGTGGCCCAGCCGGGCGCGACCCTGCAGACGCGCCAGAACCTCGCGCTGGTCCTGGGCCTCCAGGGCAAGACGTCGGAAGCTGAACAATGGCTGCGCCAGGACCTGCCGCCGGAAATGGCCACCGCCAACCTGCAATGGCTGCGCGCCGCCTCGGCCGCGCGCACCGGCCGCAGCGCCGCCGCGAGCTCCACCCCCGGCGCCCCGGCGCCCGCCGCCTCGATCCAGCCGGCGGCGCGGTCCTGGGATTCGATGCGGGGCGGTTGATCCGCTGTCTTCTCC
>CAZRKY010000234.1:0-4899 GCA_964600375.1 uncultured Caulobacteraceae bacterium | reverse complement strand
CCCTGTTTTCTCCCTGTTCCTCCCTGTTCCTCCCTGTTTTCTCCCTGTTCCTCCCTGTTCCTCCCTGTTTCTCCCTGTTCCGAAAACAGGGAGCGGCTCGCGGCCGTCCGCGGAATCCCTTGATCCGCTTGGGGCTGGAGTTTGCGGCGGGGCGACAACAGGGCGATATCTGGCCTCCGGAACAGGGAGAACGTGACTTCAGAACAGGGAGACCGGCCAAAATAACAGGGAGTGAGTGGCTGGGCCGTAATTCGGTGACAGTGTACTAATTCCCCCCAAGACCAGGCGGGCGGAGACGGCCGGACCGGGGAATTAGTACACTGTCACCGAATTACGTGTCGGTTTGCGTCCCCGTTTCGCGGGGACCAGCGTTCGACCCGTTTCGGCTTCCAGACGATGGATCCACTCGGCGGCGCCGACGGGGCGGCCGGTGGTGGCCGAAGCCAACAGATTCGACGTCGCCCGGCCGTCAGTCGGTTGACCAAGGAAATCGAGGAAGGGGCCTGTGCGCGACAACACCGGCGAGACCTCCACAAAGCCGCCCTCGCGAGACCCCAGGTGCGTCTGGACGCTGGACCAACGCCAGTCCTGCGGCCGATCCACAAGGCCGGCCTCGACCGGGTTCATGGCCACGTACCGGATGGCCGCGCTTAGGTGACGTTCGTCCATGGCGGTGGAGTAGAAGCGGCCTTGCCAGAGATGGCCGGTCCAGCCGTGCCGCGCGTTGATCCGCCCCGTGTAACGTTTGTGGGCCTCCGCGAAGGTCCGGCGCAGGCCGTCTTCGTCGGACGGCACAAGAATGAAATGGACGTGGTTGGGCATGAGGCAGAACGCCCAGATCTGCGTGCTCGACGCCCTCGCGGCGCGCCCGATGAGCGAGATGTAGACGCGGTAGTCGTCGTCATTGAAGAACACCGGCTCGCGCCGATTGCCCCGCTGGGTCACGTGGTGCGGAACGCCCGGGATGACGATGCGCGCGAGGCGGGTCATTGGGGAAGACTAACGTGAACGGAACAAAAAGTGAACAGAAAGTTCGGGGTTGAGGACGCACCCCCGTAATTCGGTGACACTGTACTAATTCCGCGACCGTCGGTTCCGCCGCCCCGCGAGGGGTATGGAATTAGTACAGTGTCACCGAATTACCGCCGCTCCCGCCGCCAGCGCACCGACAGCTTGGCGTCGCCCTGGCCGCTGATCCGGGAGATCACCGACAGGTTCCGGCGCACGCGCCATTCGACCTGCACGGCCTGGCTCTCGCGGCCGCCGCCGATGACTTCGAAGTAGATGTTGTCGTTGATGTATTTCCCGCCCGCGACGGTCATGCCGAACTCGTCGGAGCCGAAGGCGAGGCGGTCGAGGCCGGCGAGCTGGCGCAGGTTGCCGATGACGTCCAGGCCGCCGCCGCCCGCCAGCGAGGCCACCGAGGAGGCGAGCTGGGCGGCTTCGACGCCGGACAGCTGGGAGGCCGAGCGGCCGAACAGGATCTGGGCCAGGATCTCGTCCTGGGGCAGGACCGGCGAGGAGGTCAGCGACAGCACCGGCTTGGCGGCGGTGCCGGTGATGCGGATCACGGCGGTCAGGGCCGGGTCCTCGCGGATGGCGCGCAGGTCCAACCGGATGTCTTCGGGGTGTGTGGACAGGGTGACGTAGCCCCGCTCGTCGAAGACGAAACGCTTGCCGGCGAACTCGTAGGTGCCGCGGATCACGCGCGCGCGGCCGCTGATCACAGGATCGGAGGACGTGCCGGTGACCTTGGCGTCCAGCGAGAACTCCACGTCCAGGCCGCGGCCCTGCAGCACCACGTTGCGCCGCGCCTTCAGCTTGACGTCCAGCAGCACGCCCGGGCCGCGGCTGGTGCGGGGCGTATCGACGTCGACCTCGCGGATCGGGCGGTTGATCTCGGTCACCTCCATGCGCACCACGCCCGAGGGGGTGGGCGGGTTCGGCGCAATTTCGGCGCGAGTGACGGTCAGGTCGCCGGTGACGCGCAGCTGGCCGTTGGCGGCGCGTTCCAACGTCACCGGCCCGGAGGCGCGGGCGGTGGCCAGGTCGTTGTCGATGACCTCGAAGCCTTTCAGCGCCAGGGTGAAGCTGGAGGCGCCGCCGGAGCGGAACTCGATCCGGCCCTCTCCGGTGACCGTGCCAGGCTCATCCGCGCGGCCGTCGTTGGCCGAGAAGTTGGAAATGATGGCCGCCTGGCGGTCGAACACCACGTAGGCGGTGAGCGCCCGTAGCGCGAGGCCCGAGCCCACGTCGTCGAAGCGGCCCTCGGTAATCGAGCCCGAGCCCTTGATCAGCGGGTCCTTCAGCGTGCCGGCCAGGGTCCCCTCGGCGTCCACCTTGCCGCCCAGCGAGCGGTCGCCGCCCAGCAGCAGGTCCCAGATCGGCTTGACCTCGCCCTTGATCGAGAAATTGCCGCTCATCGGCTGGGTGCGGTTGATCGCCAAGCGCAGCGGGGCGGCGGAGGTCTCGACCGGCAAGTCGAGGGTGGTTTCCGCGCGCAGGCTGGCGGCGTCAAAGGCGGTGGCGGTCAGGCGCAGGCGCTCGTTGGTCAGCACCGCCTTGATCGTGCCGTCGATGGCCAGGTTGCGCGGGCCGTCGGTGGAACGGGCGTCCTCAAGCGTCGCGTCCAGCGAGCCGGTGAGGTTCTCGCCGCGCCCGGCCAGGATGAAGACGCCGTTGATCTTGCCGCCCAGGTCCTCGCCGATGGCGCCGAGATCGACGCCGGTCAGGTCGGCGCGGCTCTCGAAGCCGGCGCTGGTCTGGCGGGCGGACCCGACCAGGCGGCCGTTGGCGAAACCGAGGTCCAGGCGAGCGGTGCGCTCGGCGCCCTTGATGGTGAACAGCATCGGCGTGTTGGTGCGGAAATCGGCGCGCCGCACCCGGCCCTGGCCGCCCAGGCTGATGGACTGCAGGTCGCCGGCGCGCGTGTAGACGCCCTCGCCCTCGAACTTGATCGGCGGCGCGCCGGCCACGTCGGCGGAGACCACGAAGGGCAGGCGGCCCAGGGTGCCGCGGCCGGACAGGCGCAGGGCCCGGAAGCGATAGCCCGAACCCTTCAGGCGCAGGTTCTCGGCGGTGACGTCGATGATCGCCTGGGCGTCCGAAGGCCCGTCGGTCAGCTTGATGCGTCCGGCTGCGAAGCCGCTCTCGATGAAGGCGCCCGGCTGGGCGCGGAACAGCAGGTCGGCGCTCGAAGGGTTGCGGCCGCGCAGCGCCAGCGATCCCTGGGCGTTGAGGCCGCCGGCGTTGACGAACAGCTCGTCCAGCCGGATGCCGTCGCCCATGAAGCGGAAGGCCGAGCGGGCCTCGGCGGGCCCGTAGTTCGAGCCCGAGGTGATGGCGATGCGGCCGTCATAGGCCTTGGCGTCGCGATGGAAGCTCAGGATGACGTCGGCCTGGGTCAGCACCATCTGGCCCAGGTCGATCTGGTCGAAGCGGGCCTTCAGGTCGGCGCGGGGCTGGGAGAAGGTGCCGGTGAGCGCGCCTGTGCCCGAGGCGTTGCCGGCGATCTCCAGCGGGCCGGCGTTGAACGGTCCCTTGGCGGTCCAGTCCAGGGCCAGGCGCATCTGGTCGCCGTTCTCGATCAGGCCCTTGGCGTTCAGCTGGCCGGACTTGCCGACCAGGTGGGCGTTGTCGATGGCGATGCGGTTCGAGGCCAGCAGGCCCTTGGCGCTCAGGCGCGGGTCGGGACCCAGCAGCCGGTCGAGCTCACCCAGCCCCGACGCGAAGCCGCGGCCCCGCGCATCGAAGCTCAGCGACCAGGGCTTGCCCACGCCGGTCTCGACCGCCTCGAAGGTCCCGGAGATCGCGCCCCTGGCCCCGGCGTGCAGCACCCGGGCGTTGGTGATGTCGGCCCTGCCCTTGAAGGTCAGGGCGCCGGTCAGGCTGCGGCCCCCGGTTCCGTCCACCCGGCCGGCGGCCCCGTCGATGCGCAGGCGTTCGAACAGCCAGCGGCCGTCCGCCAGGCGCGCGATCTGCACCAGGGCCTTGGGCTGGGGGCCCAGCAGCCGCGCCACCCAGCTGTCGCCGCCGCCGCCGAAGCCCGCGAAGTCGCCGCCGAAGTCCCAGCGGCCGCGGTTCTGGCTGATCTCGACCGGGCCGGTCAGGCGCGCCAGGCGCAGGCCCTGGAACTGGGCTTGGGCGAAGGCGGACTGGCCCTTGAAGCGCCAGGCGTCGGGGTTGCCGGACCAGTCGCCGTGCAGCTCCGCAGGACCCGCCAGGTCGAAGCCGACCAGGCGGCTGACCGAGGCGGTGGTCAGGTCGGTGCGCAGGGCGCCGATGGTCTTGAAGGTCTTGCGGTTGATCAGGCCGCGCACGGTGGCGTTCAGGTTGTCGGCGCGCAGCACCAGGCCCAGGCCGAAGCGGTCGCCGCTCGTCTGGCGCCCCGCCAGCCCGAAGGCGGCGCGGGGCCCGAACCGGTCGGCGAAGGGCTTGAGCAGATCCGAGCCGGTGAAGCTGATGTAGCCGGTCGCGCGGGCGCGCTCCTTGGTCCACACCCCGCTGGCCTTCAGGGGCGTGAAGTCGCCCGAGCGCACGACGGCGCCGAAGTGCCCAGAGCCCTCCTGGCCCGGCGCGCCGCCCGACCGGATGGCGGCCACGAACGGCCGGTCGGCGGAATAGCCCAGCGCGCCGGCCAGCGGTCCGCCCTGACGCTCATAGGCGATCAGGTTGATGCGTGGACCCTTGCGGGATTCGAACACCGCGTCGGCGGACAGGTAGTCGCCGACCCGGCTGAGGCTGATGGCCCTGAGCTTGCCGCCCTTGCGCCCGACCCGGCGCACGTCGGCCTCGCCGGTGACGACCCAGCGGCCGTAATCCTTGCCGAAGCCTTCCTCAAGCTCGATCTGGGCGAAGAAGCGGTCGATATCCAACGAAAGACGCAAGGGCTTGGGCGGC
>CAZRKY010000233.1:0-4941 GCA_964600375.1 uncultured Caulobacteraceae bacterium | reverse complement strand
TTGCCGGCGTCGCCGTTCAGGGTGTCGACGTCGGCCTGGCCGTAGAGCCGGTCGACGCCCGCCCCGCCCGACAGGCTGTCGTTGCCCTCGGCGCCGTAGGCGTAGTCGGTCACACCCGAGCCAACGAAGGTGTCGACATGGGCTGACAGGCGATAGCGTTCAATGGAGACGAAGGTGTCGCCCGCCGCGTCGCCGAGGCTGAAGCCGCCGCCCAGGTTCACCGTCACACCGGCCAGGGCGTTGATGTAGCTGGCGTAGTCCAGGCCGTCGCCGCCATTGAGCAGGTCGGCGCCGTCGCCGCCGATCAGGATGTCACCACCGGCGCCGCCAAACAGCTGGTCCTCGCCGACCCGACCGTCGAGGGTGTTGCCGACCTCATTGCCGGTGATGACGTCGTTGCCCGAGCCGCCGATGGCCTTCTCGATGGTGCAGCCGAACGCGATGGAGACGTTCTGGGTCATGTAGCCGACGTTGGAGAAGCTCCCCGCCACCAGGCTGATCGTCTGGTTGGTCGAGTAGCCTGAGACGTTCAGCGTATCGATCCCGCCCGCGTCCCAGATGCAGATGATCGGATCGACGTTGACCGTGAAGTCGAACACCGACTTGTCCGCCGTGAAGTTGAAGCCGTAGACGGTGTCGCCGGTGCGGGTCGTCATGTCGGCGCCGTACTTGTCCTGGATCGCCAGGATGTCGTGCAGCAGCGGCGTCGAGGCATACTTCCACTGGCCGTCCTGGCCGTAGTGATCAACGCCGGAACCGTTCTCGTCGGCGTCGAAGTAGCTCATCACCGTGTACTGGCGGGTGTCCTGGAAGTACTCGGCGTCCGTGTCGTAGTTCGCCGAACCGTTGTAGGTGCCAGGGTGCGACAGGCCCAGCGAATGGCCGATTTCGTGGATGTAGGTGATGTAGCCGTAACCCCCGAAGAACATGTCGGAATCTTCGTTGTGCGACGACCATTGGCTGGCAAGCCAGATGCGAGCCGAGGTCAGGTCGTAGGCGCCCGGCCCGGCGGGCTGGTCCTGGATGTCGGCGTAGGTCGAGTTGCCCGTCGTGGACGAGTAGGCGAAGGTGATGTCGGCGGAATTGCTGGTGGACTCGACCAGATCGATGGCGATGAGGTCGTCCCACATTTCGAACGACAGCCGCGCCGCAGCCTTCATCACCTCGCTCATGACCTGGAAGCCGTTGTCTTCGGACGGCGAGAGGGTCGGCGCGATGTCCGGCATCGAATAGAAGACGACTGACTGGTTCAGCCAGCCGGTGGTGGTGCCTTCCCACGGCCCACCCCATGAGGTCGTGAGCTGGAAGATGACGCCGGTCTGATCCAGCACCGGCGGAAGCAGGACGGGCGGGCGGTCGGCCGACGCGACCTCGCTGGCGTAGTGGATCGCGCCTGGTTCACCGCAAAGCATGCACATGTCGTTGTCCCTCGAACTTCAGCCAACACTGATCTTCAGCGAATTTGCGCGGAACAACAATTCGCAAAGATGAAGATCCCGGTCGGCTTCCTACGGCGCGCCGGCCTCACCGAGCATCCGGGCCGCCAGCCGTTCGGCCGTGCCGGTCAGGCTGCGAGGGTTGCGATAGCTGCCGTAGATCTGGGTCTGGACCGACATGCGCCGGCGAAAGCGTGTGAACAGCGCGTGGTCGGGGTGCGCCGGCGAGGTCCAGAAGCGCTCCAGCGGCTGCTGATCAATCAGGCCGGGCACATCGAAGAAGGCCCGGCCCAGCAACTTCACCGGCACGCCGAATCCAATCGCGGCCAGGGCGGCGGTGGAGTTCACGGCGACGACGCCCTCGGAACCGCGCGCCAGGTTGGCGAAATTGCCCCCTTCCAGAAAACTCACCCGGTGCTGCACGGCGTGGGTGGCGGCGATGTCGAACGCGATCCGCTCGAGGTTGCTGAGGCCCGGATCCAGCGGGTGGTTCTTGATCACCAGGCGCGCGTCCCGGGGCGCGTGGGCGGCGAAGCTCGCGATCACCGTTTCCATGAAGGCCCGGTTGGTCTTCACGTCCGAATGGACGATCAGTTGGCTGTCGCCCTCGCGCTGCAGGCAGACCAGGAAGTAGGGCGTCAGCTTCGCCACCCGTTCGGCCTGGCGTTCGCGCGCGTTGCGCGTCGCCAGCGAGACCGCGTAGCGCCGCGTGTGGCCGAAGACCTGGCCGTGGATCGAGACGGTGAACGGGTAGCGGTAGCCGCGCATCCACGGGCTGAACAGCACGATCAGGGTGTAGTGGGCGATGGTGTTGAAGGCGTGGAACGGCGTGATGCCGCCGATGTGCGGGCCGTCGGCCGGAGGCTCCAGCCGGTCGGCGTCATCGTAGGCCGAGGCCTCGCGCGGCAGGCCCGAGCGGGCGTTGACCCCCTCGGTCTCCAGCGTGATCCAGTCCGGCCGCTGGTAGCCGTTTTCCAGGATCCAGGTCTTGAGCCCCAGCGCCCGGGCGGCGTGCAGGGCCTCCTGGGAATAGGGGTTCACGTCGTTGAAGACGACCACGTCGGTGTAGCCGCCGTCGCGCAGCCGGCCCTCGATCCAGGGGCTGAAGCTGTCGCGGGGACCCTTGAACCAGTCGGTGTCGGTGCTCAGCCAGTCGAACAGCTCTCCACCGTTCATCACCACCCGGCGGACCTTGGCGCCGCGCGCCTTGAGCGCACGATCGAGGTAGCGGCCAAAGGGACCGGCGGGCAGGGTGACCAGCAGGAACTTGCGTGCGGCCATCAGAAGCGCGCTCGCGGCGAGCGCCGCAGCCCTTCCCACACCGCCCGCCAGTACCGCATCCGCCGCCATCCCTCAGCTTGCTGGGGGGGACCCGCCGCCAGCGCCTGCACCACCGCCTCCGGCCCGCACGGCAGGCCGGATTCGGGGTGGACGTAGAGCGGATAGGCGATCAGGGCGCCGGCGACCAGTTCATCAAGGCTGAGGCGGCGGGTACGGCGGGGGAAGGCGAGGGCGTCCTTCGTCAGGCCCCAACCCGCGTAGAACGGCCGCCCCCAGGTCCAGACCGGCTTGCCCCGGAGCAGGGCCTCGAAGCCCGCGAGCGAGGTCATGCAGGCCAGTCCATCGGTGGCCGCCAGGCACGCGTCCATGCCGGCGTCCCGGGCCACGGCGTCCGCCAGCTTCAGCGCCGCGGCCTCGGACACGCCGCCTGGGCGGTTGCCGGCTTCGGCGTCGGGATGGGGTTTGTAGACGATGAAGGCGTCCGGGTGGGCGGCCCGCGCGGCGGCCAGGAGCCCCAGGTTGGTGCGGACGTCCTCGCAGCCCTTCTCGATCGACTTGTCGTTCTCCACCTGGCCCACGACCAGCAGCTTGAACCGGTCGGCGGGCCAGCCGGCGCCGAGGTCCGCGGGCGAGGCGAGATTGTACTTTGTCACTCCGGCCGCCACGAGCTGCGCCCGCAAGGCGCCCGCCCGGGCCAGCAGGGCCGGGTCGTCAATCCCGGCCTCCAGCATGACCTCGAGACGAGAGGGCCGGGTGGCGTCATAGTAGACCCCCAGGTCGTCCAGCACCGCCGAGGCCGCGCGGTGGAAATCCGAGCCCAGGCCGCGCGAGCGGATGAACCCGTCCTCCATGCGCAGCACGGGCGCGGCCGATTTCGCCAGGTCGGCGGCGATAGCCGGGGTCTCGCGACCGGCCCAGAATACCACCCGTCCGCCTCGCGCCTCCGCCGCCTTCACGGCCTTGGCGGGAGTCTCGAAGAAGCGGGTCTCGCCGCGGGGCGAATAGAGCAGGGTGCGCGCCGCGCCGTGCTTCCAGGGCGCGAACCCCAGCGCGGCGGTGAAGCCGGCGTGCTGGTCGGCCCGGGCGCGGAAATCGACCAGGCGATCGATGGCGGTCTCGATCTCGCAGGCCTGGCCCGTCAACGGATCGACGTAGCGGGCGTAGGCCATGTAGGCGGCGGCGAAGAGCTCCAGCGGCGTGCGGCGGGCGGTGCGTCTGGCCGCGATCGCTTCGTCGCGGGTCGCGCCCCATCCGGCGTAGAAGGGGAGACCGAAGCAGCGGACGGGCAGGCCCCGCATCAGGGCCTCGAACCCTGCCAGGCTGGTGACCGTGTAGACGGCATCGACTTCGGCCAGTAGGCTGGCGGTCGAGCAGTCATCATCAAAGGCGCGCACGCCGTCCGGCAGCGTGTCGGGCAGCCAGCCCGGCTTGTGTCCCGCGATCGTCGCCGGGTGGCGTCGCACCAGGATTTCCGCATCCCCCTCGTCGGCGACGGCGGCGGCCAGCATGCGGTCAAAACTCGACTGGTCGGCCAGCCCGCCTGCGATCGAGGCATCGCCATAGGTCTGGTCCAGGACGAGCACGCGCCGTCGCGTGCGGGTACCCAGCGCACCAGGGGCTAGCGCGGGACTGGAATTGGTCTTGCCGAGGCCGAGCGCGACGATCCGTTCCATCGCCGCCTGGGCGCGCGCCATCAGGTCCGGCGTCTCCCAACCACCGTCCTGCAGGAGGGTCTCGAGACGCGACGGCCGGGCTGCGTCGTAGTAGACGCCGAGGTCGTCGACCACGAGGCTCAGCGGCGGCGCGCCCGCCTCGCCCAGGCCGACCGACCGCAGGAAGCCATCCTCGACCGCGAGGTAGGGCCAGCCCTTGCGGGCGGCCAGTTCGCGGGCGTAGCGAGCGGTGGGCTTGTGGCCCCAACCGACGACGCCGTCGGTGCGCGCCGATGGCCGGGCCGACAGCCGCAGGGACCGGCACTCCGGCAGGAACGCGGCCAGATGCGGGATCGCCTGGACGCCGGGGCCAGGCACCAGGGCTTCGCGGAAGTTCGGGGTCACCCGACCATCTCCCGCAGGCGCTCGGCGTGGCGCACGCGCCAGTCGCGCTCATAGGCCTCGCGCAGCGCGCGGCCCTCGGCGCTGGCCAGGCCGGTGGCCCTGGCCCCGCTGAGCGAAGTCCCCGCCCAGCCGGCGACGATGTGAACTTCGTCCAGCCGCGCCACGGC
>CAZRKY010000232.1:0-4950 GCA_964600375.1 uncultured Caulobacteraceae bacterium | reverse complement strand
CCAGACCCGTTAGGGATCGGCGCGAACGCCTTCTGCATGGTCGACAGGACCGACCCGCCAGGGCAGGTCTCGCGCATGGGCGTCGTACCATGCCAGGATTGCTCGGCGGAAGGCGACCGGGTTCATTGGGGGATATCTAGCCGGGAACGCCGCGCCATGAACCATCAATACGAAGGCTACAACATCCGGGTGATCGAGGCAGCGGGCCTTGCCGCGATCATCTTCCCGCCCGGGGAGAAGGCGATCATGGCCGGCGACACCCCGCGCGCGACCCGGCAGGAGGGCCTGGGCGTGCTGCTGATCCGGGCGCGCAAGGCGATCGACAAAGACATCAAGCGCCGGGGAGGCTAGAGCCTGAGGTCATGACCCGCCGCCTCCCCACCACCGAGGAAGCCGCCCAGATCCTGGCGCGCAAGCGCACGCGCGCGCCGATCCGGCCCGCGCCCAAGGCCGGCCGCTCGATGGCCAAGCTGATCAAGGCGCTGGACGAGAAGTTCGGCCAGGGAACCGGCGCCCTGGCCGCCCGCTGGCGCGAGATCGTGGGCGAGACCCTGGCCAGGCGAACCGAGCCGTCCAAGCTGAGCAAACCCCGCGCCGGCGGCGGCGCGATTCTCGAGATCAAGGTCGACGGACCGGCTGCAGCGCTCATCCAGCACCAGTCCGGTGAAATCCTGCAGCGGGTGAACCTGTTCCTGGGTTCGGGCAGCGTCGAGCGCCTGCGCATCGTCCAGGGTCCGGTGAAGGCCCGCGCCGCGCCGTCCCAGGTCCGGCGCGCCCGGCCGGTGCCGATCGACGCGGCGGTCGAAGCCGAACTCGCCGCATCCCTCGCGGATGCGCCCGATGGACTCAAGGGCGCCCTTGAGCGCCTGGGGCGCGGAGCCTTGCGGCCCCGGCGCTAGTGCATGGTGTCGCCGACTTCGCCGATGATCCACCAGCTGACGCTGCAGACATCCACGCCGCGGTGGATGAACTCCTTGCCGTCGGCCATGACGATTTTCATGTCGTAATTGCACTCGTTGGTGCCGTTATCGATCACCGCGCCGCGGCTGGACCCCGAGGTGATCACCTCGTCGCCCAGCAGATCCTCTTCCCAGTCATCGGAGGTGACGGGCGAGGCGTAAAGGTAGTTGATCGTCGTGGTGGACAGGTTCTCGACCACCACACGACGGTTCTTCCCGTCATCGGAGGCGAAGGCGGAGGTGGCCGCGCCTAGGGCCAAGGCCATGGTGGCGAGCACGGTGACAATGCGCTTCATCTGTTCCCTCCCTGGGACCGCCCCACGGTGGCGCTACATTATCGCGGGAATGCGGCGCTGCAATGAGTTGGGGACGGCTATGTCGCAGCCGTTGACAAAAAGCCGCCGCGCTTGTTCTCGACTGTAGGGTCGCGATGCCCGACAAAGGGAATCGCGCTTGAATAGCCAACTGCCGAAGGGAGACCCCGAATGGGTCCGATTGCCCGCCGCACCATGATCCTGTCCGCCGCCGCCTTCGGCCTAGGCCTGGCGGGGTGCAAACCCGGAGCCGGCGCCGGCGCCGACGTCAGCCAAGACATGAGCCTCGGCCCGGCCGACGCCAAGGTTACGGTGATCGAGTACGCCTCGCCCACCTGCCCGCACTGCGCCTCGTGGAACGAGGAGGTCTTCGGGCCTTTCAAGGCCAAGTACATCGACACCGGCAAGGTGCGGTACATTCTGCGCGAAGCCATGATCCACGGCCCGCCCGACGCGGCCGTGTTCCTGCTGGCCCGCTGCTCGGGCAAGGACAAGTACTTCAGCGTGGTCGACGCCGCCTGGCGCAGCCTCGGCGAACTACAGTCCTCCGGCGACGTGCGCGGCTGGGTCATGCGCATCGGCCAGTCGATGGGGATGAGCGATTCCGACATCGACAAGTGCATCACCGACCAGAAGGCGCTCGACGAGCTCAATGAGCGCTACACCAAGGAAATGAAGGAGTTCGATGTGCAGTACACGCCGACCTTCATCATCAACGGAAAGAAGGTCGAGAACCCTGCGCCGCCGACGCTTGCGGAACTGTCGGCGATCATCGACCCCTTGCTGGCGGCCAAGTAGCCATGGGCACGACCCGTCGCGCCCTCACCTTCGGCCTGACCGCGGCGGCGACGCTGGCGGCGTGGCCGGGCGCGGCGGGGGTGACGGCCCAGGACCGCTGGATCGGCCGGGCCAACGCACCGGTGACGGTGTTCGAATATGCCTCCGTCACCTGCCCGCACTGCGGCCGCTGGAACGCCGATGTCTGGCCCGCCTTCAAGGCCAAGTATGTAGACACCGGCAAGGTGCGCTTCGTGTTGCGCGAGCTGCCGACAGAACCCGCCGTGGTCGCCACGGGCGGGTTCCTGGTGGCCCGCTGCGCCCCGCCGGCGAAGTACTTCGACGTCATCGACGCCCTGTTCGCCGGCCAGCAGGCGATGTTTGACAGCGGCGACTTCCGCGGCTGGCTGATCGAGGCGGGCGCCAAGGGCGGCCTGTCGCGCGACCGCGTCATGGCCTGCGCCCAGGAACAGGCCGGCGTCGACGCCATGAATGCGCGCATCGACGCCAACCTGCGTGAGCATTCCGGCATTGGTTCGACACCGACCTTCGTGGTCAACGGCCGGATGCTGGTGGGCGAACAGTCGTTGGCGGAGCTCGACGCGGTGATCCAGCCGCTGCTGCGCGGCAAGCGGTAGGAGCCGCAAGGGCCGTGGATTTCCAGCGCCTCAGGCTTGCGGGATTCAAGTCCTTCGTCGATCCGGCGGAGTTTCGCATCGAGCCCGGCCTGACCGGCATCGTCGGGCCCAACGGCTGCGGCAAGTCCAACATCCTCGAAAGCCTGCGCTGGGTCATGGGCGCCAACTCCGCCAAGGCGATGCGCGCCGGCGGCATGGATGACGTCATCTTCGCCGGCACCTCCGAGCGACCCGCCCGCAACCACGCCGAAGTCTCCCTGACCATCGACAACGCCGATCGCCGCGCGCCCGAGCCGTTCCGCGACGCCCCGATCCTTGAGGTGGTCCGCCGCATCGACCGCGGCGAGGGATCGACCTATCGCGTCAACGGCAAGGAGGTCCGGGCCAAGGACGTCCAGCTGCTGTTCGCCGACGCCTCCACCGGCGCAAACTCTCCGGCCCTGGTCCGCCAGGGCCAGATCTCCGAACTGATCGCCGCCAAGCCGCAGAACCGGCGCCGCATCCTGGAAGAAGCCGGCGGCGTGGCCGGCCTGCACACCCGCCGCCACGAGGCCGAGCTGCGCCTGCGCGCGGCCGAGACCAACCTCAACCGGCTGGAAGACATCGCGCGCGAGCTGGAGAGCACGCTGGGGCGGCTGAAGCGCGAGGCGCGCCAGGCTGAGCGCTACAAGAAAATCTCCGCCGAGATCCGCGCCCTGCAGTCGGCGGTGCTCTACGCCCGCTGGACCGACGCCCGCGACGGCCTGGACCGGCTGCAGGCCGAGCTGGCCGAGGCGGCCAGGGCCGTCGAGGAAACCGCCCGCGCCGCCGCCGCGGCCCAGACCGAGGCGCTGATTTCACAGGAGGCGCTCAAGCCCCTGCGCGAGGAAGACGCGGTCGCCGCCGCCGTCCTGCACCGGCTCACCCTCGAAAAGGACCGGCTCGAACAGGAGGAACGGCTGGCCCGGGCCGAGGCCGACCGCCTGCGCGATGAACTGAAGCGGATCGCCGAGGACGTCGAACGCGAAGAGAAGATGGTCGACGACGCCGCCGCCCAGCTGGAGCGGCTGGGCGCCGAGATCGCCACCCTTGAGGCCGAGGCCGCGTCAGGCCCTGACCGCGGTCCTGAACTGGAAGCCGCCTGGAGAGCCGCCGAGGCGGCCCGAGCCGCTGCCGAGGCCGAGGTCGAGCGGCTCGCCTCCCAGCTCGCGGCCCAGCAGGCCCGGGTCGCCGCCGAGGCCGCCCGCCTGCGCGACGCCGAGATGCGCCTGGCGCGCACCGAGCAGGCCCTGGCCGGCGCTCGCAACGATCGCGCCGCCATGGGGCCGCTGGTCAGCCCCGAGAGCGAGGCGGCCAAGGCAAGGCTGACCGAGGCCGTGAGCGCGCTGCAGGCCGCCCGCGAGGCGGTCGAAGCCGCCGAGGGCGCCCGCAACGCCGCCGCCGCCGCCGAGGCCCAGGCCCGGCAGACCGCGCGGCAGCAGGAAGACCGCCTGGGTCGCCTGCAGACCGAAGCCCGCGGCCTGGCCCAGTTGCTCAGTTCGTCCAAGCGCGAGTTCGCCCCGGCGCTCGATTCCGTCCGACCCGCCAAGGGCTATGAAGCCGCCCTGGCCGCCGCCCTCGGCGAGGACCTCGACGCCGCGCTCGACGCCAAGGCCGCCGCTCATTGGGCCAATGTCGGCCTGGGCGCGGAGGCTGTCGCGAACCTCGTCCTCAGTCCGGCCGATCGTCTCCAGCCAGCGGTCGAGGTCCTCGCGGGTGTGGGCCGCGTGGTTCGACTCGCGGTCGATCATGCGGTCGATCTCCCGCTCGACGAGGACTTCGGGGTAGTCGATCTCAGAAGACACGACGAGGAGGTCCAGCACCTCCTCGCGGTAGGCGTTCTCAGCCTCGGCCTTCGCGGCGGCCTCGACGTTCTGGGCCACGCGCTCGCGCAGCTGCTCGGCGGTCTCAATGCCCTCCTCGTCGAGCGACTTTGCGAAGTCGTCGTCGAGGTCGGGGAGGATCTGCTGCTTCACCTCAAGGATCGTGACCGTGTAGCTGGCCTTCTTCCCGGCGAGGTCGCTGGCCGGGTAGTCCTCGGGGAGGTTGAACTCGAAGTCGTATGGTCCGCCGCGTTCGAGGCCGATGAGGTGCTCGAGGAAACCGGGCAACGAGACGACGCCGTCCTCCGTGACGGGGAACTCCGCCCCTTCCTCCACGTGCGGCGGCTCCGTCTGGCCCTCGAGCGAGACGGTGACGTCCGCGCGGACCACGTCGTTCCACGCGACCGCGCGGTCGACCGGC
>CAZRKY010000231.1:0-4952 GCA_964600375.1 uncultured Caulobacteraceae bacterium | reverse complement strand
AGGGCCGCGAGCGCGACGCCTACGCCTGGACCCGCGCCCGCACCCCCAACCTGGACGAGCCCTACGTCTGGTTCGACCCCATCGAGGCCGCCAACGCGCCACGCCCGGACCGCGATGATCGCCCGGCGCGTGACGACCGGCCCGCGCGGGACGACCGCCCGGCCCGCGACGACGCTGAACGGGGTCCGCGCCGTGAAGCCGCCGAGGGCGAAGGCGAAGGCCGCGAACGCAGCCGCCGCCGTCGCGGCCGCGGCCGGGGCCGCGATCGTGACCGCGTCCGGGAAGACCGTCCGTTCGAGGACGCCGCGCCGCATGCCGAACCGATTGAAGCACGCGAACCGGTCGAGGTTTCGACCGAAGGCGATCACTCGATCCCCGCCGAACCGGTGAAGAAGCGTCGCGTTCGTTCGCGCAAGCCCGAGGCCGAAACCGCAGAGGCGCCCCAGGCGGAGCCGGTGATCGAAGCCGCACCGGAGCCCGTCGCCGAGGTCGCCGCCGAACCGGCCGCCAAGCCGAAGCGCTCCCGCGCCAAGGCCAAGGCCGAGCCGGAAGCCGCCGCCGCTGAAGCCGCTCCGGCGGTGGACGCTCCGGTGCTGGCCGTGGTCGAGACGCCCGCCGCGCCCGCCAAGGCGCCGCGCGCCAAGGCCAAGGCCGCCGAGCCCGATCCGCACCAGATTTCGGCCCCGCCGGAGAAGCCCAAGGGGGGCTGGTGGCGCCGGAAGGTCTGAGCGGCTAAATTAAGCCACGGGTTCAGGGTGCAAAGAGCGCCGGCGGGGTGAACGAGGAGCGTATCGGAATGGCTTCCCCCAAGCGCGTTTACCGGGCTTTGGCCATGCTGGCCGGCGTCGGCGCGATGTTCATCGCCGACGTCGCCAGCGCCCAGTCCCTGCGTCTGATCCGCGACACAGAGATCGAGGAGACGATCAGGGCCGAAAGCGCTCCGGTGCTTCGCGCCAGCGGCCTTAACCCCGACTCCGTCCACTTCTACCTGGTCGCCGACAAGGAGCTGAACGCCTTCGTCGCGGCCGGGCAGAACATCTTCCTGCACACCGGACTGATCGAGGAAACCGAGACGCCCAACCAGCTGCTGGGCGTCATCGCTCACGAGGCCGGCCACATCTCGGGCGGCCACGCGGTTCGCTCTGGCGACATGCAGCGCGCCGGGATGGTGCCGTTCCTGCTGACCATGAGCATGGGCCTCGCCGCCGCCATCGCCGGTCAGGGCCAGCTGGGCGCGGCCCTGATGGGCAGTTCGGGGTACTTCGGCACCCTGGGCGCCCTGAGCTTCTCGCGCGTCCAGGAAGCCGCCGCCGACCAGGCCGCGGTGAGTTCGCTGGAACAGGCCGGCCTGTCGTCGCGCGGGCTGGTCGAGTTCTTCGACAACTTCCGCTACCAGGAGATCTTCTCCGAGCAGAAGAAGTACCAGTTCTTCCGCAGCCACCCGCTCTCCTCCGAACGGATCGAGGCCTTGCGCCGCCGGGCCGAGGACCAGCCCCACTACAACCAGGTCGACAGCGCCGAGGCGATCGAGCAGCACAACATCGTCAAGGCCAAGCTGCAGGCCTTCCTGAGCCCGCCGCAACAGACCTTCATCCGTTACCAGGACAGGGATACGCGCTTCGTCGCCCGCTATGCCCGCGCTATCGCCTACTACCAGTCGGGCGAGGCCGAGAAGGCCCTGGCCGCCATCGACAAGCTGATCGAGGAACGCCCCGACAACCCGTACCTCTGGGAGCTCAAGGGCCAGGTCCTGTTCGAGAACGCGCGCGCCGCCGAGGCCGCGGTGGCCCACGCCCGGTCGGTGGAGCTGAAGCCGAATGCGCCGCTGCTGCGCGTCAACTACGCCCAGCGCCTGATCGCGCTGAACGACAAGTCGCGGCTGGAAGAGGCGATCACCCAGCTCAACCGCGCGCTCAGCGTCGAGAACGACAACTCCTTCGCCTGGCGGTTGATGTCCCAGGCCTATGACACCCTCGACAAGCCCGGCCCCGCGCGCCTCGCGGCGGCGGAAGCCAAGTTCGCCGACGGGCAGCTGGCCGAAGCCCGCGCCTTCGCTATGCGCGCCCGTGAATACCTGACCAAGGATACGCCGGACTGGAACCGCGCGACCGATATCGTGCTGGTCTCCGAGCCGACGCCGGAAGACCTGCGCACGCTCTCGCGGGAAACGCGCGGCAGCTGAACCCCTAACCGATGGACCTGCCCTTGACCTCTCGCGCCCTCGCCCTGGCCTGTGTCTCCGCCCTCGCGCTGGCCCTGTCCGGCTGCTCGGAAAGCCCTTCGGATGCGGCCTTCAACGCCAAGGTCCGCAACTACCTGCTGGCGCACCCCGAGGTGTTGCGCGAGGCGATGACCAAGCTGGAGGAGAACGACCGCGCCGCCGTCGCCAAGGCCGCCAGCCAGGCCATCAAGGCCAACCGGGCCGCCATCGAGCGCGACCCGCGCGACTTCGTCGCCAATCCGAACGGCACGATCACGGTCACCGAGTTCTACGATTACAATTGCGGCTACTGCAAAACCATCTCGCCCCAGGTCGTGGCCCTGATCCGCGAGAACCCGGACGTGCGGTTCGTGTTCAAGGAATTCCACATCTTCCAGGAGCCGTCGTCGCTGCGCGGCGCGCGGGCGGCGCTGCTGAGCCGGGCCTCCGGCCGCTACGTCCAGGTCCACCAGCAGATGATGGAGCAGAAGCCGCTGCAGCCGGCCCAGGTCGACGCCATCCTGCGCGCCAACGGCATCGATCCCGCGCCCCTGGACAACCCCGCCGCGCTCAGGGAGATCGACCGCCAGCTGGCCGACATCCAGACCCTGGCGGCCAAACTGCACATCGACGGCACGCCGGGCTTCGTGATCGGCGACACCCTGGTGCCCGGCGCGGACTGGGACGCGGTGAAGGCCGCCATCGCCCAGGCCCGGGCCCGTCGATAGGGCCTAGATCAGGCCGGCCAACGGGCTGGACGGATCCGCATAGAGTTTGCGCGCCATGCGGCCGGCCAGGTAGGCCTCGCGGCCGGCGATGACCGCGTGCTTCATGGCGGTGGCCATGCGGATCGGGTCCTTCGCCTCGGCGATGGCCGTATTCATCAGGATGCCGTCGCAGCCCAGCTCCATGCCGATGGCCGCGTCCGAAGCCGTGCCCACGCCCGCGTCGACCAGCACCGGCACCTTCGCGGCCTCGACGATCAGGCGGATGTTGACCCGGTTCTGGATGCCCAGCCCTGAACCGATCGGCGCGCCCAGCGGCATGATGGCCGCGGCGCCGGCGTCTTCCAGCTTGCAGGCGTAGACCGGATCGTCCGAGCAGTAGACCATGACCTCAAAGCCTTCGCTGACCAGCAGCTTGAGCGACCTGAGGGTCTCCTCCATGTCGGGATAGAGGGTCTTGGGATCGGACAGGACCTCCAGCTTCACCAGGGTCCAGCCCCCGGCCTCGCGGGCCAGCCGCAGGGTGCGCACCGCGTCCTCGCCGGTGAAACAGCCAGCGGTGTTGGGCAGGTAGGTGAAGCGCTCGGGGCTGAGGAAGTCGACCAGCATCGGCTGGGACTTGTCGGTCAGGTTCACCCGCCGCACAGCCACGGTGACGATCTCGGCGCCGGCGGCCTCGGCGGCGGCGGCGTTGGTCGCATAGTCCTTGTACTTGCCGGTGCCCACGATCAGCCGCGAGCTGAAGGTGCGGCCGGCGACGGTCCAGGTGTCGGTTGCGGGGGTGGAGACGGGGGCGTTCATGAGGGTGATCTACGCCGTCCGGAGGTCTCGAACAACGGCGACGCGGGGCGGTCCGTCCCGCAGCCGCCCGACGATTGCGGCGGCGGCGAACCCCGCCGCCTTCACCTGCGCCAGCACCGCTTCGGCCCGCCCGGGCGCCACGGCGATCAGCAGGCCGCCGGAGGTCTGGGGGTCGGTCAGCAGGTCGCGGCGCCAGTCCTCCAGATCGGCCGGCGCATCCACCGCCTCGCCGTAGCTGGCCCAGTTGCGCGTCGAGGCGCCGGTGCGGATCCCGGCGCGCGCGAGGGCTTCGACGCCGTCCAGAAGCGGTGGCGCGGCGGCGATCTCGGCGGTCAGGCCCGAGCCGCGCGCCATCTCCAGCGCGTGTCCCAACAGGCCAAAGCCGGTGACGTCGGTCATGGCGTGGATGGCGGGGTCCTCGGCCAGCTCACGGCCGACGCTGTTCAGCTTCGTGGTCGAGGCGATCAGGGCGGCGTAGCCCGCGGCGTCCAGCTTCTCCTGCTTGAAGGCGGCGCTCAGCACGCCCACGCCCAGCGCCTTGGTGAGGATCAGCACATCCCCTTCCCTCGCCCGGTCGTTGCGCAGCACGCGATCGGGATGCACCAGACCCAGCGCCACCAGGCCGTAGATCGGCTCGACGCTGTCGATGGAGTGGCCCCCGGCGACCGGGATGCCGGCCTCGGCGCAGACGCTGGCCCCGCCGGCGAGGATCTGGCCGATGGTCTCGACCGACAGCTTGCCCACCGGCATGCCGACGATGGCCAGCGCCAGGATCGGGGTCCCGCCCATGGCGTAGATGTCCGAAAGCGCATTGGTCGCGGCGATGCGGCCGAAGTCGAAGGGGTCGTCGACCACCGGCATGAAGAAGTCCGTGGTGGCCACCAGCGCCTGGCTGTCGTTCAGCCGCCAGACCGCCGCGTCGTCAGAGCTCTCGTTGCCCACCAGCAGGTTGGGGAAGACGCCCGGGAGCGGCATCTTCGCCAGGATGTCCTTGAGCACGCCCGGCGCCAGCTTGCAGCCGCAGCCGCCGCCATGGGCCAGGGAGGTGAGGCGGACAGGATCGGACATGGGGCAGGGACTCCGGCTATAGCTGCGCCTTCATGACCGCCCGAACCGCCTGTTGCAAATGACCGCTCCCACCCCGCCCGACGCGCCGTCGATTAAGCTGGTGGAGGACGCCGCGCCCGCGACCCTGTCGGCGTTCCATTCCGTCATCGATACGCGCA
>CAZRKY010000230.1:0-4963 GCA_964600375.1 uncultured Caulobacteraceae bacterium | reverse complement strand
CGCACGGTCGGCTGGGTGACGATCGGCACGTGCACGCGCATGCGCTCGCGCCAGTAGTAGTTGACGTCGGTGTGCGGCGTGACCTCGGCCTGACCCGACAGCCGCATCAGCCGCGTCCGGCCAAGGGTGGCGCCCAGGGTTCCCAGCACCTGCATCAGGTAGGGGCAGCGGGCGAGCCAGGGGGTGGGACGCATCGGCCCTTCGAAGGCCTCGTTGGCCGGCTCGCCGTAGGCGGCGATCAGCGGCAGGAAGTCATTGCCGGCGTAGCCGGACGGGTGGGGCAGCCAGCCCTCTTCGCCCACGGCCTCGATCTCGGCCGCGAGCACCTCGGCATCGAACAGCACGGGCAGCTGGAGGAAGGGCGCCTGGAGCTTCATCGGGTCATGCCCCAAAAGGAAAACCGCGCGGGATGCCCGCGCGGTTTCGCTTACTCTGTCTGTGCCGCCCGCCGCAACCTAGCGAGATTGCGGAGTATTGGGCCGGCCGTTCGGGGCCCATTCCTCGTGGGCCATGTGGTACATCCGCTCGGGGTCCCAGGGCCGCATGCTGTAGAAGTCGTTGCTGCGGTAGCCCAGCCGCCGCTCGTAGCCGAGATAGCGGGGGTCCAGCTGGCCGGGGTCGCGGCAGTAGCCGCCGTTATTCTGCCAGCCGGGGATGTAATACATCTTGCCCGTGCGGCGCACCGCCCGGCGATACCGGCGCCAGTCCCCGTGCCGTTCATCCAGCTCGACCGGCGTGCACAGGGTGTTGGTGGAATAAAATTCGCCGGCGTTGCCGCCCGGCTGGATCGCGCCCGGCTCGCGATAGATATCGAAGGCGCTGGTTCCGTAGATGATCAGGTTGTTGAGGTCGACCCGGTGGGCCGCCCCGACCTGGACGCCCAGCAGGCTGGCCCCGATGGCGGTGCCCTCGACCGACATGTCGCCGCCGGCCGCCACGATGCCCTTGGCGGTGCGACAGATCATGCTGCGGCGGATGTTGGTGTCGTTGGCGCCCTGCTGCCAGATGCCGATGCCGAAGCCGCAGATGCGGGCGCGGTTGACGTCCAGCTCGCCCAGGCCGTTGGCGGCGCTGATCACGAGGCCGACGCTGGGGGTCGAGAACACCGGCGCCTGGGCGCGGGAGTAGAACTCGACGTCGGTGATGTCGCTGTCCTTCTGCGGCCCGACCAGCTCGACGCCGATGGCGGGCTCGCCGGTCAGGGTGAAGTCGCGCAGGTCGACGCGGGTGCGCTCGGCGTAGATGGCGCGGTCAAACGTCGTGGCGTCGATCAGGGTGTCCTGCGAGATCGAGAGCGACCCGCCTTCCACCGAGATGGCCGAACCGTCGCCGGCGTAGCGGATGATCGAGTTCTCGATCCGCAGGTCGGCGTTCTCGGCCCAGATGCAGGGAGCCTCGCCGCCCTGGCGCTGGTCGATGACCAGGTTGCGCAGCACGACCTTGCCGGCGCCCGGCGCGATATCGATGCAGACCTGACCCGGGCGGGTCTTCAGGTGGGCGGCCAGGCCCGTGAAGTCGTCGCGACGGACTTCGCCCGTGCCGCTGCGGCTGCCGCGGTCATCGTCGCCATCGTCCTCCGGGTAGGCCTGATCGTCGGCAGGAACGTCGGCGCCCGGCGCGGTCGACGCCGTGTCGTCCTGGGCCCAGGTCTCCTCGCGTCCGGGGCGGTCATGGCGGCGCGAGCCGCGCGGGCTCCAGATCTGGCCGCCGTCGCCCTGGATGGTCACGGGCTTGGTGATGTGCACGCTGTCCAGGCAGCCCTGGTCGGCGGCGGTGCGCAGGATCAGGGTGCCGCCGGGCGCCAGACTGGCCAGCGCGCGGTTGATGTCGTTGGGCGAACGGGCGTCGGAACAGTCCACCAGGGCCACGTCGCGCAGCGGGCCGTCCCAGTTGGGCGGCCGGTAGTCGCCGGGATATCCATGGCCGGAACCCGGGCGGTAGTCGCCGCGCGGCCCGCGGCGCGGACGCTTGTGGCGCCGCAGCGGCGGATTGATCAGCAGGCCGAAATCCGGCCGGGTCTGGGCTTCGACCTGCGCGTCCGGATAGGCCTCGATGGAGGGCGCGGCGAGCAGGGCGGCGGCGAGGGCTGCGGCGGCGACGCCGATCGTGCGCTTGGTCATGGGCGACCCTCATAGTTGCTGCGATCCCCAGCGCCGTACCGGCGATGGTCGTAGATCGGGCGCCCCCCCCGGGAAACCTGAGCCAGCACCGCGCGCAGCCGCGCCACGGTCGGATGGAAGCCCGCCAGCGCCGAATCCATGCGGTAGACGACGGCCTTGGCCTTGTCCTGGTCGGCCACCCCTTCGACGCCGAGCGCGAAATAGGTGGACATGGCGAACTTGGCCTCGGGCGACCCCTGACGGTCGGCCTCGGCGAACCAGTGGAACGAGCGCGCGTAGTCGGCGGGCACGCCGACGCCCTCGGCGTACATCACGGCCAGCACCAGCTGGGCGCGCGACGAGCCGCTGATCGCCGCCAGCTGGATGGAGCGCACCTTCTCGAGGTTGGTCAGGCGGGTTCCCTGGGCGTTGCCCAGCGAGCCCTTGAGCGCGTCGATCTCGCCCTGGGACAGGGCTTCGGCGCTGGCCACCGGCCGCTGGATAACGCCGAGGTAGAGCATGGCGTCCGAGACGTGCTGGAACGGCATTTCGGCCATTCGCGACAGGGCGTAGTCGTAGGCGTCGCCACGGGCGCGGCTCTCGTCGGAGTGAGGCACGCCGCCGGCCGGGGCGTCGGGCGGATAGAACTCGAAGGGCGGCACCCAGCGCTTGGCCTTGGCCTCGACGAAGGCGCCGTAGTTGGCCCGGTTGGGGGCCGAGCGCTCAAAGTCCTTGAGCAGGACGTAGGCCGAGATGTCGCCGGTCTGCACCGCGAGGTAATTGTACAGGTAGGCGTCCACGTCGTTGCGCGGGAACAGGGTCGTCACCGAGCGCGGGCCGCGCGCGCCGTCCGACGTGCGGCGCAGGCTGGAGGCCTCGACGGCCTGGGGGTTGTCCTGCGGTTCGCCGAACGGCCCGTAGAGATCGTCATAGAGGCGCGCCAGGGTGCGGTAGCCGACCGCGTCCATGGTCGACAGCACATAGATGATGCGATTGCGCACCTCGTCGCGCTCCGTCGTCGACATGCGCGAAAGCTGGCGCTCGAGCTGTTCGTAGGCGTTGTGACGTTCCCAGCCGCGGCAGTCGTCATAGCGCGACAGCGGCCGCCAGCCGCCGATGCCGCGGCGGACGGCGCGGTTGATCGGGGCGTAGCCGTCCTGGTTGGCGAGTGCGACGGCGTTCCACACCGCGGACTCGATCGGGTCCTCGATGTTCTTGTCGACCGCGCGAACCGCCTGGTAGCGGCGGCCGAGTTCCAGCTGGGCGAAGAAGTCGTTCTGGAAGGCGAGCCGGCGCAGGTGGCGGATCTCCTTCTCCTGGTCGTTGAATCCTGGCTGCAGGCCGCTCACGCCCTGGGGGCGCGGGCAGGCGTAGCGGGACTCGGATTTGCCGGGGAAGAGCGAAAAGCCGCCGGGGTCGCCGCCGTTGTTTCCACAGCTCGCGAGGGTCAGGCCGGCGAGCGCCAGGGCGGCGATGGCGCCCCCCACGAGAAATGGCGTCGATCTTGACCGGCGCCCGCGCTCGGGATCCGACTCCGCCATACCCATCACCTCGACCTACTGGTCGTTAACCATATTATTGGGTCGATTAGCGGTGCGGCTTTCGGGGCTGTCAAGCTAACGGCGTTCATGTCCGCCGCTAAACTGGGGATCGTGTTCCGGAAGTCGCGTGGCAGGCGAATTTCGCGTCCTGCGGGACACAGATAATCTTGGTTTCCCTCGGCGAGCGGCCCATATGCGGGTCTCTTCCGGAGCAACTCATGTCCTACGCCGCCCGCGATGACCGTCCCGCCGACAAGGCCGAACGCTATGCCGAAGTGGCCGGCGAGATCGCCGCGGTGCTGGCGGCCGAGCCCAATGTGACGGCGCGCATGGCGACCGTCGCCTCGATGCTGCACGACGCCTTCGGCAGTTATTTCTGGACCGGTTTCTATGTCGTCGATCCGGCCAAGGGCGACGAACTGGTGGTCGGGCCCTACCAGGGCACGCTGGGCTGCCTGCGCATCGCCTTCGGGCGCGGCGTGTGCGGCGCGGCGGCGGCCCAGCGGAAGACGCTGCTGGTCGAGGACGTCCACGCCTTCCCCGGCCACATCGCCTGCGACAGCCGCTCCAATTCCGAGATCGTGGTCCCGGTGTTCGACAAGGCGGGCGCCCTGATCGCGGTTTTCGACGTCGATTCCACCGACTTCGCCGCCTTTGACGCGGTGGACGCCGAATGGCTGGAGCGCATCCTGGCGACGACCTTCGCGGCCTGAGGCAACCCGGGCTTCGGGCGTCATGGCGGCGTCCCCCTTTCACTCGAAGGGTGATCGTCGCCGGCGGCGCTTCGGGGCTACTTTGACGCCGCGCCCGGCGGCGGTCCGTCCCGGAACCGCCACTTCATCACCAGCACCGACCCCGCCATGCACAGCGCCAGGGCGTTGGAGATGGTGATCGGCCAGGCCTCGGTCATGACCCCATAGGCGGTCCACAGCACGAAGCAGGCGCAGGTCAGGACGTAGGTCCTCAGCGAGACCGCCGAGGCGTCGCGCTCGCGCGCGATCTTGATCACCTGGGGTGCGAAGCTGGCGATCGAGCAGGCGGCGGCGGCCGTGCCCACGACGTTGGCGAGCAGGCTGCTCACGTCTTCCGCTTCGCCGCCGGCTTGCGGGTGGCCGACTTGCGGGCCGCAGGAGTTCGCTCTGAGGGACGGGTCTTTTCGAAATGGCGGGCGGAGCGTTGCGCGGGCGGGATCGCGGCCCGCCGCTCGGCTTCCGCCACCAGCGCCTCCAGTTCGGTGTCGGTCAGATGCTCGATGCCGATCATCCGGTTCTGGGCGCCGCGGCTGGCGTAGATGATCTCGTCCAGCTTGACCTGCATGGCCGC
>CAZRKY010000229.1:508-4977 GCA_964600375.1 uncultured Caulobacteraceae bacterium | reverse complement strand
GAAGTGCTGCGCGGCCCGCAGGGCACGCTGTACGGCAAGAACACCATCGGCGGCGCGCTCAAGCTGGTGACCCGCCGTCCCGGCCAGGACTTCCGCGCCATGGCCTCGGTCTCGGCCGGCAACTACGGCATGCTGGAAGCCAAGGCTTCGGTCTCCGGTCCGGTGAGCGACACGCTCGCCCTCGGCCTCGCCGGAATCTACTCGGTGCGCGACGGCTACGTGCAGGACGTCTTCAACAACCGCGAATACAACGACAAGAACACCCAGGGCGTCCGCGGCGCCCTGGCCTGGACCCCGACCGACAGCCTGACCATCGACATCTCGGCCGACTATTCGCGTGACGATGCGGCCATGACGCTGGGCCAGCCGGTCAACAACCTGACCACCCTGTTCGGCGCGCCGCTGCTGACGGTGCCGAACCCCAATGTCTACAACTTCACGGGCGCGGCGACCTCGACCCTGCCGAACTCGACCGAGCTCCAGCACTGGGGCGTTGCGGGCACGATCACCTACGAGATCAGCGACAGCCTGACCTTCAAGTCGATCACCGCCTACCGCAACCTGCAGACCGACGACTACGTCGACATCGATGCGACCCAGCTCGAAACCGGCGACGTGTTCGTCGGCGTCGACCAGAACCAGACCAGCCAGGAATTCCAGCTGCTCTATTCGACCGAGAACTGGAACGTCGTGGCCGGCGCCTACTACCTGCGTGAGAACATCACCTCCGACCAGATCGCCTTCGCGGACGACCTGATCGGCGGCGGCATCACCTTCACGCGCTTCGTCGCCGATGACCTGCAGACCACCAGCTGGGCCGGCTACCTGAACGGCGCCTACCGCTTCTCCAACGGTTTCGGCCTGTCGGCGGGCATTCGCTACACCAGCGAAAACAAGGACTACAATCGCGCGACGTCGACCGTGTCCAGCAACCCGCTGTTCACCTCGGTCACGCCGTTCCTGTACATCGACGAGGACACCTGGAACGACTGGTCGCCGATGGTCTCGCTCGACTATCAGATCGACGACGACCGCATGGTCTACGCGCGCATCAGCCGCGGCTTCAAGTCGGGCGGCTTCAACGGCCGCGCCAACACGGCGGCCGAGCGTCGGGCCTATGATCCGGAAATCGCCACCACCTACGAAATCGGCGCCAAGACCTCCTGGTTCGATCGTTCGCTGCGCCTGAACCTGACGGCCTTCATCAACGAGTATGAAGACTTCCAGGCCCGCGTGTCGTCGCTCGAACTGGTGCTCGGCGTCCCGACGCCGCAGCTGTCGGTGTTCAACGCCGGCAAGCTCGAGATCTTCGGCGTCGAGTTCGAAGGCCAGTGGACCCCGGTCGAGGGCCTGCTGCTGGATACCCAGATCGGCTACCTGAACGCGGACTACAAGGAATTCGACGACATCCGCTTCACGGGCTTCGGCAACAGCCGCGCCTTCCAGGAACCGGCCTTCGCGCCGGAGTGGACCGCTCGTTTCGGCGGCCAGTACGAGTGGAGCCTGAACGGCAACGGTCACTTCCAGATCGGCGCCAACGCGCGCTTCCGTTCGGAAATGGCCCTGGCCGTGGACAACACCTTCACCAACACCAACCTGCGCAACGGCCTGTGGTCGGATGACTACTGGCTCTACGACGCCCGCGCCGTCTGGCAGAACGAGGACCGCCGCTTCTCACTCGGCCTCTACGGTCAGAACCTGTCGGACGAGGTCTACCGCACCGAGGGCCAGGAGTTCTCGTCGGTCGGCAGCATCCGCACGGCCTACTACGGCGCCCCGCGCACCTGGTTCGTCCGCGCCACTGCGCGCTTCTAGAACCGGCGCTCACGCGTCAGACGAAACGAGGCCCCCGGCGGAAACGCCGGGGGCCTTCTTCGTGGCCGCCACAGGGGCGGTTGAACGCCCGCCTGGTCGCGCCCGCTCTAGGCCCGCAGGGCCAGGCCCTGTCGCAGTTCGCGCTTGAGCACCTTGCCGGTGGCGTTGCGGGGCAGGGCGTCGGTCAGGATCACTTCGGCGACTTTCTGGAAGCGGGCGATGCGGCCGTTCAGCCAGGCACGCAGCTCCTCGGGGTCAGGGGCGGCGCCGTGGGCGGTGACCACGAAGGCAACGGGGGTTTCCCCCCACTTGGCGCTGGGGGCGCCGACGATGGCGCATTCGGCCACCTCCGGGCGCTCGAACAGGATCGCCTCCATGTCGGCGGGATAGATGTTCTGGCCGCCGGACAGGATCATGTCCTTCTTGCGGTCCACGACGTAGAGGAAGCCGTCCTCGTCCAGCCGACCGATGTCGCCGGTGCGCAGCCAGGGTCGGCCCTCCGGATCAATCCAGGTGGCCTCCGCGGTCGCCTCGGGCCGGTTCCAGTAACCGTCCATGACGAAGCGGCCGCGCCCGACGATCTCGCCCGCCTCGCCGGCCGGGACGGCGCGGTCGGCGCCGTCGATGATCGCCAGGTCAGTGCCGGTGATCGGCTTGCCGACCGAGGTCAGGCGTCCGGCCGCGTCCTCGGGATCGAGCGTGGTGATCACCCCTTCGGTCGAGCCGTAGAGCTCGATCAAAACTCCGCCGAGGCGTTCCAGCAGTTCACCCTTCACCCCCGCCGGCAGCGGCGAGCCGCAGCACATCAGCGAGCGCAACGAGGCGTGGTCCTCGGGATCGGCCGGCCAGGCGTCCAAAAGGCGCTGGCACATCAGGGGCACCATGGCGGTGTGGCTGACGTGGTCGTCGCGGACGCGGCCGAAGAAGGTCTCGGGGTCGGCATGGCGTTCCACCAGCAGGGTTCCCCCGGCCAGGAAGGTGCACAGCATGCACACCCAGCTGATGTTCGAGTGCAGGCCTACCACCGCCAGGGTGCGGGCGGCGGAATCGTAGCGCAGGGCCTGGCCGACGTCGTAGGCCCAGGCGGTCCGCTGGGCGTGGGTGTGCACGATGCCCTTGGGCAGGCCCGTGGTGCCGGAGGAATAGATGATGTTGCAGATCCGGTCGGGCTCGATGCGGATCCCCGGATCGGCGTCGGACTGGGCGTCGCGCCAGGCGGCATAGTCCTGGCCGGCGCCGCCGCCGCGGACGATCAGTCCGCCCGAGGCCAGCTGGTCCAGGGGAAGCCTCCGGGCCGCGTGCTCTTCGCTGAGGAACAGGGCGCGCACCCCCGCGTCGGCCATCATGGCGGCGATGCTGTCGTCGGTGACGCCGGGGTTCATCGGCACGGCGGCGACGCCCGCCCGCATCAGGCCGATCAGGACCTCGACGGTGGAGGCGCTGTTGCCCATCAGGACCGCCGCCCGGTCGCCCGGCTTGAGGCCCAGGGCGGCGAGGCCGTTGGCGACCTGATTGGTGCGTGAAATCAACGCCCTCCAGGTCAAGGCGCCGTCCCGGCTGAGAACAGCCGGGTGGCTCCCCCGCCAGCGTCCGTGCAGGGCCCAGATGTCCGTCATCAACGGCGCGGGATTGCGGAATGCGTCAGCCATGGCGGAGCCCCTCTGAAGCTCTCTTTATTCATCCGACAATGAATTCGATCGCGGCAAATGCAAGCAATTTCCCACCCCTTGCGCCCGTACGGTTGAACCGCTGTTTCGCGCGTGCGAAAAGCGGCCCGCTCCGGCGTCCGGCCGGGGATTCCCCGCACCCGCGAAGCCCGGTTCCCAAAGCGCCCATGAACATTCACGAGCATCAAGCCAAAGCCGTCCTGCGCGAATTCGGGGTGCCTGTCCCGAACGGCTATCCGGCCTTCACGGTCGCCGAGGCGGTCAGCGCCGCCAAGTACCTCAAGGACTCGCCCGTGTTCGTGGTGAAGTCCCAGATTCACGCCGGCGGGCGCGGCAAGGGCCGGTTCATGGAGCTGGGCCCCGACGCCAAGGGCGGCGTGCGCGTCGTCCGCTCGGCCGCCGAGGTCGAGGAAAACGCCAAGGAAATGCTCGGCAACACCCTGGTCACCATCCAGACCGGGCCCAAGGGCAAGCGCGTCAACCGCCTCTACATCGAGGAAGGCGCCGACATCGCCCGCGAGCTGTACCTGTCGTTGCTCGTCGACCGCGAGACCAGCCGCATCGCGGTGGTCGCCTCCACCGAGGGCGGCATGGACATCGAGGGCGTCGCCCATGACACGCCCGAGAAGATCCACACCTTCTCCATCGACCCGGCGACGGGCGTCATGCCCCACCACGGCCGCGCGCTCGCCAAGGCGCTGGCCCTCACCGGCGACCAGGCCAAGCAGGCCGCCAAGATCCTTGGCCAGCTCTACGGGGCCTTCGTGGCCAAGGACATGTCCTTGCTCGAGGTCAATCCGCTGATCGTCACCGGCAAGGGCGAGGTGGTCCTGCTCGACGCCAAGATGAGCTTTGACGACAACGCTGAGTACCGGCACCCGGAACTGTCGGAACTGCGCGACCTGACCGAAGAGGACGACAAGGAGATCGAGGCGTCCAAGTACGACCTCTCCTACATCGCGCTCGACGGCGACATCGGCTGCATGG
>CAZRKY010000229.1:0-498 GCA_964600375.1 uncultured Caulobacteraceae bacterium | reverse complement strand
ACGCGAAAGTAAACTTCGACGACAACGCGCTCTTCCGCCACAAGGAGATCGAGGAGCTGCGCGACGCCGACGAGGAAGACGCGGCCGAGCTCGAGGCCGGCAAGCATGGCCTGAACTACATCCGCCTCTCGGGCTCGATCGGCTGCATGGTCAACGGCGCCGGCCTGGCCATGGCGACCATGGACATCATCAAGCTCTACGGCTCGTCGCCGGCCAACTTCCTGGACGTGGGCGGCGGCGCGACGAAGGAGCGCGTGACCACCGCGTTCAAGATCATCCTGGCCGACCCGAACGTCGAGGGCATCCTGGTCAACATCTTCGGCGGCATCATGCGCTGCGACATCATCGCCGAGGGCGTGGTGGCCGCGGCGCGCGAGGTCAGCCTGCACGTGCCCCTGGTCGTGCGGCTGGAAGGCACCAATGTCGAGCTGGGCAAGAAGATTCTGGCGCAGTCCGGCCTGCCGATCGTGTCGGCGGACAACCTGGACGACGCCGCCA
>CAZRKY010000228.1:0-5028 GCA_964600375.1 uncultured Caulobacteraceae bacterium | reverse complement strand
AGGTCGAGCAGATCTTCATGGGCTGCGTCCTGCCCGCGGGCCTGGGCCAGGCCCCCGCCCGCCAGGCGGCGCTGGGCGCCGGGCTGCCGCTCTCGGTCGAGGCCACCACGGTCAACAAGATGTGCGGCTCGGGCATGCAGGCGGCCATGATGGCGCACGACGCCCTGCTGGCCGGCACCGCCGACGTCATCGTCGCCGGCGGCATGGAGTCGATGACCAACGCGCCCTACCTGATGGGCAAGCACCGGGGCGGCGCCCGCATCGGCCACGACACCATTTCCGACAGCATGTACCTGGACGGGCTTGAGGACGCCTACACGCCCGGCAAGCTGATGGGCGCCTTCGCCGAGGACAGCGCGCGCGACTACCAGTTCACCCGCGAGGAGCAGGACGCCTACGCCATCGAGAGCCTGACCCGCGCCAAGGCCGCCATCGCCTCGGGCGCCTTCGAGCGCGAGATCACCCCGGTCACGGTCAAGACCCGCAAGGGCGAGGACGTGGTCACCCAGGACGAACAGCCCGGCAAGGCCGACCCGGCCAAGATCCCGACCCTGCGCCCCGCCTTCGCCAAGGACGGCACCATCACCGCCGCCAACGCTTCCTCGATCTCCGATGGCGCCGCCGCCCTGGTCATGATGCGCCAGTCGACCGCCGAGCGTCTGGGCGCGCCCATCGTCGCGCGGGTCGTGTCCCACGCCGCCCACGCCCACGAGCCCGGCCTGTTCACCACCGCCCCCGTGCCGGCCATCCAGAAGGCCCTCGACAAGGCCGGCTGGAGCGTCGACGACGTCGACCTGTTCGAGCTCAACGAAGCCTTCGCCGTGGTGCCGATGATCGCCATGCGCGACCTGAAGATCCCCCACGCCAAGCTGAACGTGAACGGCGGCGCCACGGCGTTGGGCCACCCCATCGGGGCGTCGGGCGCGCGCGTGCTCTGCACCCTGATCTCGGCCCTGCAGACCCGCGGCGGCAAGAAGGGCGTCGCCTCGCTCTGCATCGGCGGCGGCGAGGCTACGGCCATGGCGGTCGAGCTGGTCTAGGGCGTCAATCCAGGCGGGGATGCAAGCAACCCCTCCACGGCTCTCCCGTCCCGTGGCAGGTTCCCAGGCCGCGGCGGTCAAGGAGCCTGAAATGTCCCATCCATCAGCGACGACCCGACGCGCCTTGCTGGGGGCGGCGGGCCTCGCCGGCGGCGTGGCGGCCTCGATCCCGGGATCGGCCAGCGCGACGCAAGCCACCTCCTATGTGTTGCCGTTCACTACCGTCCTGCCTCTGGGCGTCGCGGCCAATGGGGCGGACTACCAGCTCTATGTCCGCACGCCGCCCACCTATGACGCCAACCCGGACAAGCGATACCCGGTCATCGTCACCCTCGACGCCGACTATTCCTTCGCCATCTGTGCAAACCACCTCGAGCACCTCGCCGACCGGATGCACCAGGCGCCGGAAGCGATCCTGGTTTCGGTGGCCTACGCCGGCGTCTATCCGGACCGGCGCCGCTACCAGCTCGAGCGCAGCCGCGACTACACGCCAGTGTTCTTCCCCACCGGCGGTTACGGCGAGGAAGCGCAGCGCCGCTCGGGCGGGGGCCCGGCCTTCCTTCAGTTCCTGCTCGACGTGGCGCTTCCTGCCGTGGAGGCGCGCTGGCGCACGCTGGCGGGAGAACGGACCCTGGTGGGCCATTCCTACGGCGGCCTGTTCGCGGCCTGGGTGCTGCAGCACCGGCCAGACGCCTTCAACCGCTACCTGATGGTCAGCCCCTCGCTCTGGTATGCCGACACCCTGATCCTGAAGCGGGAGGCGGCCGGCGAAATCACCCGGCCCCTCCGCCCGACGTCGGCCTACATCGCTGTCGGCTCCTGGGAGGAGCAGCCCGAAAACCGTGGCTTCATGGTCAGCCAGGCGCAGGAATTCAGCCGCCTCCTGACCGCGCGCCGCGACCCCATGCTGGAGCACAAGCTGCGGGTCTTCGAGGACGAGACTCATGCCTCAATCTTCCCGGCCGCCTTCTCGACGGGCATGCGTCACCTGTTCTAGGCGGTTCAGCGCCTGACCGGCGGCATCAGCTCTGGCCGGTATTCGAAGTGCATGGTGTCGAAGTGGCGCCACTTGCCGCCCCAGATGAAGCCGTGGCGCTCGAAGATGGTGACGATCTCCATGGGGATGCGGTTCTTCCACGCCGCGTCCTCGCCGCCGGACCACTGCCAGTAGTCCGAATGCGCGGTCGCGATGTCGATGGCCGCCGCATAGCTGTGCATCGAGCGGCGGTTGGTGCCGGCGATCTTGCGGCAGTTGTAGGTCCCGGCGGCCGGCACCAAGTACTTGGTCATCGACGGCGGCAGTTTCTCCAGGTCGCGGATCACCGCCTCTAGGGCGTCGGCGGCGCCGTTGGTGGTGGTGAACAGCACCGTGCCGCCGCGGCGGCTGGGCATCCAGTTCACCCGGCGCATGCGCACCGCATTGGCGGAGCAGTCGCCGTACATGGCGTTGAAGAACGGCTCGTTGCGGGCGCGGCCGGGCTCGCCCGTCGGCGGCCGTGGGGGCGGGCCGGGCACGTAGGCCTCGGCGAACATGTCCTCGATGTCCGGCGCGTTCAGCCGCTGCTCGTAGGTCTTGACCCGCACGCCGTCATCGATGGGGAAGGCGCGGCCGTCGCGCATCACCACCTTGCCGCCTTCGACGCGGGCGACCGTCTGGGGATAGGCGCGCGCCAGGTCCGCCGGACCGCGCGCCGGCTGGGCGGACGAGAGCCCGCCGGCCAGGGCCGCGCCAACGAGGATGGCCAGGCCGGCGGCCCGTCTCATCCTAGTCGACCGTCACGTTCACGTAGTCGTCCCAGATATCGACGCAGATCCGGGGTTCCCCGTTGACGATGCGGCGCAGTACGCCCGGATCGGACGAGCCCTCGGCGATCAACGCCTCGAGGCGGGCCCGATTGGCCTGGAGACCAAAGAAGCTGTCCCCCTGGTCGCCCGGATCGCGGCGGCGGAACTTGTGATAGTTCGCCCGGTCCTGGCGGATGATCGACGCGGCCGTGGTCAGGCGCTGGCCGTTGGAATTGAAGTGGTCGCGGGCGCTCAGCGTGGCGCAGTAGTTGTCGAGCGGCCCCTGTTTGGCCACGGCGGGCGAGATGGCGACCAGAGCAAAGGCGGCCGCGAGGGCGGAGGCTTTCAACGCATTCACGGGCATATCTCCCTGTCCGGCGTGTTGGACTGGCTTCACCATAGGCGGGGCGCCGGGCCAGGGAAACTGCGTTATCCGAACGGGACGGTCACCTCAGGACTTGTCCTGAACCGGGCCGGGCATCGATTTACTCCGCCGCGAGGGGCCAGGTTTCCGCCGCGGTCTCCTGCGGAGCTTCCACGGCAAGCTCGGTGGGGCCTGCCAGCAGCCATTCCGGGTCAGGTCCCCGTGGATCGCTTCGCATCAGGCGCGCGAGCATTTCCGCTCCAACTCCAAGCAGGATCATCGCCGGTCTCCCATATTGCGAATGAGAATGACTCGCAAGTTTGGAGAAGGCAAGCGCCTCCTTCTTCGGGTCTCCTCCGGAGAAAGGGGGGGCTACGCGTCCTGCTTGTCGGCCTTGGGCTCGGCTTCGCTGACGCCGGGCGCGGGTGCTGAGGGCGCGGGAGCGGGGTCTTCGGGGAGGGGGATGAACTCCAGGTCGTCGCCGACCGGCAGGTGCATCTTGCCGTCGCGCCAGTCGGCCTTGGCCTGGTCGATGCGCTCCTGGGTCGAGGCCACGAAATTCCACCAGATCAGGCGCTCGCCCACCGGCTCGCCGCCCAGCAGCATCAGGGTTGAGGGCACGGTCGATTTCACCACCGGGCGCGCGCCGCGGGTGAAGACCACCATCTGACCGGCCTTGACCGTCTTGCCGTCGACCTCGACCTCGCCGGAGACGACGTAGGCCGCGCGTTCGGCGTAGCCGTCGGGCGGGGTCGCCTTGACGTCGGCGCCCATCTCCCAGTGCACGTAGAACATCGGCGAGGCGGTGCGCACCTTGGACTTGGCGCCATAGGCCTCGCCGGCGATCAGCCGCGCATAGAGGCCGTCGCCTTCGTAGGCCGGCATGTCGCGGCCCTGGTAGTGCTCGAAGCCCGGTTCGCACTCTTCCTGGTCATTGGGCAGGGCGACCCAGGCCTGCATCCCATGCAGGCGCGCGCCGATGTCGCGGCGGAACGGGTCGGTGCGCTCGGAGTGGACGATGCCCTTGCCGGCGGTCATCCAGTTCACCTCGCCGGGCCGGATGGCCTGGGTGTAGCCGAGCGAGTCGCGGTGGATGATCTCGCCTTCGAACAGGTAGGTCACCGTCGACAGGCCGATGTGCGGGTGGGGACGGACGTTGACGCCCTGGCCCGGCTTGAAGTCGGCGGGGCCCATGTGGTCGAGGAAGATGAAGGGGCCGACCATGCGACGCTGGGGCGAGGGGAGAACACGGCTGACGTCGAAGTCGCCCAGGCTCTTCCGATTTCCCGTGATTATCGTCTCGATCATACCCGCCCCTCGGAACCGGGGCGCTTTCTAACCGACGATCATCGTTATTCCAACGGGGCGATTCAGCGCAGTCAGGAACCGGCCTCTTTCCTTGCCCGTCAAGCCTGCGGGGCGAGGTGGGGGCTGACCAGGCTGAGCGGCAGCTGGGTGGTGTCCTTCACCCCGCGCATGACGATGTGGCTCTCGATGTCGGAGACCAGGCCGAGCGCCAGCAGCTTGTCGCGCAGGAAGTTGTCGAAGGCGTGGATGTCGCGGGTGATGATCCGCAGCACATAGTCCTCCCGCCCGGAGATGGTCGCGCACTGGATGATCTCGGGCCAGTCGGCCACCGCCTTGTCGAAGGCCTCGAGGTTCTCGCGGGTGGGCAGGGTCAGCTTGACGATGGCATAGACCTCGAAGTCGAGGCCCAGCTGGGCGCCGTTCAGCAGGGTGACGCGCTTGCGGATGACGCCGGCGTCCTCCATGCGGCGGATGCGCCGCCAGCAGGGCGAGGGCGACAGGCCCACCTGCTCGGCGATCTCGGCGACCGCC
>CAZRKY010000227.1:0-5040 GCA_964600375.1 uncultured Caulobacteraceae bacterium | reverse complement strand
CCGGCGACAACGCCGAGCTGGAAGTCGAGCTGATCACCCCGATCGCCATGGACGCAGGCCTGCGCTTCGCCATCCGTGAAGGCGGCCGCACCGTCGGCGCCGGCGTCGTGGCCAAGATCATCAAGTAAGCATAACCAGCGCCTTCAAGCGCTGACCTTACAAGCGGCCCCGCAGCAATGCGGGGCCGCTTTTTCTTTGGGCTACCGCGGCGATGTCGCGTCGCCGGTCCGGACTGGTTCCGCGCAGTATCCGAAACCCAGCCCGAGATCGCGGGGCAGGGTGAGCAGCGGGGCGATCGTGAGATCAAGCGTGCGCGGGTTGGTGTAGCCCATGATGGCCGTGGCGCTGGCGACCGACAGGGCATCACGCCAAGGCTTGTTGGCCTGGCTGTCGTACTGGCCGCGGATCTGGCCGAAAACCTGGCTGCGCCAGGCGTCCAACTCGACGGGGTTCTGCCCCGCCGGGCAGGTGAAACGAAATCCTGATGCGGTCGGCGGCAGGGATGTGGGCGGTGGGTTCGTCATCATCGGCCCGGACAAGCTGATGACGCAAACCTTCTTGAATCCCTTGTGCGGGGCGCACCCGACGCCGGCGTGGGTAAAGACCGGATTGAACAGGTCGCGCCGATGGGGTCGCCCTGGCGTCCCGGGGTCGACGATCAGTTGCCAGATCACGTTCACGCCGGTCGCTTGGCCGAAGGACAGCTCTTCCGCCGTCAGGGGCGCGATCACGCCCCGGCCGCGGGCCCGACCGCCGGGGGTCGAGCCGTCGGTTCCCGTGTGGCTGGTCAGGCCCGCGATGCCGATATCGTTCGCGTGCAGGGCGGCGATGTCACTCAGGGCTGGGCTGTAGGTCAGCGGCGGCAGCGCGCTCTGGCCATCAAGAAACGACAGGGCTTCGCTTCGGTCGCCGGCGCCGATGCCCCGGATGTTGATGGGGCGGCGGCGCACTTCGCCGGCAAAGCCGCCTGGATTGGCGCGGACCGCGTTTAGGCTGGCAAGCACATCGCCAGCCATGGCGGCGTGCTCCAGCTGCTCCTTGGAAAAGGTTGCCACGGCGATAGGGACGTCGCGAACGCTATCTTCGGGCCGGTACGCCAGGCTTGCGGTCCCCGCCAGACCGGAGAAAAGAGCAACGGAAAGGCCAACCACGAGCCGGGAACTCAGACGCACGGTCATTGACCACCTCCATCTGGTTGGCCTGAGCATGCCTGCGGATGGCAAGAATGCCAATTCTCGCCGGGCGGCGACTGCTGTGCCATGGTGCCCCGCGATCAGCGATCAGAGGGAATGCGGCCTATGGGCATGTTTGACTGGATGACCGGGACCAAGGCGGCGCCAAAGGGTGTGGCGCGCCAGCCGGTGGCGGCGCTTCGCGAGGCGCTGCTGGCGGTTAACCGCCCGACCGCGCCTTTCGTCATCCGCGACGGCGCGCCCGAGAAGTGCGACCTGGTCGGCGAATGGAAGATTGTCGACGCGGCCTGGTACGAGATCTTCGCCAAGGCGGGCCTGGAGAAGGTCTTCAAGGTCCGGATGAAGTTCGATGAGGCCAAGGGCGAGGTGCGCGCGGTCGACGAGGAGTTCACCATCGAGTGGCGCGCGGGCGTGCCGGTTCTGGGCGCCAGTCTCGAAGCCTTCCGCGGTCAGAAGTGGGAGATGAGCTCCGAGGTCGCCTACGCCTTCAAGGAAGAGGACCTGACTTTCGGCAAGGTCTACCAGTACCGCTTCGTCACCGACGAGATCAAAAAGCCGCTCGTCGAGGCGGCCCAGAAGGCGGGCTGGGGCTGGCGCGGCGTGGCGTTCGGCAAGCTGTGAGCGGCGCGCTCAGCGCGTGACTCTGGCCCCCGGCTCGGCTTTCATGGCGGGCAACGGGGGGACGGCATGATGCGGCGATTCATCGGTGGCCTGCTGGCGGCGTGCGCGCTGGCCGTGGGCGGGGCGGGGGCGCAGACGGCGCCGCGCGATCCCTTCGACCTGCAGGCCATGTCCGGCGCCGAGCGGATGGCCTTCCTGCGCGCCATGCCCAAGGGCGGCGACCTTCATCTGCACCTGGCCGGGGCGCCCTATCCCGAGACCTACCTGTCCTGGGCGGTGGAGGACGGGTTGTGCATCGACGCCGTGGCCTTGGCGCTGGCGCCGCCGCCCTGCGATGCGCCGCTGAAGCCTGCGACGGCCGCGTTCACGGAACCTGGCCTCTACGGCGCCTTGCTGGACAGCCTGTCGACCCGCCAGCCGGGGTTCGCGGGGCGCAGCGGCCATGACCAGTTCTTCACCGCCTTCGACCGCTTTGGCGCCACCGACCCCAAGCGCACCGGCGACATGCTGGCCGATGTCCGCCAGCGCATGGCGGCGCAGAACACCTGGTACGTCGAGTTGATGGTCACGCCCCAGTCGCGGGAGAGCCGCGCGGTCGGACGCGGCATCGGCTGGAAGAACGACATGGCCGCCCAGAAGCGCCTGGGCGCCGCCGCCATCGAGGCGCTCGTCCCGGCCGCCATCGCCCAGACCGACGCCTTCGAGGCGCGCGCCAACGCCATCCTGAAATGCGGCACGCGCGACGCCGAGCCCGGCTGCGCCGTGACGGTTCGCTACCTGGTCCAGTCCAACCGGCTCGTGCCGTTGGAGGAGACTTTCGCCCAGCTTCAGCTTGGCGTGGCGCTGATCGGCAAGGACCGGCGCTGGGTCGGCCTGCAGCTGGTCGCGCCCGAGGATCACCCGAACGCGCTTCGGAACTATCGCGCCCACATGGCCATGGTGGGCTTCCTGTCCGATCACGGGCGCAAGGCGAAGGTGGCGCTGCACGCGGGCGAATTGACCCCCGCCTACGCAACGCCGGGCGACCTGGCCTTCCACATCGGGCTCGCGGTCCGGATGGCCGGCGCCAGCCGCATCGGCCACGGAGTCGACATCGCCTACGAGGACGGCGCAGCGGCGCTGGTGCAGGATATGGCGACGAGGGGCGTGTTGGTCGAGGTGAACCTGACGAGCAACGACGTGATCCTGGGCGTACGGGGGGAGGATCATCCCTGGCGCTGGCTGGGATCGTTGGGCGTGCCGTTCGCCCTGTCGACCGACGACCCCGGCATCAGCCGCTCGGAGCTTAGCCAGGAATACGCCAGAGGCGCGGCGGAGGGCATGACCTATGCCGTGCTGAAGCGATCGGCGCGCAATGCGGTGGCGTTCAGCTTCCTGACCGGCGAAGGGATCTGGGCCGACCCGAACAGCTACGAGCGGCCCAATCCCGCCTGCGCCGCAGACATCGGAAGGCCTGAGCCGGCCGCGCGCGCCTGCCGCGACCTGCTGGCCGGCAGCGACAAGGCGCGCGAGCAGTTCCGCCTGGAGGCGCGGCTGAGGGCGTTCGAGGCGGCGCAGGCCGGGCAATGAGCCTTGAAATCGCCCTGCTGGCCGACCGGCCGGACCTGATCGACGCCGTGGTCGATGCGCTGATCGTCGAGTGGCCGGAGTGGTACGGCCTGTCTAGCCGCGAGGAGATCCTGCAAGAGGTGAGGAGTCGGGCACAGAGCGATGACATTCCACTGACATTGGTTGCGGTCGACGACGCCGAGATGGTGGGAACCGTTTCGCTGAATCTGGCTTCCATCCCGACCCACACCCACCTGTCGCCCTGGCTGGGCGGGCTATGGGTGGCGGACGGCCGGCGGGGAAAGGGGACCGGATCGGCCCTGACGGCCGCTTGCCGCGCCCATGCCGAACGGCTGGGGTTTGAACGCCTCTACGCCGCCACCGCCTCGGCGCAGGGCCTGTTCCGTCGCGATGGGTGGGTTCGGTTCGACGCGGTCGAGTTGCCGGCGCATCCCGGCGAGACCATCGAGGTATTTCGCTTCGACCTGGTCTAGATCGCCCAGCTCGCGCCGAGTTGGCCGTACATCACCCTCAGCCCCTGGACGTCGTTGGCGAACCAGCCTTCGACCCAACCGCGATAGGCCGCCAAGCCCTGCGTCTCGTCGCCGCCACGCAGAATGGCCGTCGTGGTCTGACCGGAAAAATATCCGCTCATCAAGGCCTTGAGTACGCCATGTGAAGAGGTTGGATCAAGCATGGCCGCCGCATCGCCGGCCAGCATCCAGCCGGGACCAGCCGCCTGCGTCAGCCGCCAGCCCATCTCCGCGCCCCGGCTCGGGCCGTCAGGCGCGAGGCCCTGGAGGGGCTCGGGCAACCAGCCGCGTGGCCGCTCGATCCCGCTCAACTCCAGGCGAACCCACTGGAACCGACCCTCGGCCACCCGGGCGATCCAGGTCCAGCCGGTCTCATCGCCGTGCAGGGCCGGGGCGGCCTCGCGTTGCGGGCAATCGCCGCTGACGTAGCCGTACCGCACCACCAGGGTCGGAGACCGCTCCGTCGAAGGCAGGGCCAGCTTGCGCGGCAGCCACCGCGCCGGGCCGCTGGCGTCGATCAGGAGGCGGCAGGCGACCGGGCCCTGGTCCGTGGTCGCGCCGACCACACGACCGCCCTCCACGGTCGGTTCCAGCGCTCCGCAGGGCTGCAACACTTCACAGCCGGCCTCCCGGGCGCGGTCCAGCAACAGGGCGTCGAAGTCCGCCCGGCGCACCTGGCGACCCCGCCAGGGACCATCGGCGTCGGCGCCGAAGAATTCGAAGCGGCGTTGCCCGGCCCATTCGATCTCCACGCCTTCGAAGCGGGCGCCCGTGACTGCGTCCAGACGGCCGGCCAGGCCCAACTGGGCCAGCAGGCTGTCGACGCCGGGATGCAGCGCCTCGCCAGGCCGTTCGCGCGGAAAGGCCTCGCGCTCGCACAGCACGACCTTCAGCCCGTTGACGGCGCAGGCGATGGCGGCGGCGGACCCGGCCGGGCCGCCGCCGACGATGAGGACATCGGTCTTCAGGCGGAAGGCATCGACGCGTCGAGCGTCCAAGCTCCTTCGCCGCGTTTGACCAACGCCTTGCCGCCGCCGGCGTAGGCCAAGACCTCGTCGCCCTCGGCGCTGACCAGCACGAACTGCGTGTCCTGGGGATCCGGGATCTCGGCCTTGGGAACGTAGAGCTTGAAGGCATACTTGCGC
>CAZRKY010000226.1:0-5047 GCA_964600375.1 uncultured Caulobacteraceae bacterium | reverse complement strand
ACCTGGCTGCCGTTCAGGTCCTCCGGGCGCAGCTCGCGCAGGAAGGTCTGGAACATGTCCTTCATGCGCGGCGCCTCGGCCGGCATCATCTCGGCGACTTCCTCGTCCTTCATCTCGAAGGTGAGGGTCAGCTTCAGGAAGGTCGGCTTGCCGTCGGCGGTCTGAATGTTCACCACCAGATCGGGCATGGTGTAATAGGTCACGCCGTCGGGACCCTCGCGGGTCATGCCCCCGGCCTCGTCCTTTTCGCCGGGCTTGCCGGCCTCGCCGTGACCCTTTTCCTTCTTGGGTTTCTTCTTGGGCGGGTGGGCGCCGTCGGCGGCCTCCGGCTTGGGCGCCAGCACGAAGAACCACAGCCCCGCGCCACCGCCGCCGAACAGCAGCAGCGCCGCGACGCCGACGATGATCAGCATCTTGAGCGGCAGGCCCTTCTTCTTGGGCGCGGCTTCGCCGTCCGCGCCCTCGGCGCCGTCGGTCACGGCGGGAACCTGGCCCTCGCCGTCGGCGGCTTCCGTAGCCGCGTCGTCTTTCTTCGGTTTCTTCTTGAAGAACATGGTCGCCGAACGTCCCCAGACCGTAGCCCCATGTCTCGGGCCGGTTTGGTTAACGGCGAGTTTGCAATTGCGGCTAACGCGGCATTTTTTGCCCGCCCGGATTGTCGCAGGCGATTCAAAACTCCAATCATTTCAAGGGATGTGTATGGTTAACGCCGTGGCACGGCGCTTGCGTGCCTGCGGGACATGGAAAACGCAGGCTACATCGCCCTGTCCCGCCAGCTGACCTTGCGCCGCGAGCTCGACATCGCGGCGAACAACCTGGCGAACGTGGACACGGCGGGATTCAAGGTCGAGGAGCTGCTGGTCGCGACAGAGAACGCGACCCGCGCCCGCAACCTCGGCATCGACGGGCCCGGCCGATTCGTTCTCGATACCGGCCTGGGCCGCGACTTCGGCCAGGGCGCCATGCGCCAGACCGGCAACACCTTCGACTTCGCCGTGGAAGGCCAGGGCTTCTTCGCCGTCGGCGGGCCCGAAGGCGAACGCTACACCCGCGACGGACGCTTCTCGCCGGACGCCAATGGCCGCCTGGTTACCGCCGACGGCCTGCCTGTGCTGGGTGAAGGCGGTTCGGAGATCATCCTCGACATGACCAAGGGCCCGCCCTCGGTCTCGGCGGACGGCATCATCACCCAGGGGACCGAACGCGTCGGCCGCCTGCAGGCGGTCCAGTTCAGCGCCCTGTCGGTGCTGTCCAAGGACGGCGACGGCTACTACCGCAACACCTCCAACGACACGCCCTCCCCGGCAACGGACGCCCGCATCCGCCAGGGCATGGTCGAGGGCTCGAACGTCCAGCCGATCATCCAGATCACCAATCTCATCGAGATCACCCGCGCCTACGAGACCATGGCGAAGCTGATCGACAGCTCCAACGACCTCAACCGCCGCACCGTCGAGCGGTTGGGCCGCGTCTAGCGAGGATATGACCCATGCGCGCCCTTAGCATCGCCGCCACCGGCATGGCCGCCCAGCAGCTGAACGTCGAGGTCATCTCGAACAACATCGCCAACATGAACACCGTTGGCTTCAAGCGGCAGCGCGCCGAATTCCAGGACCTGCTCTACGAAAACGTCGAGCGCATGGGGGCCCAATCCTCCGAGGCCGGCACGGTGGTCCCCACCGGCGTGCAGCTGGGCGCGGGCGTCAAGGCCGGCTCGGTCTACCGCATCACCACCCAGGGCAGCCTGACCCAGACCGGCAACCGGTACGACCTGGCCATCGACGGGCGCGGGTACTTCCAGGTGCTGATGCCCGACGGCTCCACCGCCTTCAGCCGCGCCGGCAACTTCTCGGTCAACGACCAGGGCATCCTCTGCACCGACGACGGCTACATCGTGCAGCCCCAGATCACCATTCCGGCCGACGCCAAGGACGTGATCATCTCCAAGACCGGCCAGGTCCAGGTGCTCTCGGGAACCGAGGCCACGCCGCAGATCGTCGGCCAGCTGGAGCTGGCCACCTTCATGAACGAGGCGGGCCTGCAGGCCATCGGCGACAACCTCTACCTGGAAAGCGGCGCCTCGGGCGCGGCGGTGACCGGCAGCCCCGGCGAGGTCGGCTTCGGCCAGCTGGTCCAGGGCTACACCGAAGCCTCGAACGTCGACGCGGTGTCGGAAATCACCAACCTGATCGTGGCCCAGCGCGCCTACGAGATGAACTCCAAGATCGTCACCGCCGCCGACGAGATGCTGCAGGCCACGAGCCAGCTGAAGTGACCGCCATGACCCGTCTGATCGCGATCATCATCGCCGCCGGCGTCCTGTTCGGCGCCGCCGCGGAAGCCCAGGCCGGCACGCCGGTTCGCCTGCGCGACCAGCTGGTCGATTCGGATGGGCGCATCACCCTGTCCGATCTGTTCGACGGCGCAGGCCAGGCCGGCAACGTGCTGCTCTCCGCCGGTCCCGCCGCCGGAGGCAATGTCGTGCTCGACGCCGCCCGGGTCCAGCAGGTCGCCCGCGTCAACGGCCTGGACTGGTCCAACGACCACGGCTTCCGCCGCCTGGTGATCAAGGGCGAGGCCGCCGGGGCGACCTCGGCCGCGTCCGGCCGCACAGTCGAGGTCCTGACCTACGCCCGCAGCCTCGCCGCCGGCGAGATCATCCAGCCCGAGGACGTGGTCTGGACGCCGGTGCAGGCCCACCTCGCTCCCGCCGATGCGCCGAACGACGCCGAAGCCGTCATCGGCCAGGCCGCCCGCCGCGCCATGCGCACCGGCGCGCCCGTCGCGCTCCACGATCTTTCGCGTCCGATGGTGATCAAGCCCAACGACCTGATCACGGTCACCTACAACCTCTCCGGCGTAACGCTGTCCCTGCAGGCCAAGGCCACCCAGGGCGGAGCCGTCGGCGACACCATCTCCGTGCTGAATATCCAATCGAAGAAGACGATTGCCGCCGTGGTCACCGGCCCCGGCGCGGCCGCGGTCGGCCCCGAGGCGGAAGGCCTCAGATCCTCCAATCGTTTTGCTTCCACTCGTTAGGGGTACCCCATGCGTAACACCGCCCTCGTCATTTCCGCGCTCGCCCTGTCGCTCGGCGCCTGCTCGACCATCAAGGAGACTGTCGCCGGTCCCCAGCTGGCGCCCATGGGCTACCCCTCGGGGATGACGCCCCAGACCCTGCAGATCGTGCCCCAGCCGGCGCCGCAGCCGGCGTCGCCCAACTCGCTGTGGCGGGTCGGCGCGCGGACCTTCTTCGCCGACCAGCGCGCGCGCAACATCGGCGACATCCTGACCGTCAAGATCGAGATCGACGACAAGGCCCAGGTGTCCAACTCGACCGCCCGCTCGCGCGGAAACGAGGTCAATGCCGGGGTCAGCCACTTCTTCGGGCTTGAGAACAGCCTCGGCCGCGCCTTCCCCTCGGGCTTCGATCCCACCCAGATGATCGGGATGAACGGCGACGTCACGTCCAATGGGGCGGGCACCATCAGCCGCTCGGAGAAGGTTTCGCTGACCGTGGCCGCCGTGGTCACCGGCGTCATGCCCAACGGCAACCTCGTCATCCAGGGCCGCCAGGAAGTCCGCACCAACGCCGAGGTCCGCGAACTGACCGTGGCCGGCATCGTCAATCCCGCGGACATCTCGGCCGCGAACACCATCGACCAGACCCAGATCGCCGAGGCGCGGATCAGCTACGGCGGCCGCGGCGACGTCACCGGCGTGCAGCGCGCGCCCATGGCCCAGCGCGTGGTGGAGCGGTTCTCGCCGTTCTAACAGCCTGCCGGGGGCCGGATTCGCACCGGCCCCCGCGCGCCCACGCTGTCACATTCGCGCCACATTTGGCCGTCCGCTGACCGCCCCGTTGAACCCTTTCGCTCCGCCCCGCGTTTCCCACAGCGAACGGAGTACGGGTCATGCGCAAGACGATCGCCATCGCAGTGGGACTTCTCAGCTTCGGATCGGTCGCCGCCGTGGCGCACACGATTGACCGGGTTTCCCCTGCCGTCACCTGGAACCTCACCGTCTATGGCGACGAGGCAAAGCTTGCCTACGGCCAGCCCAATAGCGATCTCGTGGGCGTCATGATGACCTGCCAGCGGGGCGACGGGGCCGTCACGGTCTCGGGCGACGTGCCCGCAGACCGGCCGGTCATGGTCCTGGCGTCGGGCGAGCGCCGGCTCAGCTTGTCAGGTCCGGCTGAATCCGATCCCTACAGCGGCGGCCACTATATGGAAGCGCGCGCCCCACTCCATAACGCGGCGCTCGATCGCTTCGCCGAGACGGGCGACCTCGCCATGGTCACGGGCGGACGGTCGACCGACATGCGCGCTTCGGCCGAAGCCAGGGGCGACATCCAGCGTTTTTTCGCGCACTGTGAAGCCTGACCCGCGCCAGACCGCCTGATCCTCGGGGGAGACCATGCGACTGATCGTTCCGCTGATCGCGGCCCTCAGCCTGGCTTCCACGCTCACGCCTTCTTTCGCCCAGGCCCGCCCCGGCTGGACCTGGACCCTCTACGAGGACCGGGCGGCGCTGGCCCTGGCCAACGAGATCCCTGACACCTCGAACCTTGCGGCGGTGATCGAGTGCACGCCCGGGTCAGGCCAGGCGAAGGTGTCGGTCTTTCCGGCCGGCGGATCGCGGACCACCCCGGTCGTGGCCCAGTACCGCACCACCGACGCGGCCTTCGTCGCCTTCGTCCAGTCAGGCAAGCTGAGCCTCAAGACCGACGCGGGGACCGGCGAGATCGCCATGGACGCGGTCCACCGCGCCAAGCTCTGGCGTTTCTCCCGCCTGTGCGGGGCCTGATCGCGTCCCGCTTGATCTGGGCCCCGGTCTGACGCCTAGTTGCCGGGTCTTTCGGGGGACAGACCAGATGACCGTGCATCGTCGCGCCTTCCTGGCTTCAGCGGCCGCAGCGCCGCTCGCCGCGGCCGCGCCTTCTGTTTCCGCCCTCGCCCGCGACCTGACCTGGATCGACGCCACCGAGACGGCCGCCCTCATCCGCCGGCGCAGGCCGCGACAGCCGCCGCAGCTCGGAGGGCGT
>CAZRKY010000225.1:4758-5069 GCA_964600375.1 uncultured Caulobacteraceae bacterium | reverse complement strand
GCGTGCCCACCCGCGCCCACAACAGGCGCATGTAGTCGTGGATTTCGGTCACCGTGCCCACGGTCGAGCGCGGGTTGCGGCTGGTGGTCTTCTGCTCGATGGAGATGGCGGGCGACAGGCCTTCGATCAGGTCCACATCCGGCTTGCCCATCAGCTCCAGGAACTGCCGCGCATAGGCCGAAAGGCTCTCGACGTAACGGCGTTGTCCCTCGGCGTAGATGGTGTCGAACGCCAGCGAGCTTTTCCCCGACCCGGACAGCCCGGTCAGGACCACGAGCTGGCCGCGCGGGATATCCACGTCGACGCCCTTG
>CAZRKY010000225.1:0-4748 GCA_964600375.1 uncultured Caulobacteraceae bacterium | reverse complement strand
GGTTGTGCTCGCGCGCGCCACGCACGCGGATGAAGTCTTGCTGGTCGGCCATGAATTCCGTGAACGCTGCGGGTCGACCGGAGGGTCCAGCCCAACGACGATATATGGGAGTTGAGTCCTGCCTTACAGCAAGAACGAAGTGGGAACAAATGTCGCGGGTTGGGCGGCGGCCGCTTTCAGCGTAGCTGTAAGCAGAACTACGGAGCGCTTCATGGCCGCCGGCAGGACAGTTTCCATCCTCAGGACCACGGTGCTGTTCGGCCTCTTGGGCCCGCTCAGCGCCTCGATCGTGATCCTGCTGCTCTGGGGCCTGGGGGTCTGGCGCTTCGGACTGCCGACGCCCGAGAGCGCCGACGACTACTGGGCCGTCACTGTGATCGTCATCTTCTTCGGTTACTACATCGGCGGGATTCCGGCCCTGCTGACGGGGCTGGGGTCCAGCCTGCTGTCGCCCTATCTGGGAACGACCTGGAGGTGGGTGGGCGCCGCGACCGGACTTGGCCTGCTGTTCACCGCCGTTGTCGTTTCGATCTTCGCCCGAGGCGAACCGCGTGGGGTGGAGTCGCTCGCCGGCTGGTACCTGTTCGTCGGCGCCGCGATTATCGGCTCGGTCGCCGGAGCCTTCGCCACCCTCAAGCTGCGGCCCGGGCCCCGGTCCGAACCATGAGCCCCGTCGGCGCCCGCGCCAGCATCGCCACGGTCGCGGTATTCGGCCTGATCGGGCCGCCGCTGGCCGGAGTGCTGGGCACGTTGGTCATGCTTTGGCCCGCCATCGTGGTGATGCCGGAAGTCGCCTTCATGGCGTCCTCGGGCGTGGCGTTCGGCTATGTCGTCGGCTTGCCGCCGGCCCTGCTGGCCGGGCTGGTCGGAGCCTGGATATCGCCGAGGCTGGGCAATGGCTTGCTCTGGGCCGGGAGTTGCGGACTGCTGACGGGCGCCCTGGCGGCCGCGCTGTCGACCGTGATCCAGGTCGGCGGCGGCAAGCTGTCACCGTTCGAACAGGCGGGGTTGATGGCCGGGTCCGGCGCCGCGGCGGCGCTGGTCTGCGCTTTGGTCTGCCTCAGGTTCCGCCCGCGAGCGGACTAGGCTCTCCGGTTGAGTGTGACCGCCGTGGAGTCGCCCGCCATCGCTCCGCCGGTCGCGCCGTAGCCGGCGGCGGGCGCACGGGCCGAGGCGATCTCCTGAGCGATAGCCTGGACGAGGCCCTCGGTCAGGGTGCGGGCAGCCTCCAGGCCGCGCGCGTGGCGCGACACGACAAGCTCGAAGGCGCGGGTGGCGTCCGCCAGTCGGTCGCGGGCCTCACGCGGGGCGCCGGCGATCATGTCGGGGTTGGCCTTCACCCGCGTGCATTCGTGGCGATAAAGGTTGGCCAGCTTGGCGGTCTCGTCGAGGTCCGCCACCGCGTCCAACGGACGGCGCGCCTCAAAGGCGGCGGCCTCCGCGGTCAGGCGCGCGGTCAGGGTCTCCGTCAGGGCGACCAGCTGTTCCACCCGATCGGTGGCGTCGACGGCGGACAGGGCCATCAGGCCACCGCTGGAACAGGCGCCGATGCGGTGGGCGATCCATCGGGCGCGGCGATCGGGGACAGGCCCTGCATGATCAGCATCTGGCGGGCGACCGCGTCGCTGAGGCCGACGCCGCCGGCGCGCGCCATCTGGCGCGACATGGCGTCGACCATGAAGGACTTGAAGGCCTGCTCGCCCTGGCCGCCGCCGAACATGCCGTCGGTCGGCAGCTGGTTGAAGATCGGCTGCAGCATCGAGGACAGGAATGCGGCCTCGAAGTCCTCAGCGGTCTTGCGGATCTCCGCCGGTGTGCGAGCGGTCACGGCGCCGGGGGCGCGGACCGGATTGAGGGTGTCGATCGGGATCGAGACGGCGGCGGACATGGCGCTCATCACATCACCTCGATTTCGGCCTGCAGCGCGCCGGCTGCCTTGATGGCCTGAAGGATGGAAATCATGTCCCGTGGACTGACCCCCAGCGCGTTCAATCCATTCACCAGGGTAGACAGCTGAACGCCCGAGCGCAGCATGATCAGCTGGCGGCCGCGCTCTTCGTCCACCGTGACGTTGGATTGCGGGATCACGGCGGTCTGCCCCTGCGAGAAGGGCGCGGGCTGGCTGACCGAAGGCGTTTCCTGGACAGAGATGGTCAGGTTGCCCTGGGCAATAGCGACAGTGGAGACACGAACCGCCTCGCCCATGACGATGACGCCGTTGACCTCGTCGATGACCACCTTGGCGGGGGCGTCGACGTCGACGGGCAGGCTTTCGATCGAGGTGATGAAGCTGACCAGGTCGGCGCCGGGAGGCGCGCGGACGACCACGGTGGTGGGGTTCTCGCTGTAGGCGGTTCCCGGGCGGCTGGCGTTGATGACATCGGCGATGCGGCGCGAGGTGGTGAAGTCGGGGTTACGCAGGGTCAGGCGAACCTGCGGCATCTGGCCCAGCTGGAAGGCGATTTCGCGCTCGACGATGCCGCCAGAGGAAATGCGGCCGGCGGTGGGAACGCCTCGGGTGACCGACGTGCCCGACGCGCCCGACGCCGAGACCGAACCCGTCTGCACCGTGCCCTGGCCGACCACATAGGTCTGGCCGTCCGCGCCCATCAGCGGCGTGACCAGCAGGGTGCCGCCCAGCAGGCTCTTGGCGTCGCCGAGCGCCGAGACCGTCACATCGACGCGCGACCCGGAGGCGGCGAAGGCGGGCAGCTCGGCGGTGACCATGACGGCGGCCACATTCTTCGTGTTCAGCACCGCGTCGCGCGTGTTGACCCCCAGGCGCTCCAACATCGCTTCCAGGCTCTGGCGGGTGAAGGGCGAGTTCCGCAGGGAGTCGCCCGTGCCGTTCAGGCCTACGACGATGCCGTAGCCCACCAGCTGGTTGCGGCGCACGCCCTCGACGTCGACGATGTCCTTGATGCGGGACGCCGCCAGCGCGGGATCGGCGGCACCGAGCAAGGCGACGGCGAGGAGGAGCGGCGCGACGAAGCGGAACATGGCGGGCCTTGCGTTAAGCATAATCACGCCCTTGCCGTGCGAAGTTCGTGCCATCGCACCTAGCCAGAAATCCGTTCTGAAACAGCGTGTTGTGCGGGGTGTGACAGGACGTCCCGGGCATCCCGGCAGAAACTGCCCGGCCGTTAAGGTTTCGGTGACCGCGCGGCCCGAAAACTGCGCTCAGGTTCAACGGGGTCAGCGTCCATGAAGGTGAACGGTACGCGCGGAGCGCCCACCACCGGCGCCGCTGCGGGGCCCCGGCCTTCCACCGCCCAGGGTTTCCAGGTCAAGACCGACGCGACCGGCCACGCCGACGCGGCGGGGCAGGCGGCGCGGGTTTCCGGAGTCGGCGCCGTCGGTTCGCTCGACGCGTTGCTGGCGCTTCAGGAAGCCGACGGCCCGCTGGAGCGCCGACGTCGAGCGGTCGGTCGCGGCGGCCGGATTCTCGACGTGCTCGAGAAGATCAAGATGGCCTTGCTGGACGGGACGGCCGTTGGCGCCGACCTGGAGCGGTTGGCTCGCGCCGTGCGCGAAGAACGTATCGCCACGGGCGAAGAGCGGCTGGACGAGGTTCTCAGCGAGATTGAAACCCGGGCCGCCGTCGAGATGGCCAAGGCCGAAATGTCACGCCTTGCTGCGGCCGAAAAGCGCCGTTGAATGACCACGGTTCCGTGGCTATACACCCGCTGCCCTATAGGGGGGCGCTGTTTTAGCGTGAGGCGTCGATGAACGCGTTAGCGTCGGTTACCAGGGGTGAAGAGTATCGTCCGTCAGACGACGAGCCCTTCATGAACGAGCGTCAGCTCGAGTACTTCCAAAACAAACTGATGATCTGGAAAGACGAGATCCTCCGGGAATCTCGCGAGACGATCGGCAATCTGCAGGCCGAGACCGAGAACCACCCCGATCTGGTGGATCGCGCGTCTTCGGAAGCGGACCGCGCACTTGAGCTGCGCACCCGCGACCGGCAGCGGAAACTGATCGCCAAGATCGACGAGGCGCTTCGGCGCATCGAGGACGGATCCTACGGCTACTGCGAGGAGACCGGCGAGCCCATCACGCTGGCCCGCCTCGAGGCCCGCCCGACCGCGACCCTGTCGCTGGAGGCCCAGGAGCGTCACGAGCGCCGCGAGCGGGTCCACCGCGACGATTGATCGGACCGGTCCGGTGTTGACACCGGACCGTCTCTGACCGACCTACGCGACCTCTCCAAGAGGTCTGGGTTCCCATGTCCGTAAAGGTCCGTTTCGCGCCGTCCCCCACCGGGCGGCTGCATGTCGGCAATGTCCGCACCGCGCTGGCCAACTGGCTGTTCGCCAAGGGGCAGGGCGGGACCTTCGTGCTGCGCATTGATGACACCGATCTGGAGCGCTCCACGAAGGCGTTCGAAGACGGCATCCGGGACGACCTGACCTGGCTGGGCATGGTTTGGGACGAGACCGACAGCCAGTCCAGGCGTTTCGCCCACTACACGGCCGCGGCCGAAAAGCTGAAGGCGGACGGGCGCTTGTACCCCGCCTATGAGACCCAGGAGGAACTGGATCGCCGCCGCAAGGTGCAGCTCTCGCGCGGCCAGCCGCCGGTCTACGACCGCGCCGCCCTCAACCTGACGGCCGACGAAATCGCCGTGGTGGTGCGCGCGGCCGTCTCAGTGGGATTTCACAAGTTCAGGCTCACCGGTGGAGAGCCGACCCTTCGAACAGATCTTCTTCAGATTGTCGAGCAGATTGCGGCCATCGCGGGGGTTG
>CAZRKY010000224.1:0-5251 GCA_964600375.1 uncultured Caulobacteraceae bacterium | reverse complement strand
CTTGACGCCATCGGTGCGCAAGGAGAGCTGGGCGGAGAAGCTGGTCTCGGTCGTGCAGCTCGACGGGCCGGAGCAGGTGGATGCGGAGATCCGCGAGCTGTTCGCCCAGGCTCACGCGCGGGGGTGAGAGCTCCATTCCCACACCCAATAATGTCATCCCGGAAGTGGCGCGGACTTGATCCGCGTCACTATCCGGGACCCCCGCTGCGCGATTGAGGTCCCGGATAGCCGCTTCGAGCCTTCCGGGATGACATTGGAGGAAAGGTTCAGGTCGACGCCTTGAACGGCGACAGCTCCGCCTCCATCGCCTCCATCTCCATCTCGACCGCCGGCCGCTCGCGCTCCAGGTACTCCGCCACGGCGCCGCGCAGGCGGGGGTCCTCGATCCAATGGGCGGAATAGACGGGCCTCGGAAGGTATCCGCGCGCCAGCTTGTGCTGCCCTTGCGCCCCGGCCTCGACCGTCTTCAGCCCCCGCGCGATCGCAAAGTCGATGGCCTGGTAGTAGCAGAGCTCGAAATGCAGGAAGGGGCGGTGCTCGATCGCGCCCCACTGGCGGCCGTAGAGCGTATCGCCGCCGATGAAGTTGAGCGCGCCGGCGATCCAGCGGCCGTCGCGCCTGGCCATGACCAGCGCGATCCTGTCCGCCATCCGTTCGCCGATCAGCGAGAAGAACAGCCGGTTCAGATAGGGCCGGCCCCACTTCCGCTCGCCGGTGTCCATGTAGAAGGCGAAGAAGGCGTCCCAGTGATCCTCGGTGATCTCCGTGCCCGTCAGGGTGACGATCTCGACGCCGTCCCGGGCCTCGCGCCGTTCCCGCCGGATGGTCTTGCGCCGCGAGGAGGAGAGGGCGGCCAGGAAGCCCTCGAAGTCAGCGTAGCCCGCGTTCTCCCACCAGTACTGAACGTCCTGGCGCGCCAGCAGGCCGGCCGAGGTCATGGCCTTCCACTCGGCCTCTGTGGGGAAGTTCACATGCAGGGACGAGGCGCCCAGCCGGCTGGTGAAGGCGACCGCGGCGTTCAGCAGGGCATCGCGCACGCCGGCGTCGGCGCTGAGCAGGCGAGGGCTGGTGACCGGCGTGAAGGGGACCGCCGACAGGAGCTTGGGGTAGTACTCGCCGCCCGCCCGCTCGAAGGCGTCGGCCCAGGCGTGGTCGAAGACGTATTCGCCCTGGCTGTGGCCCTTCAGATAGAGCGGCATGACGCCGGTCACGCGCCCGGCGTCGTCCTCGACGGAGAGGTGGCGCGGGGCCCAGCCCTGGCGCGGCGCGACACAGCCGGACTCTTCACAGGCCCAGAGGAAGTCATAGCTGACGAACGGATTGCCGAAGGGCGCCGCGCAGGCGTCCCAGGCTTCGCGGCCGATGTCGCTGATCGCGCCGTGGACGCGGACGCTGACCTCGCCTGGGCTCACTTCACCTCGACGATGGCGTCGACTTCCACGGCGAAATTGACCGGCAGTTTGTAGACGCCGACGGCGGCGCGGGCATGGCGGCCGGCGTCGCCGAACACCTCGACCATCATGTCCGAACAGCCGTTGATCACCTTGGGCACGTCGTAAAAGTCCGGCCCGGCCTGGACGAAGCCGCCCAGCTTGACGATGCGCACGACGTTGTCGAGATCGCCGACCGCCGCCTTCAACTGGGCCATGATGTTGATGGCGCACAGGCGCGCGGCCTGCTGGGCGGTCTCGAGATCGACGTCGACGCCGACCGTGCCTTTGATGCCGCCCGAGGCGTCGGTCGAGACCTGGCCGGAGACGTGGACCAGGTTGCCGGTGCGCACGAAGCCGACGTAGGTGGCGATGGCCGCGGGGGGCTCGGGCAGGGTGATGCCGAGTTCGGCGAGACGGGCTTCGATCTTGGACATGGGAGGGCTCCGGAATCTCGGGGCGTCATAACCTTCCCGCCCCGCGAGGGAAAGGTGGACCAGCGACGCCAATGCACCCCGCAGGAACCGAACCAGAGACCGTGCACGCAATCAGTTGGCTACGTGTTTGTCATCGATTGTGAGCGATAAGTATAGTGAAAGCTGATCGCGGGAGATATGCTTGACTCAGCGTCGGCGTGGCGCCTGTATGACTGCATATCGGGAATTTTAGCGAGGTTTCACTATGCTCTCTTCGAAGAACTGTATTGCGGCGCTGGGGGTGTCCGTTGCACTGCTCGCAGTTGGCGCTGGTCCGGCCGTCGCGGGAGGCGCTTTTATCGATCCTCTCGGCCGATCTGTGAATTCCGACGCCGGTCCGCGGATGGACGACAACGGGCGATCGTCCGGCGCCGCCTGCAAGGGCATGGGGCTGGATCCCAACGGGCGCGATGGCGGCGGCATCTGCGACCCGAATGGCCGCGGCGCGGCCATCGACCCGAACGGTCGCGACGACGGCTTCCTGGGCTGGCTCCTCCGTCTGTTCGGCTGGCGTTAGGCGCGGCGATGGGCAAGAGGGAGCCCTGAGGCGCGACCAACGGCGTGAGAATGGCAGCGGGCGTCGCCCCGTGGCTGGAGGCTGGTGCTACCAAGAAGGCGGCAGGCCACCAGGAGAAAATGCCATGAAATTCACCAAAGTCGCGTGCTTCGCCGCCGCCGCTGTGCTGGCGGTTTCAGCTGCCGGGCAGGCTTCGGCCGCCGGCATCCAGATCGACGGCAACGGCCGCCAGGCCTGTGCCGCCCAGACCACCGGTTACGGCATCGCCATCGATCCCGACGGCCGGGCCTATGGAATCGCCATTGATCCGGACGGCCGCGGAACCGGATGCGGGATCGACCCGGCGGGCCAGAATTGGCTCAAGGACCTGCTGCGCCGCTGGTTCGGCTGGGCCTGATCAGGTGATTGGACGACGCGGCCTCGGCAAGCGGCCGCGTCGTTCAAACTTGCGGTCAGCTCCTCACTCGGCGCTGCATACAGGAATTATGGTATTGAATGCCGAAGAGGGTGTGGGTTTAATTGATGAATTAATGTATTAGCTCATCAATTCGATTGAGGCGCAGTGCTGGTGTACTGATTCTCTCCTTAACAGCGGGAGAGACCTATGAATCGTAACTCAGCTATATTCGCGACCGTCACGGCAGTCGCCCTGATCACCGTCGCGGCCCCGGCCAACGCCCGAGGCGCCCTGATAGACCCCAATGGCCGTAGCGACGCCACCACTCAGGTCGGTGGGTTCATCGACCCCAACGGCCGGTGCGTACAGCAGGGGACCACCAGCTTCGGCGGCTTCATCGACCCGAATGGCCGCTGCGTCGGACCGCGGACGACCCACCGGGACGAGGGCGCCGGGTTCGATCCGTTCGGTCGCGCCGCGATGGCCTGGCTGATGCGGCTGTTCGGCTGGGCCTGAGCTAGCGTTTGAGCGACCGGCCGCTGACCACGGCCGCGTCGCCGAACTTCGAGCGCAAGGCGTCCATGGCGGTCTCCGTCTTCAACGCCCGCGCATCGTCGGTTTCGAACAGGCCGGCGGCCGCGTCGCCGTCCTCGATCAGCTCGGCCATGCCGATCCCGATCAGGCGGAAGGCGCGGCCGTCGGCTTCCCGCTGCAGCATCTCGCGCGCCTCGCGGAACAGCACCTTGGCGGTGCGGACCGGTTCGGGCAGCGTGCGGCGACGGGTCAGGATCCGGAAGTCGGCGGTGCGCAGCTTCAGCACCACCACGCGGCTCGACACACCGATACGCCGCGCCTTGCCGGCCAGCTGGTCGCAGAGCGGCCAGAGCTCGTCCTCCAGCGCCGCCCGGTCCGAGATGTCCTCGAAGAAGGTGGTCTCCTTGCTCATCCCCTTGCGCTCGCCCTCGGGATCGACCGGGCGGCTGTCGCGGCCGTGGGCAAGGCGATGCAGGCGCAGGCCGTGATCGCCGAACTGCTCGGCGATGGCCTTGAGATCGGCGCGGGCGATGTCGCCGACCGTGACGAAACCGGCGGCGTTCAGGGAACGGGCGAAGGCAGGACCTACGCCAGGAATGATCGACACGGGCTTGTCGGCCAGAAATGCCTGGGCCTCGCCGGCGCCGATGACCGAGAAGCCGCGCGGCTTGTCCATCTCCGACGCGATCTTGGCCAGGAACTTGTTGGGCGCCAGGCCGATGGAGACCGTCAGGCCGGTCAGGTCCTCGATTCGCCGCTGGGCCTTCACCAGCTGCAGGGCCGGCGGCCCGCCGTTCAGGCGCTCGGTCCCCGACAGGTCCATCCAGGCCTCGTCCAGCGACAGGGTCTGAACCAGCGGCGTCAGGCCGCGCAGGATGTGGAACACCTGTTTCGACACGGGTGCGTACTTCGAGAAATCCGGCTTGATGACCACCGCGTCGGGGCAGGCCTTCAGCGCCTTGAACATCGGCATCGCCGACTTCACCCCGTACTGGCGCGCCACGTAGCAGGCGGCCGAGACCACCCCGCGCTTGCCGCCCCCGACCAGCACGGGCCTGTCGCGCAGCTCGGGCCGGTCGCGCTTTTCGACGGAGGCGTAGAAGGCGTCGCAATCCATGTGGGCGATGGCCAGCCGGTCGAGCTCGTCGTGGCGGATCAGGCGTGGGGAGGCACACTGGGGACAGCGCGGGGGCTGCTCCTCTCCGGTCCACAGGCAGTCTCGGCAGATGGCCTTCAAGACCCAAACCTTGCTGAAATCCTTACAAAACGCGGCGTTGCGCTTCACTCGACCTTAAGAACATGGTGCGACAACCAGTCCTCAAGAGGCGCTGGACCGTTCGCGGCCACCACGTCCAGTCGGGGAAGATCGGTTCGGTGATGATGTCGAAGAAGGTCCTCATCGTCGAGGATAACGAGCTGAACATGAAGCTCTTTCATGATCTGCTCGACGCCCAGGGCTACGAGACCTTGCAAACGCGCGAAGGTCTGGCCGCCCTGGCCCTCGCGCGCCTGCACCGTCCGGACCTGATCCTGATGGATATCCAGCTGCCGGAAATCTCGGGTCTCGAGGTCACCAAGTGGCTGAAGGAAGACGACGAACTCGCCCATATCCCGGTGGTGGCGGTGACCGCCTTCGCCATGAAGGGCGACGAGGAGCGGATCCGCGAGGGCGGCTGCGAGGCCTATATCTCCAAGCCCATCTCGGTGATGCACTTCCTGGACACCGTCCGGAAATACCTGGGGTGAGGCACAAGCGATGACCGCGCGCATCCTGGTCGTCGATGACGTTGACGCCAACGTCCGCCTGCTCGAAGCCAATCTCTCCGCCGAATATTACGACGTCCTGACCGCCACCGACGGGCCCTCGGCCCTGGCTGTCGCCGCGCGCGAACAGCCC
>CAZRKY010000223.1:0-5253 GCA_964600375.1 uncultured Caulobacteraceae bacterium | reverse complement strand
TCGCCCAGGCCCAACCCGCCAGCGGGAGAGCGATCAACAGGATGTAGAAGAGCCAGTGGGTCGACTTCGAGACGAGCTTCTCCAAGTTCGGCATCGCAGAGGGCAGGGGAATCGGCGGGTGGAAGAGGCGCACACCGAAGCGAAGCAGCGTCAGCATCAGGATCACCAGTCCAAAGGACTTGTGCCCTGTCATCCAGAGAATTCGGTCGGGCCTGGGCATGTCCGCCGAGATCCACAGGATCGCCAGCTGCGTAAGCACGAGCAGCGCCGTCGCCCAGTGCAGGGTGAGGGTGAATCCGGAATAGCGTTCGCGCGTTTCAGCCATCCGTCCTCATTACGCCCCGGCACTGCCGGGCGGAAGTCCGCCGTCCGTGAATTAGGCCCTTCTCGCACGGGCCGGCGCTGCCTAGAACCAAGCTCTGCCCATCGGAGTCCAGACCATGAGTTTCCGCGCCCCCGTCCGCGACCTCGCCTTCAGCCTGGTGGAAGCCGCAGGCGTTGAACGCCTTGTCAGCGCCTTCCCGGATTTCGATCTGGAGACCATGGAGGCGGTGCTGGCCGCCGCCGGCCAGTTCGCCGACGAGGTGCTGTCGCCGATCAATCGGTCAGGCGACCAGCAGGGCGCGAAGTATGCCAATGGCGCCGTCACCGCCGCGCCGGGGTACGCCGACGCCTACCGCCAGTTCGCCGCCGGCGGCTGGACGGGGCTGGCGGCCGAGGCCGAGCACGGCGGGGCGGGACTGCCCAAGGCTCTTGAGCTGGCGTCCTACGAGGCCTTCCACGCCGCCAACATGGCCTTTGGCCTGTGTCCGATGCTCTCGATCGCCTCGATCGAGGCCCTGCAGACGGTGGGTTCGGAGAGGCAGAAAGAGGTCTATCTCTCCAAGCTGGTCAGCGGTGAATGGACCGGGGCGATGGTGCTGACCGAGCCCCATTCCGGGTCCGATCTCGGCACCCTGCGGGCCACCGCCACGCCGAACGGCGACGGCACCTATGCGCTGAACGGCCAGAAGATCTTCATCACCTGGGGCGACCACGACGCCAGCGACAACATCGTCCACCTGGTGCTGGCCCGGCTTCCGGACGCGCCCGCGGGATCCAAGGGGATCTCGCTGTTCCTGGCGCCCAAGGTGCTGGTGCGCGAAGACGGTTCGCTGGGCGACCGCAACGCCTTCCGTCCGGTCGGTATCGAGCACAAGCTGGGCATCCACGCCTCGCCGACCTGCGTCATGGCCTACGAGGGCGCGACCGCTGAGTTGGTCGGCCAGCCCAACCAGGGCCTGGCCCACATGTTCATCATGATGAACGCCGCCCGCCTGGCCGTCGGCGTCGAGGGCGTCGGCATCGCGGAACGCGCTTACCAGCAGGCCCTGACCTATGCGCTGGACCGCCGACAGGGCCGCTCGGCCTGGTCCGGCGAGGCCTCGGCGCCGATCTTCGATCACCCCGACGTGCGTCGCATGCTGGCCGTCGCCAAGGCCCGCATCGAGGCCGCCCGCGGCATCTGCCTGTCGACCGCTGTCGCGGCGGACCTGGCCAGGACCGCGGCGTCGCCTGAAGAGCGCGCGCGCTTCGCCGCCTATGAAGCCCTGATGGTGCCCATCGCCAAGGCCTGGTCCACTGACATGGCCTGCGAGGTCGCTTCGGTCGGAGTCCAGATCCACGGCGGCATGGGTTTCATCGAGGAGACCGGCGCCGCCCAGCACTATCGCGACGCCCGGATCACCCCGATCTACGAAGGCACCAACGGCATCCAGGCCATGGACCTGACCGGCCGCAAGCTGTCAGGCGATGGCGGCGCCGCAGCGCGCGACCTGATCGCCGAAGCGGGCAAGGCGGCCGAGGCGCTGAAGACGTCGGCCGATGCGCGCATCGCCTCGACCTATCCCTACCTGAAGGCGGCCGCCTCGGCGGCGGAGCTGGCGACGGCCTGGCTGCTCGAGCGCAAGGGCGCGGCGCCCGCGGACGTTCTGGCCGGCTCGGCCGCCTATCTGAAGCTGATGGGCGACATGGCCGGCGGCCTGATGCTGGCGCGCGGCGCGCTGGGTGCGGCCCGCCGACTGGCGGCCGGTGAGGGCGACCCGGCCTTCCTGAACGGCAAGATCGAGCTGCTGCGGGTCTATGCCTCGACCGTCCTGCCTCACGCCGCCGCCCACGCCCAGGAAGTCGCCATGGGCGCCGAGATGCTGAACGCGCTTACCGCTGAGGCGCTGGCGGGGTAGCGCCGCCGCGGGCCAGCAGGCCGGGATCATCCAGCAGGCTGATGGCTTCACGCACGTAGACGGCGTGAGTGACGACGCCGATCTCGAGATCCAGCTGCTTGGTCAGCACCCCGGCGACGAAGGCCTCGCTCGCCTGTTCGGTGCCGGGGCGGCGGCGGCTGTATCCGGTCATGAACACGGGTCCGCCCGAGTTGCCGCCCAGGACCCGCAGGTCCACCAGGAAGGTCGAGAACTGCGAGATCGGATAGAGGGGGTAGGACGCAATCCGCCCCGTCCGCAGGATCGGGAACCCGGCGCGATTGGACGACTGGCCCAGCGGGTAGCCTACGGTCATCATTTCGTCGCCCGGGCCCACGCCCCACTCCTCGAATGAGTTTTCGCTGGCCAGCCACGACAGGGGGATGGCGGCGTTGGCGAATTCGGTTGGCGCGACGATCCGCATCACCGCCACGTCATAGGTCGGATGGCGCGTGAACAGCGGTTGGCCGCCGGCGCGGATGGCCAGGGGCGCGGGGGCGTAGCGCCAGGCGCCGGCGCCATTGGCGAACCGCCAGCCGACGCTGATGGTGTCGCCCGCCATCTGGTCGAAAACGTGGGCGGCGGTGACCAGCACCGTGCGGGGCCGTCCGTCCGGCGTCGGGGCCTCTACCAGGAATCCGGTGCCGACCGTACGCCGGCCGTCGGGCAGGGGCTGCTCGATCTGTACCGTGGCGTTGATCAGCTCGATCGTCAGATCGGGCTCCATGAGGCGCCTCTTTACTCTACCAAGGCTGCATATGGGACGCGCGCCCGGGCGCCTGCAAGGCCGCGCGCCCCTGACGCGAGCCTTCAACCGGGGTGCTGTTGTGGCGGCGGTCGAACGGGTCCACGATGGCTCCGTACAAGAAAGCCCCCCAAATGATCCGTCTTTCCGGCCTGGCCCTCACGGCCGCCGTCTTCGCGCTCGCCTCCTCGGCAAGCGCCGCCGACCCCTCGCCCGCTTCGAAGAAGTCGCCGGCCGACTGCGCCACCACGTCCGTCGCCAAACCGGAATCGGACGGCGCGGGCGTCGCCAAGCCCGACCAACCCACGACGGCGGCGCCGGCCCCGTCGCGGACGGATGACCGCCAGCTCGCGCCCATCGACGGTTCGGGCGGCGACAAGCCGGACCAGCAGGCCCACCAGCCCGCCCAGACGGCCTGCACCGCCGCCTGATCCGAGGCCGCCGGCGCGCCCGGCGGAACCGAGTTTGCCGACAGCGCTTGAACGGGGCCCGCGCCCCGTTCAAGAACGCATCCATGTCCGCACCCCAGCCGCCCGCCGCGCCCCGCATCCCGAACGTCATCGAACAGCTGGGGCGCAGGCGCACCGACGACTACGCCTGGATGAAGGATGACAACTGGCAGCAGGTGATGCGTGACCCATCCGTGCTGCGCCCTGATATCCGCGCTCACCTCGATGCGGAGAACGCCTACACCAAGGCCCTGCTGGGTCCGACCGAGGCCCTGCAGGCGACCCTGTTCGAGGAGATGAAGGGGCGGATCAAGGAAGACGACGCTTCGGTTCCGGCGCCGGACGGCCCCTGGGCCTACTACAGCCGCTTCAACCTTGGAGCCCAGCACCCGGTCTACGCCCGCGAGCCGCGCGCCCTGTCCGGGGCCGAACAGGTGCTGCTGGATGTCGATGCCATGGCGCAGGGCAAGGCCTATTTCCAGGTCGCCGCCGTCGGCCACAGTCCCGACCACCGCCTCTGGGCCTGGGCCGAGGACGACCAGGGCTCGGAGTACTACGCCATCAAGGTGAGCGACCTCGAGACCGGCGAGGTCCTGCCGGACCCGGTGGCCAGCTCGACCGGTGACTTCGCCTTTTCGGCCTGTTCGCGATTCCTCTTCTGGATCTGGCGCGACGAGAACGGCCGCCCGGCGCGGGTCTTCCGCCGTCCGGCGCGCGGCGGCGACGATGTGCTGGTCTACGAGGAGTCCGATCCGGGCATGTTCCTGAGCGTCGGGCGCAGCGGCTCGGACGCCTGGATCATCATCGGCGCGGGTGATCACGAGACCTCGGAGGTGTTGTTGATCCCTTCGTCGGACCCCGAGGCGAATCCCCGTGTGGTGCAGCCGCGCGAGATCGGCGTGCGCTACGAGCTTGAACACTGGGGCGACCGCTTCATCGTGCGCACCAACGCCGACGGCGCCGTCGACTTCAAGCTGATGGAGGCGCGGGAGGAGGACCCGTCCCGGGCCACCTGGCAGGAGTGGCTGCCCCACAGGGCCGGCATCTTCGTCACCGGCGTGCATGCGTTCGACAAGTGGCTGGTGCGCACCGAGCGCGAGAATGCGCTGGACCGCATCGTGATCGCCTCCAGGGACGGCACGCCCGAGCACGCCATCGACTTCGAGGAAGAGGCGTTCGCGCTCAGCCTCGACCCCGGCTACGAGTACGCCACCGATCTCGTGCGCTTCGTCTACAACTCTCCGACCACGCCGCGGCAGTGGTTCGACTACGACATGCGCACCCGCGAGCGGACCCTCAGGAAGACTCAGGAAATTCCCTCCGGCCACGACCCGGCGCGGTACGTCGCGCACCGGCTCTACGCCACCGCGCCTGACGGAGAGCAGGTCCCGGTCACGGTCCTGATGCTGAAGGACACGCCGCTCGACGGCTCGGCCCCGCTGATGCTCTACGGCTACGGCTCCTACGGCATCGCCATGGAGCCGGTGTTCTCCATCCGCCACCTGTCGCTGGTCGACCGAGGGTGGGTGTGGGCCACGGCTCATGTGCGCGGCGGATCGGAGAAGGGCTTCGGCTGGTTCCTCGAGGGCCGCAAGGAGAAGAAGCCCAACACCTTCAGTGACTTTGTCGCCTGCGCGGAAGCGCTGATCGAGCGGGGTTATAGCCGGCCGGGACGCATCGCCATTTACGGCGGGTCGGCGGGGGGCCTGCTCGTGGGCGCGGCCGCGAACCTGCGGCCCGACCTCTGGGGCGCGGCCATCGCGGTGGTGCCGTTCGTGGACGTGCTGAACACCATGAGCGACACCTCGCTGCCGCTGAC
>CAZRKY010000222.1:0-5354 GCA_964600375.1 uncultured Caulobacteraceae bacterium | reverse complement strand
CCCCAACATCGTGATCATCGGCTACGGCAAGGGCGACATGCAGGACTGGCTGCAGCGGGCGGCGGCCGCCCAGGGGCGCATGCTGATCCCCGATCCCGCCCCGCAGGCCGGCGCTTTCTACCGTTCCGACCACTTCCCCCTGGCGCGGCGGGGCGTGCCGGTGCTGTTCCCAAGCGCAGGATTTACCGGCGCCAGCGAGGCCAGCCGCGACTACGTGAAGAACAGATACCACCAGCCCGCCGACGAATGGTCGGCGGACTGGACTTTCGACGGCGCGGCGGCAGACCTGCAGTTGGCCTTCCAGGTGGGCCGGGAACTGGCGAATTCGCGGGCCTGGCCGGTGTGGGCGGCGGGGTCGGAGTTCGCGGCGGAAAGGGCGAAGTCGGACCGGATGCGGCGCTAGGCGCCTAGTGGACGCGCTCGGCGCCCCGCCAACGCATCTCGGGCGCCGAAGCGGGCTCGGGGCGGCGCGCCGGGGTGGGCTGCTGCTCCGCCGCCTTTGCCGGTTCGCGGCGGGGCCCGGCGCTCCAGATCGAGACGAAGAAAAGGGTCACGGCGAAGACGCCGAAAAAGGCCAGTATCGCGGCAATCCAGATCATGTCGGCGGTCATGGCGTTTCCCTTTCCCAGACTTTGGTGAAAGGTGCCGGACGCCTCCCCGGCGGAAAATTCCGGAATTCTACGGAGTTGCGGCGCGGGACAGCGCCCGCGCCGCACTCAGGCCGTCGACGGCTGCGATGCGCCTAGTTCTTGGTGGCCGGGGCGTCGTCGGAGGTCGCGGCTTCGACGTTGGCGGCGGCGGTGTTGGCGCCATCCTGGATGGCGTCTCCAGCATCACTGGCGGCCGCGGCGGCAGCGTCGGCCGCGGAAACGGCGGCGGAACCGGCGGCGTCGGCGGCGACGGCGGCCTGATCTGCGGCCTGGGCGGCTTCGGCATTGGCGTCGGTGGCGGCATCCTGCTTGGAGCAGGCGACCAGGCCGAGGCCAAGGGCGGTGACGGCGGCGAGGGTGGCAAGGCGCATGGAGGTCTCTCCTGAAGCACGGGCTTAAGCCCAAGCTTCGAACGCCCCGGCGGCCAAGCTGTTCCGGGCGCGGAAACCCGTTTCCACAGGGCCTACGTCGTCTGGTCCGGATCGTTGAGCGTGGAGCGGGACTCGCGGGCCCGGCGCTCGACTTCCCGCCAGAAGGCGTCCCATGAGAGGGTGAGGGCCACCAAGCCGGTGACCCCGAGAGCCAAGAAGACGACGACATACTCCAGATGCATTCGGTCCATCCCTGTCCAACGCGAGCAGACTGCCGAAAGATGCCTTCCGATTGTATCTGGATATTCACCCTAAGTAGTAATGCGTAGCCTCACCAATCCCGCGCGACCGCGGCCCATCGCTGGCGAATCCCGCTAGGAATCCGGAGACTGACCGGGTCAGGGATGGGGGACGCCATGGACGCTGCCGATGTGATCGCCGAGACCGCTGAGGCCGAGCCCCATCCGGACCACGACAGGTTCCGTAATCGCGCCGCCTTGCTGATTGCGGTGGTCGCCGCCGTGCTGGCGATCGGCGGGCTTGGGGGCGGCAACGCCACCGACGAGATGATCAGCGCCAACATCCATGCCAGCGACACCTGGGCCTTCTTCCAGGCCAAGAACGTGCGCCAGACCTCCTATCAGATCGCCGCCGACGACCTGCGCCGGCAGTTGGCCTCGGGCGGAATGACCGCCCAGGCGCGCGCGGCGGCGGAAAAGTCCTTGGCCGCCTACGACGCAAAGATCGCCCGTTACGACGACGAGCCCGACCCCGAGCACCCCAACGATCCCACCGCCGGCGAGGGCAAGAAGCAGCTGATGGCGCGGGCCGCCGCCTATGAGGCCTCACGCGAAAAGGCCGAGGCCCAGGACGGCAACTTCGACCTTGCGGAGGTCTTCCTGCAGCTGGCGATCGTACTGGGTTCGGTCGCCATACTGGCCCTGAACCGGCGGGTGCTTTACGCCTCGGCGGGTGCGGCGGTCGTCGGGTTCATCCTGACCGTGAACGGCTTCTTCCTGCTCTTCCCGCTGCCGTTCTAGTCGGACGGGTCCTGCTCGTTGTAGGCCGCGCGACCCCAGAGGCGCATGATCTGCTCGGGCTGGGCGTCGAAAGCGTACTCGCGCCAGCGCGGCACGAAACGGTCGACCGCCAGCATGATCAGCAGGCCTTCATCCTGTGACCAGAACCGCCCGCCGCGGCGGAACAGGGGCAGGGCCCGTTGCGGATCCATGCCTCCGCCCACGGGATCGGTGAGCCAGGCGTAGGCCGCCCACTGGCCGATCCCCTCCATGGTCAGGAACGCGTTCTCGACCGCCTCCCATTTGGCCTTGTCGCCGGTGTAGAAGCGCGCCGGGCGGGTCTGCGCCTGTTCCATCGCCTGGCGCACCAACGCCTGGGCCCTGGCGTCATCCGGTTCGGCTTGGGCCTGCAGCAGCAGGTCACGCTCGAGCGTCCAGGCCGCGACGAAGGCCGGGTCGTCCTTGAAGGCCGTCTGCAGGCTGTCGTCGTCGATGTCGTCCGGGAGCTGGTAACGCTCGGTGAGTTCCGCGAGCCTGGGGGCGAAGGCGTAGAACTGGCGCGTGTGGGTCATCTCGTGGACGAAGACGGCGGTCATCAGGGTCTCCAGACCCAGGGCGGAGCGAACCCCGCCCTCGCGCCAGACGCTGGGCAGGCTCATGATCATGAACTGGCGGGTGTTGCTGGCGTAGGGCGCGGCGAAGGACACGACCTGGGCCGGGACCTCGCCGCCGCCGGGCAGCGCCACGGACCCGCCGTGGGGCCGGGCCTTCCAGCCGATGCGGCGGCCGGCGAAACGGGGCCCGTCGGCCATCGACGCGCCCCTGGCCTCGGGGCCGGTCTGGTAGACGCACGCCGCGTCGAACAGCACGAAGTCGGGCGGGTCGCCGGCATAGATTCGAAGGCGGTCGTGGGCGGTCGAGAACCAGGCGTCCAGCGCCCCCTGCATCCACATCCGGTCCTGGACCGATGGCTTGCAGGGCATCGGCTTCGCCTGGGCGGGCAGGGCGAAAAGCAGGGCGATTGCGATGAGCGTGACGCGCAGGACCATGAGCGTCACCGTGCCATCCTTCACCCGGTGCGTGAAGGCGTGTAGCTGTGCGGGCATGATCACGCACATCGTCTCACGCCGCTCCGTCCTGCTGGGATCCGCCGCCGCCGCCGCGACCCTGGCCACCCCCGTCCATGCCGCCGCCAGCCCGTCCGACGCGCTCCTCAAGCTGTTCGCCGCCAGCGACGCAGCCGAGCTGAAGCGCTCGCCGTTGCAGGCGCTCTACCGTGGCGAGACGCGCTACGCCGGCAGATTGGGCGATCTCTATGCCGACAGCTATGACGCCGCGGGCCGGCATCTGGCGCTGAAGGATCTGGCGGGCCTGGCGCGCATCGACCGCGCCGCCCTGACCCCGGACGAACAGGTCGCCTACGATGTCTTCAAGTGGCAGCGCGAGCTCGACCGCCGCGGCAATACGGGCGCGGTCCTGAAGACCGGCAACGCGCTCGCCATCAACCACTTCTCCGGCATTCACAACGGTTTCGCCGAGCTGAGCAGCGGCCAGAGCGCCGCGCCGTTCAAGACGCTCGCGGACTACAAGGCCGGGCTGTCGCGGCTGAACGCCATGCCCGCGATCTTCGACCGGGTGATCAAGCGACTGAAGCAGGGCGTGCGCGACGGCGTCACCCAGCCGAAGCTGATCATGAACAACGTGCTTGAGCAGCTGGATGCGACCGCGACCCCGGCGTTGGAGGAGACCAGCTTCTACCTGCCGGTCAAGCGCTTCCCCGCCACCATCCCCGACGCCGACCAGGCCCGCCTGAAGGCGGCCTACGCCAAGGCGATCGGCGAGAAGGTGATCCCGGCCTACCTGCGCCTGCGCGACTACATCAAGACAGAGTACCTGCCGCAGGCCCGTGACACGGTCGGCCTGGGCCAGATTCCGGGCGGGGCGGAACTCTACCGCTATCTCGTGGAGGTCAACACCACCACGCCGATGGACCCCGAAGCTGTGCATGCGCTTGGACTGTCGGAGGTGGCGCGCATCCATGGCGAGATGGGCGCGGTGATGCGCAGGGTCGGGTTCTCCGGGACCTTGCTCCAGTTCTTCGACCACATCCGCACCGATCCCAAGTTCAAGCCGGCGTCCAAGCAGGCCATGGTCGATGCCTTCACCGCGATCGGCGCGAGGGTCGCGCCCAGGCTGCCGGAGATGTTCGGCCACATCCCCAAGACGCGGCTGGACATCAAGCCGACGCCGGAACTGACCGAGAAGGGGGCTGCGCGCGGCTCCTACGAGAGCGGCACGCCGGACGGCTCGCGGCCCGGCGTCTTCTACTTCAACACCTACGACCTGCCGTCGCGGACCACGCCCGGGATGGAGACCCTTTACCTGCACGAGGGCGCGCCGGGGCACCACTTCCAGATCAGCCTGGCCAACGAGAACGAGGCCCTGCCGGCCTTCATGCGCTACGGCGGGAATAACGCCTTCGTCGAGGGCTGGGGCCTCTACGCCGAGACCCTGGGCCCGGAGTTGGGCATGTACACCGACCCCTACGCCTACTTCGGCCACCTGGACTCTGAGCTGTTCCGCTCGATTCGGCTGGTGGTGGATTCCGGCATCCACGCCAAGGGTTGGACCCGCGACCAGTCGATCGACTACATCCTCGCCAACTCCTCGCGCGGGCGCACGAATGCGACGGCCGAGACCGAGCGCTACATCGCCATCCCCGGCCAGGCGCTGGGCTACAAGATGGGCCAGCTGAAGATCCGCGCGGCGCGCACCCGGGCTGAACAGGCGCTGGGACCGAAGTTCGACATTCGCGCGTTCCACGATCAGGTCCTGATGACCGGCGCCCTGCCGCTGGCCGTGCTGGACGCCAAGATCGACCGCTGGGTCGCCAGCCAGGCTTGAGGAATCCGATGAAGCTGAAAGTGCTCGCGGCCGTCGCCGCCATCGCGGCCTTTTCGTCGCCTGCCCGGGCGGTCGAGGGGATGTGGACTTTCGACGCCTTCCCCACCGCGCGGGTGAACCAGCCCCTGGGCACGAAGATCGACCAGAAATGGCTCGATCACCTGATGAGTTCGGCCGTCCGCATCCCGGGCTGCTCGTCCTCGCTGGTGTCGGGCGACGGCCTGATCCTGACCAACAACCACTGTGTTCTGGACTGCACCCAGGACCTGTCGACGCCGCAGCAGGACTACGTCTCCAACGGCTTCAATCCGGCGACGCGGGCCGAGGAGCGCCAATGTCCGGGCGCCACCGCCGAGATCCTGCTGCAGATCACCGACGTCACGGCGCGCGTGAAGGGGGCGACCACCGGC
>CAZRKY010000221.1:0-5359 GCA_964600375.1 uncultured Caulobacteraceae bacterium | reverse complement strand
CGAACTGGTCACCGGCGGCTATCCCGCCTTCAACCCCCAGTCCTTCCTGGAAGGCCACATGACGCCGGTGCTGTTCGGCTCGGCGCTGCGCCACTTCGGGGTCGAGGAGCTGCTGGCCGCCATCGGCGATAACGCCCCGCCGCCCAAGCCGCTGAAGGCCGAGAAGTCCGGCGAGGAGACCTACGTCGCGCCGGGCGCCAAGGAGGTCACCGGCTTCGTCTTCAAGGTCCAGGCCAATATGGACCCCAACCACCGCGACCGCATCGCCATGCTCCGGCTGTCCTCGGGTGAGTTCAAACGCGGCATGAAGCTGAAGGTCCAGAACACCGGCCGGCAGCTGTCGGTCAATGCGCCGATCATGTTCTTCGCCTCGGACCGCGAACTGGCGGAAGAGGCCTTCGCCGGCGACGTCATCGGCATTCCCAACCACGGCGTGCTGCGCGTCGGCGACAGCCTGTCGGAGAGCGGGCTGATCCGCTTCGCCGGCCTGCCCAACTTCGCGCCGGAAATCCTGCAGCGCGTGCGGGTCAAGGACCCGCTCAAGGCCAAGCACCTGAAGAAGGCGCTGGAAGGCCTCGCGGAAGAAGGCGTGACTCAGCTGTTCCGGCCTGAACTGGGTTCGGACTTCATCGTCGGCGCCGTGGGCCAGCTGCAGTTCGAGGTCATGGCCGACCGCCTGGCCAACGAATACGCGCTGGAATGCGTCTTCGAACCCAGCCCCTATTCAGAGGCGCGCTGGGTCGGCGGCGACAAGGCGGACCTCGAAGACTTCGCCAACAAGCACAAGACGGCCATGGCGCGCGACATCGACGATGCGCCGGTGTTCCTGTCCAAATCGTCCTGGGAAACGGGCTACGTCGCCGAACGCTATCCGAAGATCGCCTTCACCAAGACCCGCGAGCGGATGTAACCTGCCGGGCGGAGGGGCCGTGGACGCCGAACCGTCGATCAAGGCTGTGCTGCAACGGCTGGCCGAGTTGCTCTCGGCGGGCGGGAAGTCCGATTGGGCGGACAGGCTGCGTGCCGAGTTCGCGCGGCTGGACTCCGAACCGATGGCGGCGGCGTCTGCGATCCTCGACCTGTACGACGGCGACCATACGCTGCCGACCTCAGCCAAGGGCGGTTATGCGGAGCCCGGCCCGGAACAGGAGGCGGCGTTCAAGTATGCGCGCCTGCGTTGGCGACTCTATCAGGCCGCAGTGGAGCTCTGGCGTCGGCACAGGACGCCGGTGACGGTTGCTCCGGACGCGCCGCAAGCCGAGCGGTTGTCAGACCATGGCGGCGGCCACGAGGTCTGGCGCCGTGGCGGGCGCTACTTTGTGCGCTACGACGCCGGCGCGCATTTCGCGGTCTGGCGCGAAGACGAGATCAGCGAGCCCGAAGCCGCCCAGGCCGGTATGGGCGCAGTCCATTTCTCCAACATGATCCTGGCGCTCCAGCACCGGCTGAAGGCCGAGGGCCAGGATCCGTGGGTCAGCAACTCTCAGGGTTGAGCACCGTCGGCTAGTCGCGGAACGGACCGGGGCGATGCGCTTTCGGGGCTGCGGCGCGGTCGCGCCTGACCTGTTCATCGACCGAGACCGGATCGCGCCAGGCCGTGTCGTCGTCGTGGCCGCGCCAGTCGCCGCCAAGGCCAGCCTTGCGGGCCTCCAGCTCACGGTCCTGCAGACGCCGTCGCTCGGCCTCGTGATCCCCGAGCATGGCGCCGACCTCGTCCTTCACCTTGGCGAGCCATCCGCGCGCCGTCGCGCCCTCGTGGAGCGCCGGGTAGGTCTGGCGGGGTTCAAAGCCGGCTTCAGCGTAGTGCGCAGCGCCGAAGCTGCGTCCCTCAGCGGTGCGGGCGGCGTCGCGCTCGGAAGCCTGGGGGGCTCCGGCCCGGGTGTCGCGCACGCGACCGGACTTATCATCCCACTGATATCGATCGTTCATGACGTACTCCTCGTACTGCGGCCGCGAGAGGGGAGTCTTGCAACCTTCCCAAGGAGAACGACGCCCTGCGGGCTCGGTTCCTGAGGTTGACCGTCCCTGCTGCTCCCGCTTAGGTGGCCGAAGGGGGGCACGGCGATGCATCTACGAGTCCTGGCGGCAGCCTTCGCGTTCACGCTGGCTGTGGCTGCAGCGACCTTGGCGGCAGGCCAGGACGCCAATCCCGCATGGGTCCGCAAGCCGTCCCCCGAGGACCTGTACGCGGTGTTCCCCAGCGCGGCGGTGGAAAGAGGGATCGACGGTAAGGCCGTCATGGAATGCGAGATCGCCCTGGACGGCAGCCTCCGCGCCTGTTCCGTCGTTTCGGAGACGCCGCCCGGCATCGGATTCGGAGCCGCGGCCCTGGCGCTCGCTCCGCAGTTCAAGATGCGGCCGAAGATGGAAAACGGCCAGTTCGTCACCAGCGAAGTCCGAATCCCCATCAGTTTCGACTCGCCCGCCGGCAACCCGGCTCGCGATCGCACGCTCGAACCGGCTCCGGTCAGTTCCGCGCGCACATTCACCCGGATGGCCTGGGAACAGGCTCCGACCCGAGCAGAGGTCGCCGCGGCCTTTCCCTCGGGCGCGACGGAATCCGGCTACGCAATGATCGACTGCATGTTGCGCGGGGACGGCGCATTGAGCCGGTGCAGTGTTCAGCAGGAGTCCCCAACCGGAAAGGCCTTCGGCCGGGCCGCCCTGTCTTTGACAGATCGCTTCCGCGCAGGCCTGAGGGAGATCGGCGGCCGCCCAATCGCCGGAGCGCATGTGCTGCTGACGGTGCGTTTCGATGCACCGGGGACGCCCGATCCCGGCCTGTCGCGTCAACTCGAGTGGAGCGGTCAGCCGGATGCCGCTGACCTGGTCTTCCCGCCTGCGGCCCGCGCCGCGGGAGTCCGGACCGGGAAGGGCACGATTGACTGCCGGATCGCCACCACGGGTTTGCTGGCGGATTGCCGGTTGGCGGAAGAAAGCCCTCCAGGGCTCGGGTTCGGGGAGGCGGCCATGGCGCTGGCGCCAAAATTCCGCGTCAATCCGTGGAACGCGGAAGGCCGAACCTCTGAGGGACGGCGGATCAAGCTGCCCATCGGGTTTGTCGACGACCCGGCGTCGCCGCAACCGGCGCCCGCTCAATGAGTGGCCGTCGCCTCCTGCTTCTGGCCGCGGCCGCCCTCCCGTTTCTCGCCGGCGCCGCGGTTGCGCCAGGGCCGACCGCGATCATGCATCTTGAGCCGGATGTCGCGGACGCAATTTCCGCGCTTCAGTCGGCGAAGCTGAACAACACGCCTGCGGGGAAGGTCGAGCTCCGATGCGACACCACGCCGGATGGCGTGCTGGATCACTGCGCGGTGTTGAGCGAGACGCCAGCGGATTCGCGATTGGGGGAGGCGGCCTTGCTGCTGGCCCCGAACTACCGGGCGTCCGCCCCAGGCGCAGTTCGCGTAACTATCCCCTTCGAGGCGTTCACAGCCCTGCGGTGGCGGGAGCGACCTGATGGCCAACTGTTCGAACGGGCGTTGCGACGCGTGAAGATCAGCAACCCTGATGGCAAGGCGACGCTGAATTGCCTCGCCGCGGTGTCGGGCATGCTGGTGTCATGCCACGTCGCCTCGTCGATTCCGGACCCCCGCTACGGGGAGGCGGCCATGCTGCTGGCGTCCAATTTCCGGTTCTCGGCGGCGACCTATGGAGGGCGACCGGTTCCGACCCGAACCGTGATCCCGATCACGTTCAGAATGGGCGCCTAGGCGGCCAGCGAGCCTTCCTGGCGGCGCAGGCGCCAGAAGCGCAGGGTGCGCATCGCGGTCTCGCGGGGCAGGGCGGCGTACATCTTGCCGTACTCCTGGGCGCGCGCCATGGCGTCGCCCGACTGGCCCAGCAGCACGACCACGTAGGTCAGGAACAGGGCGCGATCGAGGTCGGCTGCCTTGCAGACCACACCCAGGGCGTCGAGTTCGCGCTTCTCCACGATCGAGCGCGCCGTGTGGAAATCGATGTCGGCCAGCTGGCCCAGAGCCACCAGGAAGTGGGTCATGCCGCCCGAGCGCAGGAAGCGCGCCAGCACCTTGGGCGACAGCTCGCCGGCGTTGCGCAGCTCGCTGATGTAGGCCTCGGCCTCGTCGAAATCCGGGGGCAGGGCGCCGTCCGAGGCGGCCACGCGGGCGCGACCCTTGGACAGGGCCTGCTCCAGCAGAGCGGGATCGATGCGGGCGTTCTGGTCGAGGATGCGCTGGCGCAGGCGCGCCTCGGCGACAAAGTACATCTCGTTGAGCAGGTCGGGCGGCAGGTCGCGGCGATTGATGACGGCCTCGTGCAGGGCCTTGTTCTTGGTCGCCCGGTCGACGGCGGTCTCGCTGGCTCCACGGGAAAGTCTCGCGCCCTCGTTGCCCAGCAGCACGCCGAGCGTCAGGTCGTCGCCGCGCTCGACGATGACGTCCGAAATCGCCTCGGAAACCGCCTCGCGCTTGGACACGGCGCGCAGGTGGTCCTGGCCCTGGGTGCGGACGACGTCGAGCAGGTCCGCCTCGGACAGGACCACGGAGTGGGCGAGGATCGGCGCGGCGACCTTGATGCTGTCGTTGGCGAGCTTGCGCACCAAGCCCCGCGGCGCGGTGGGCTCGGGGGCGAACCGGACGCCGAGCTCGGCCCGCACGGCCTCTTCCATGTCGTTGGAGAGCTGGACCAGCACGGTGTCGAACAGCTCGATCTCCGGGCCCGTCTGGGGGGCATGGACGGAGAAGAACAGGTCAGTCATCTCGCGCAGCAGTTCGCGGCGCTTGGTCGAGGAGTTTTCCTGGGCCAGGTCGATGAGGTCGAGGAGCTTGGAGCGGGCCATTCTGGTTGCTCTGCTGGGGGTTACTGGCCGCCCGGGGCGTCGGGATCGGCCGCGGCGGCGCGCGCCCGGCGTTCATCCCGCTCGCTCATGGGCGGCGGTGGCGGGGCGGCGAGATCCTCGCCGCCGACGGAGTCGAGGAAGAAGGCCTCGGGGATTTCGGGGTGGTCGGGGGTGCGGCCGTATTCACGGTGCACCGAGTAGTAGCGGGGGCGTTCGCCGCCGGTGGCGCTCGCCGCCTGACCGGCCGGGAGCTGCGGCGCGGGCGTGCTCATCGGGCGGGAGAAGTCAGCATAGCTGCGCGGCGGCTCGTCGACGGGCATGGCCGGCGCGGCCGCCCGGGCGACTGCGGGGGCAGCGGGTTGCGCCGGCCCCGAGGTCATCGGGCGGGAGAAGTCGGCATAGCTGCGCGGGGGCTCGGGATCGGCCAGGGCGGCCTGGGGCGGCGGGGCGGCTACCATCGGCGCGGGCGCGGGAGCGGCGGGGCGGAGCGGCTGGGCGGGAGCCATGGGGCGGTCTGGACGGGCCACGGTCATCGGCGGGCCAGGCGGTTGCCGCAGC
>CAZRKY010000220.1:0-5377 GCA_964600375.1 uncultured Caulobacteraceae bacterium | reverse complement strand
CGCGCGCGCGACACGTAGCCGAGATACATGAGTTCGCGCGCGAGCGCATTCGGATTGTCGCCGCTCAATAAAATCCGCAGCGTTTCGGGCTGCGTCCCGGTGTGCTGCACGTGTTGCTGATACACAAGACGCGCGAGAAGCGCCTGCTGGCCGGCTAGCGTGCCCGATGCATTGTCCGCTTCACCGCGCAGCGCCACGGCACGCTGCGACACCGTGCGATGCGATTGTTCCAATTCCGCCAGTTCACGATTGGTTTCGGAAATCGCGCGTTCCGATTCACGCAGCGCATCGGCGGCTTCGTTGCGCGAGGCTTCGGCGCTGGTGATTTGTTTTTGCAGCGCCTCGATGCGGCTGCGCAACTTCTGGAGTTCATCTTTTGCGGCGGCGGGGTTGGTGGCGTTGGCCGACCTGTTCTTCTTCGATCACCCCCCGGGCTTCACCCTGGGCGCCTTCGCCATCGCCTTCGTCCTGGCGCTCGCGGCGGTGCAGCCGGCCATGATCCGCGACCGTCGGGCCCTGACCTTCCTGGCCGGCGCGCTGGTCATGGGGCTGGTGATGATCGACCAGCCGACCTTCACCGCCTGGCTGCTGTTCGGGATCCTGATCGGCATGGCCAGCCTGTCGCCGCGCGCGGGACCCCGGGACGACGCCTGGCGTTGGTTCCAGCGGCTGTTCTGGCAGCCGATGGTCGGTTCGGTCGGGCCGCTGCTCGACCTCCTGAAGCTGACGCGGAAGAAGCTGCGGACGTCGCGCCTGCCCATCGTGCGGCTGGTCGCGGTGCTGATCGTGCCGCTGCTGGGGGGCCTGCTTTTCCTGGGCCTGTTCGCCGCCGCCAATCCGGTCATCGCCGATCTGGTGTCGAACATCGCCCGGCCGGACATCGACCTCATCCGGGTGATCTTCTGGGGCGTCTTCTTCGTGGTGGTCTGGGCGGTGCTGCGGCCGCGTTTCCTGCGCCACCCCCTGCCCACGCCCGGCGCGCGCGGCGACGCCCGCCTGCCCGGCGTCAATCTCGCCTCCGTGACCCTGTCGCTGGTGGTCTTCAACGCCCTGTTCGCCCTGCAGAACGGCCTCGACATCGCTTTCCTGTGGTCCGGCGCGCGCCTGCCCGAGCAGTTCACCCTGGCCCAGTACGTCCACGCCGGGGTCTTCCCGCTGATGGCCTCAGCCCTGGCGACAGCGGTGTTCGTGCTGGTCGCCCTGCGCCCCGGCTCGGAGATCACCGCCAGCCCGCTGGTGCGGCTGCTGGTGGGCGTCTGGGTGGCCCAGAACCTGTTCGTGGTGGCGTCCTCGGCCTATCGCCTGTGGCTCTACGTCGAGAGCTACTCCCTGACCCGCCTTCGCATCCTGGTGCTGATCTGGATGGCGCTAGTGGCCATCGGCCTCGTCGCGATCCTGTGGCGCAGCCTGAAGGACGCGAGCTCCGGCTGGCTTTTGAACCTGAACGCCCAGGCCTTCCTGCTGGCGCTCTTCGGGCTCAGCGTCATCGACATCGGCGCCGTCGCCGCCCAGTGGAACCTGACCCACGCCCGGGACATCAACGGCCGGGGCGTCGAGCTTGATGTCTGCTACCTCGCGCGCCTTCAGGACGCCGCCCTGGTCCCGATCCTGGAGGCCGAGCGCCGCCCCCTGTCGCCCCGCCTGCGCCAGCAACTGGCGACCGTCCGCGCCGAGGCCGTCGCCCGCATCGAGCGGCGTCAGGCGGAGTGGCAGGGCTGGACCTGGCGCGGCCAGCGCAGGCTTGAAATCGCCTATCAACTGGCTGGTCCCGACGCCGGTCGACGCCTCGCCGGCGCGCCCTACTGCGGCGCCTATGGGATGGACTGATGAGCACCCGCGTTGACGTTGCGCCCGCAACCGCGAAGATGCCCGCCATGCAGCGTTCGATCCTGGTCGTCGACGACGACCCGCACATCCGCCAGCTCCTGGTCTTCGCCCTGACCAAGGCGGGGCTGACGACGCGCGAGGCAGCCGACGGCGAGGCCGCGCTGGCCTCGGTCGCCGCCGACCCGCCGGACCTGGTGGTGCTGGACATCAACATGCCGCGCATGGACGGGCTCGACGTCTGCCGCCGCCTGCGCGCCGAGGGCGACTTGCCGATCCTGTTCCTGTCCTCCCGCGACGACGAGATCGACCGGGTGCTGGGCATCGAGCTGGGCGCCGACGACTATGTCGTCAAACCCTTCAGCCCGCGTGAGGTCGTGGCGCGCGTCTCGGCCATCCTGCGGCGCAGCGCGCGCGGCCTGGCCGACCCGGCGGACAAGGCCGGAAAAGCTGAAGCCGGACCGGTGCGGGGCAAGCTGACGCTCGACGCCGACGGCTGGACCGCCCGCTGGGGCGAGGTCGAGGTGCCGCTGACCGTCACCGAGTTCGGCATCTTGCGCACCCTGGCCTCGGCGCCGTCCAAGGTCTTCAGCCGCGACGCCATCATCGACCGCCTGCGCGGCCCGGGCTTCGCCGTCACCGACCGCACCATCGACAGCCACGTGAGAAACCTGCGCGGCAAGTTCGCCGGCGTTGGCGCCGGCGACGTCATCGAGACCAAGGCTGGCGTGGGCTACCGGCTGGGATCGTGCACGGGATGACCGGCGGGTGATCAACGCCGCCAAGGACTTCCTGAAGGCGCACTGGCCGCGATTGCAGTTGCGGACGATTCTTTTGGCGATGCTGGTGTTCGCGGCCGCCATGCCCCTGTTCGGGGGCGTCTTCCTGCGGGTCTACGAGAACGCCCTGGTGCGTCAGACCGAAGCGGAACTGGTGGCGCAGGGGGCGGCGATCTCGGCGGTGGCCAGCCTGTCCTGGCCCGGCGCCCGGCCTCCGCCGCCGGTCGGCGCCCGCATTCCCGAGGGCAGCCCCTCCGAGCGCGTCTATCGTCCCGAAGGCACCGAGATCGACCTCGGCTCGACCCCGATCCTCGCCGAGCGGCCGCGCGGCCCGGTGGCGAAGCGCGCGCCCGACCCGGACGCCGTCGCCGTGGCGCGCCAGATCGAGCCAGTGGTGGCGCGCACCACCACCACCACCCTGGCCTCCGTCGTCATGCTGGACCGGCAGGGGATCGGGGTGCGGGGCTTTGGTCAGGGGCGCGACCTGTCCGCCCTGCCCGAAGTGCGCGCCGCCCTGGCCGGGCGCACCGCCACCACCCTGCGGCGGCGCAGCGAATACGACCGCCGCTACGCCTTCGAGTGGCTGAGCCGCGCCTCCTCCATCCGCCTGCACCACGCCCGGCCCATCGTGGTCGACGGCAAGGTGAAGGGGGTGCTGCTGATGTCGCGCTCCCCGCGTGCGCTGTTCCGCGGCATCTACGAGGACCGGGGCAAGATGGCGCTGGGCGCGGCCGTCATCTTCGGGGTGCTGATCGTGCTTTCCGGCCTGGTGTCGCGGGGCGTGACCCGCCCGATCGTGGCCCTGTCAAAGGCCTCGGCCGAGGTGGCGGCAGGCCGGGGCGCGGCGCCGGAGACCCCCACCACCGCCGCGGTCGAGATCCAGGAGCTGTACGAAAACTTCCGCGCCATGTCCGAGGCGATCGCGCGGCGCTCGGGCTACCTGCGCGACTTCGCCGCCGCCGTCAGCCACGAGTTCAAGACGCCCCTGGCCGGCATCGGCGGGGCCGTGGAGCTGCTGCAGGACCACGGCGAGACCATGGAGAAGGCCGAACGGGCCCGCTTCCTCGACAACATCGCCGCCGACACGGCGCGGCTGAGCCAGCTGGTCACCCGGTTGCTGGACCTGGCGCGCGCCGACATGGCCCGCCCCGAGGCCGACGTGGCCGCCGACCTGGCGACACCCATCCGGCGGGTGGCGGACGGGCTGGCGGGGGACGGGTTCGAGGTGGCGGCCCAACTGCCCGGGCTTGACCCTGTGGCGGTGCCCGAGCGCACCATCGAGGTGGTGCTGACCGCCCTGATCGAGAACAGCCGCCAGGCCGGCGCCACCCGGGTGTCAGTGACGGCCCGCCAGGCCGAGGACGCGGTGATCCTGACCGTCACCGACAACGGCCCCGGCATCGCCGAGGGCGACCGCGCGCGCCTGTTCGAGCCCTTCTTCACCACCCGGCGCGAGGACGGCGGCACGGGGCTGGGCCTGTCCATCGCGAGATCCCTGCTGGCCGCCAGCCACGCGGGAATTTCGGTGATCGCGGCGAAGTCGGGCGCGGCCTTTGAGGTCACCCTTCCCCTTTCCCGTTAAGCTCCACGCAAGGTTTCCTGCACGGAATCTCCACAGGGCGCGCCGCATGATCTGCGCGCACCCGGGCCATCTTCCCCGGCCTAGCGAGGGGAGACGCGCCATGAGCTCAACGTCCGAGACCGAAAATCCCGTGCGGGTTCAGCCTGAAAATGACGGCTGGCGCTGGAGCGTCATCGAGGGCGGCCGCGTCGCCGCCGAGGGTCAGGCCCCTGACCACCACACCGCCGAACGCTACGGCGCCTTCGCCGCCGCCGCCGTGGCGGGCTTCGGGCGGATTGGGCGCCAGTACTAGGGTCAACCCGGCAGTCGCCCGCGCATGTCCCGGTAGGCCGCCGTGATCAGGGCGCCGAGCACCGCTTCGTCTACCGCCCGACCCCAGTGGATCTTTACGTGCCGCATCCGCTTGCCCTCGCCCTGCAGCAAGCCGGCCGGGTCGGCCAGTGAAGCGCCCTGGTAGAAGCCGACATTGACGTGGGCCTTGTGGGCGCTGACGTAGGCGAAGGCGGCATCGCCGACGCAGGCGGTCGGCCAGCCATCGTGCATCAGCTCGCGAACGTCAGGGCCGCAGGCGCGCATGGCGTCGAACCACGGCCGGGCCAGCCGTCTCAGCTCGTCATGCGGGGCCTCGAACCAGGCGTCGACGGCGGGGTCTCGGGCGGCCGCGCCGGGAAAGCGCATGAGCTCGTCCATCCGGCGACCCCCTAGATCGCGCCCTTGGCGCGCAGCGCCGCCAGCGCCCCCGCGTCCAGCCCCAGCATCTCGCCCAACACCGCATCCGTATCGGCCCCCAGCGCCGGCGGAGCACGGCGGTAGCTGACGGGCGTTTCCGACAGGCGGAAGGGGCTGGCGACGGTCTTCACCGGCGCCGACAGGTCCGCCCGCGTCTGTTCCACCACCAGGCCGCGGAACTTCGCCTGGGGTTCCTCGAACACCTTGTCGACGGTGTTGATGGGGCCACAGGGCACGCCGGCGGGCTCCAGCAGGTCCATCCACGCGCGCGTCGTGCGGGTGACCGTGTGGGCGGTCAACAGGGGCACAAGCTCAACCCGGTTGCGCACCCTGTTGGCGTTGCCGACGAAGCGCGGGTCGTCGGCCAGGCTTGCGTCGCCGAGCACCCGCGTCAGGGCGTGGAACTGGCCGTCGTTGCCCACGGCGATGACGATCGCCCCGTCCGCGGTCGAGAACGGCTGGT
>CAZRKY010000219.1:0-5413 GCA_964600375.1 uncultured Caulobacteraceae bacterium | reverse complement strand
ACCCGTCGGTCCAGGGCGCGCCGCGCAACGCCGCCAACATCGCCTCGGACGCCTCGGCCTACTGGCTGAAGCCGTTGCCGACGACGGTCTACCGCGCGCCCTACCGCGACCTCGCCCGGGCCAGCCTGCCGTTCGCCTCGGTGCAGTACTCCGCCGACTGCCGCGACCTCCTGGTGCTGCAGGGCGAGCAGGCCTTCGCACCCGACCGGGTCAGCTATACGCGCGGCTGGAAGCGCCCCGCGCAACGGCCCGGGGCCTGGACCGATGGCTGGGTCGAGGCCGGACCGGACGACTTTCCGCGCAGACAGGTCGTGCCGTGGTGAACGCCCTCTTGCGCGCCACGGCGCACCGGCCCATTTGAACGCCGGGTCGGATTGAGGCGGTTCGGGGGCGAACGCTCCCCTTCGCATGGAGCACTAGAGATGGCCGACAAGGCTGCGGACGACCGACCCCTCGGCAAGGCCGACCTCGTCGAATACCTCGCCTCCGGCTGCAAGCCGCCCGAGCAGTGGCGCATCGGCGCCGAGCACGAGAAGTTCATCTTCCGCCATTCGACCTACGAGCGGGTCCCCTACGAGGGGCCGGACGGCGTGCGCGCGATCCTCCAGGGCCTAGAGCGTTTCGGCTGGACGCCGGAGTTCGAAGGCGATCACCCCATCGCGCTGAACCGCAATTGCGCGGCCATCAGTCTGGAGCCCGGCGGGCAGTTCGAGCTGTCCGGCGCGGCGCTGCTGGACGTGCACCAGATCTGCGACGAGACCGGCCGTCACCTGATGGAGGTCAAGACCGTCGCCGACGAGATCGGCGTCGGCTTCCTTGGGTTGGGCTTCGACCCGCTGTGGCGGCGGCAGGATGTGCCGATCATGCCCAAGGGCCGCTACGACATCATGCGCGCCTACATGCCCAAGGTCGGCAATCTCGGCCTCGACATGATGCTGCGCACCAACACCATTCAGTCGAACCTCGATTTCGAGTCCGAGGCCGACATGGTGGCCAAGTTCCGCACCTCGCTCGCGCTGCAGCCGATCGCCACGGCCCTGTTCGCCAACTCGCCCTTCACCGAGGGCAAGCCGAACGGATTCCTTTCGGCGCGCGCCAACGTCTGGACCGACACAGACCCCGACCGCACCGGCATGCTGGGCTTCGTCTTCGAGGACGGGTTCGGGTTCGAACGCTACGTCGACTATGCGCTTGACGTGCCGATGTACTTTGCCAAGCGGGACGGCAAATACCTCGATCTTTCCGGACGTTCGTTCCGCAGGTTCATGGACGGCAAGCTGGACGAACTGCCGGGCGAGCGGCCCTCGATCAAGGACTGGGCCGACCACACCACAACGATCTTCCCCGAGGTGCGGCTGAAGAAATACCTCGAGATGCGCGGCGCCGACGGCGGGCCGTGGAGCCGCATCTGCGCGCTGCAGGCCATGTGGGCGGGCATCCTCTACGACGGCGACGCGCTCGCCGGGGCGTGGGATCTCTGCAAGCATTGGACGCTGGAAGACCGCGCCAGGCTGCGCACCGACGTGGCGAAGACGGGGCTGAAGGGAACCGTCGCCGGCCGCCCGATCCAGCAGGTCGCCGAGGAACTTCTCGACATCGCGAGGCATGGTCTGCGCCGCCGCCAGCGCTTCAGCGGCGGCATGGTCGACGAGACCGGCTACCTGTCCGAACTGGAAGAGATCGCCGAGAGCGGCATCACGCCGGCCGAGCGCCTGTTGGCGCTCTACCACGGCCGCTGGCAGGGCGACGTGACGCGGGTCTACGAAGAGTTCGCGTACTAGGGTTTCAGCAGGCGAGGGGGTGATGGGCGTCACGGGGGGCAGGGCAGGCCGATTGCTGCTGGTCTTCGGCGTAGCCTCCCTGGCGGCGGTAGGCCTCGGCGCCTTCATCTGCGCCGCGAACGGCGTGCCCGCCGGTTCGTGGATCCGCAACCTCGCGGCCTGGGGGGTGGGCGCCGGAGCCGGCGTCGGGCTCGCCGCCGCCTATCATCCCCGGTTCCTGCCGCTGTTCCTGGGCGCCCTTCCCCTCGGCCTCGCCGCCACGCTTTTCAGTCCTGAGCAGTCGGGCGTCCATCGCTGGGTCGATGTCGGCCCGTTGCACGTGACCGTGGCCCTCATGCTGCTCCCCGCCGGGGTGGTCGCCCTGGCGGGTCAGGCCGGCGCCGCGCGTTGGCCCTGGCTGGCGGCGCTCGCGGCGCTGGCCCTGCTGGTCGTCCAGCCCGATGCCTCGCAGGCGACGAGCCTGGCCATCGCGACGGGGCTCATCGCCATCGGCCTGGTCCGCCCACTGGCGCTGCGGTCAGCCCTGGTCGCCGCGGCGGGCGTCCTCGCCGGCGTGGCCTGGCTGCGGCCCGATCCTCTGAAGCCGGTGGCGGAGGTGGAAGGCGTCATCGGCCTGGCCTGGTCCGTGTCGCCGAGCGCGGCGGTGGCGGCAATCGCCTTGCTTGCGGTCATCGCGGCGGCGCCCGGGGCCTTGACCCTGACCGGCCCAAGGACGGCGGGCGTGGCCGGCTTCGCGCTCAGCGCCTGTTTCGCGGCCTGCGCGTTCGCCCCACTGCTCGGCGCATTTCCGGTCCCCTTCGTCGGCATCGGGATGAGCGCGATCGTGGGCGCCTGGCTGGGCGTCGGGCTACTGGCGGGGCTGCTCCGCGACCAAGAGGGCGGCGACGGCCGGGCCGCCCCGTGAACGATGGACCTACCATCGCGCCGGTGCGAACGGCCGGGGACCTGGCCGAAGCCGCGGCGCTGTTCCGCGCCTATGAGGCCTCCCTGGACACCGACCTCTGCTTCCAGGGTTTCGAAGCGGAACTTGCGGGGCTGCCAGGTCTGTACGCCCCGCCCCGTGGCGAGCTCTTCCTCGCTCGGCCCAAGGACGGCCGGCCGATCGGCTGCGCCGCCCTTCGCCCGGTCGAGCCCGAAGGCGCCTGCGAGATGAAGCGGCTCTACGTTTCGCCGCAGGGCAGGGGGCTCGGGCTCGGCAAGGCCCTGATGCAGGCGGTGATCGAAGCGGCGACGCGGATCGGCTACCGCCAGATGCGACTGGACACTTTGCCGTCCATGACCGTCGCCCAGGCCATGTACCGCGGGGCGGGGTTCCGGGAGATCGCGCCCTACTACGACACCCCCGTCGGCGGGACGGTGTTCATGGCGCTGGACCTGAAGCCCTAGAGCCATCTGCCATAGTCCACGACAATTTGTCAGGTTTTGTTGACAGGTCTGTCGTCATCTGTCAGGTTACCCTTACAGAGTGTCGCCTTTTGTGGCGCCTGTGGGGACGACGATGAAAAACCGCCTTCGCGTCTTGCGGGCCGAACAGGGCTGGAGCCAGGGAGAACTGGCCCAGCGGCTCGGGGTCTCGCGCCAGGCCGTCAATGCGGTCGAGACGGGCAAGTACGACCCCGGGCTCGACCTCGCCTTCAAGATCGCGCGCCTGTTCGACCAACCCATTGAAGCCATCTTTGACGACGAGCGCGGACCGCGCGCCACCCCGGAGAACCCGTAATGTCCAAGTCCGATGCCCAGGCCGGAGGGATCCTCAATTCGGCCGCGTTCAAGATGTTCGCGGGCGCCGCGGGCGCGGCCCTGATCATCGTGCCTTTGTCGAGGTGGCTGACCACCCAGCCGACGTTCATCGCGACAGATGTGGCGGCCCTGGGGGTGGCGGCGCTCCTGATGATGGCGGGCGTGACCAGCTTGCTCACCACCTTGGACCGCCGGGCCCTGGCGAAGGCGCTCGATCCGGAGGCGGGTGATCGCGCGGATCTGTCGTCGCGCGAGCTATGGCTGATGCGACTGCAGGCGTTCGTGATCTTCCTGGCGGGGATGTTGCTGGCCGCGCCGCCGATCCTGGCCGACGGCGACTGGCCGATGGCGTACGCCTATGGCGGACTGGCGATCGTGTTCGTCATCCAGACCATCGCCAACATTCTGGTCTGGCGCGCCAGCGACGGCTTCAACCGGCGCATCAGCATGGAGGCGGGCGCCCTGTCGTTCTGGGGCCTGCAGGGCGCGCTGTTCCTGTGGGCGGCCGCGGAGCGCATGGGCCTTGCGCCGCCGGTCACCGCCTGGTCCGCCGTCGTGGTCCTGATGGCCGTCTACCTGCTGGCCAGCTTCTGGACGGGCCTTCGCCGCATGGGCGCGTGAGTCGCCGATCCATCGCGGTCCTCTCGCAAGGAGACCTGAAATCATGGACCTTTCCCTCAACCAGATGGCCCTGGGCCTCATCGCCACGATGGTGCTGGTCGCCTTCGTCGCCGTCATCACCGGCGCGGCGGCAAAGTCCGAGAAGGGCCGTGCCCGCCTGCGGCTGGGCGCCATGGCTCTGGGCGTCGCCGGCCTCCTGATGATCGTCGCGGGATTCCTCAACGGCGGTGACCTGTCGCTGATCTCCGGCGGCTTCCTGCTGATTGTCTTCGGAACCGGGGTCGAGGTCGCCAAGGCCGGCAAACCGCAAGGACCGGGGTGACCGCGGAACGAGGCGCCGACCTTCACCGCGGGCGCCAGTCTCCCCATCGCGCAGGCCGGTCAGCTTGACTCGCCATTTGCAGACACTAACCCTGACCTGACGAAGCGACCCATTGGCGGCTCAGGCCCCTTTAGAATTTTCGAACAGGAGTATTCCCATGGCCTCGCGTTTGCCGAAATGCGCCCTGCTCGCATTGGGCCTCACGGTCACGCTCGCGATGACGGCGCTCGGCGGGGCGGCCCTCGCCGGAGGAGCCCCACGGCAGGCGAACGTGAACCTGCCGCCAGCCTCGGAGCCGGGCTCGCTTCGTAACGAGTCTGATGAGGCGACGGACCAGTCCGCTACCGAGGAGGACGCGGTCGAACCCGCAACGGACGAAGACCCCGCTGCTTCAGACCCGTCTTTCGACGAACCTTCGGCCGACGCTGAAGAAGAGGCGACCGACGAGCCTGAGTCGGAATAGGGCGTCCGGAAGGACCGGCAAACCGCAAGGACCGGGGTGACGGACGGCGACGGCCACCCTATCTGGTGACCCTCTGGATGGAGGGTGCGCATGGGCCAGATTTACGTCGGCATCGGAGGCTGGACCTTTGAGCCCTGGCGCGGTCCCTTCTACCCGGACGGCCTGGCCCAGAAGCGCGAACTGGAGTTCGCCTCCCGCGCCGTCACCTCCATCGAGATCAACGGCACCTACTATTCCACCTTCAAACGCGACAGCTGGGAGAAGTGGCGCGACGAGACGCCGGACGGCTTCCGGTTCGCGGTGAAGGCCTCGCGCTTCTGCACCAACCGCAAGGTGCTCTCCGACGAGAGGTCGAAGGAGTCGATGACGAAGTTCGTCGAGCAGGGGCTCGGCGCGCTGGGCGACAAGCTGGGGCCGATCAACTGGCAGTTCATGAACTGCAACCCCAATAACACGCCTAGCTTGGGCTTGGGGTTGATGAGCATC
>CAZRKY010000218.1:0-5455 GCA_964600375.1 uncultured Caulobacteraceae bacterium | reverse complement strand
GACCGCGTTCTTGTACTCGTACCGCTGCTCGTACTCGGCGCGGATCTGGTACTTGTCGAACAGGCGCTTGAGGAACAGTTCGCTGGTGGTCATGCCGGTGGCCTGGAACGAGGCGTTCGGTTGCATCCAGAACTCGCCGGTGGCGGCGCCCAGCTCGTAGGTCGAGACCACCATGCCGTCGGGGTAGAGGCCCTGGCTGTGGGCCACGATCGGCTTGCCGGCGGCGCGGAAGCGCTTGAAGGCCAGGCGCAGTTCGTCGGCCGCCGCCGGGGCCATGCCGCCTTCGGGCAGGCGCACCAGCACAGACTTCACCTTGTTGTCGGTTTCGGCCGCGCGCAGGGCGTCGACGACGCGCATCACCGACAGGCTGGGCCCGCCGAAGGAACCGAAGGGCGAGGTCGAGTCCTGGTCACGCAGGCCTTCACGCAGGTCCAGCTCCAGGACCGCGCCGCCCGCCATGGTCTTCTCCGCCGCGCCCTCGATGGACCCGGCGATCGCCCCGATCAGCAGGAACGGGATGAACACAAAGAAGATCAGCAGGCCGGTGAACACGCCGGCCACGGTGATGAAAAACTGTTTCATGGAAACGATCTGGACCCTTTGCCCCTCGGCGCGACCATAGAATGGGGTTCGTCACCGTCAAATGAAGACGCGGTAACGGAGAAAACGCCGGATATGTGAGTGGGCCCCAAGCCCGGACCGATGGCTTGCCATCCGACGCCGCTCAGCAGCGAAGGATGGTCGGAGTACAAGGATTCGAACCTTGGACCTCTGCGTCCCGAACGCAGCGCTCTACCAGGCTGAGCTACACTCCGGTCTTGGGGAGCGCGCCTTATAACGATGCGACCCCTGCCCCGCAAGCGGCGTTCCGGCCTTTCTTGGACAAGGTTTTCACAACCAGCCGATGCAGGCCGCGAAGCGTGTGGAAAAGCCCGGTCCCGGGAGGTTGCAACGCCGGGTCGCGTGCGCTATCTCCCCGTCCCTCCAAGCGGACCGACGCCTTCACCGGCCCGCCGAGCCGTTCCTGCTGGGGAATGGTGTAATGGTAACACAGCGGTTTTTGGTACCGTCATTCTAGGTTCGAGTCCTAGTTCCCCAGCCAACGCTCCCACAACGGTTTGAGCGTTCCGCAGTGAGTTCAAACCAAGCGGGGTTTACACCCCACTTCATCCTGCCCCTCCCTTACTACGCTGGACCATGAGCAGCTCCATGCGCTTGATTTCTCTGAGCACGCGGTCGGTATGGATCGCCGGCCACATGGCAAGCTTGATCATCAGGGACATCACCAGCAGGACTACCGAGGGCAGCCCCCACCGGAGGGCGGTCAGGGCGTCAGCCGAGTTGAAGAAGAGCCACGCAGCCCAAACGCCGGCGACGAACGCGGCGCCTTGAACCAGCATCAGGATCACATTGACCCATCCGGTCTTGCCCCCGAACACGGACAATGTTTGCCGGAAGAATCCTGGCTCTTCACCAATGCTCCGGAGCAATTGCCGTTCTTCGGCGCTGATCGCTTCATTGAGCGCCTGATCGATGTCACGCATCTCCTGGTTCCTCTAGGGTTGCTCGCAAGGTCTGCCTTGCATGCATGAGGCGGGTCTTGACCGTGCCCGCCGGGACGTCGAGAGCGACCGCGACTTCCGCGATGCTCAATTCTTCGAAGTAGAACAGGGCGACCGCCGCGCGCTGGCCTGGGGGCAAGGCGCGCACGGCTCGCTGCAATTTGAGTCGATCCGGCCCGCTGGGCGCGCCCAGCTCATCCGGCGCAATTTGGGCTTCTGACTCGAGGTCTAGCGACAACGCGCGATCCCGTTGCAGTTGTCCGATCCGCTGAGCGCACTGACGCGACACGATCCGGTACACCCAGGCTGGGAAGGCGCGCTCGTCGAGAAGCTTTGGGAGCCCCTTGGCGATTTCGAGCCAAGCCGCCTGAGCTGCCTCCGCCGCCGCGTCCCTGTTGCCGGTCAATCGCCAGGCGTGGGCCAAGAGTCTCGCGTGCCAACGTCGCGCCAGAAGTTCGAAGGCGGCGCGATCTCCGGCTCGGGATGAAACGACAAGATACTCTTCGAGCACCCGTCCAATCGTCCTGTCCGTGCTCGGGTCTGAATGCGCCATTGAGAGCAAGGTGCTCCCGGCGCCTCGGTCGGTTCAATCGCGATGCGAATTTTCGTAATTGGAACGCCGGAACGTACGCTTACCGCCGGGGACACAAGCCTTTGAAGCTCAGAAGGCAACCCACGGTCGGTTTACCCGCACTCGATCGAATTCGCTTACGACGCCACTGCTTTTGGTTACGTCATTCTAGGTTCGAGTCCTAGTTCCCCAGCCAACGCCTTCTCCCAAGCCTCGCAACCTCCCGAAGCGGCCGGCGCCGCACCATGCCGTCAGGCCTTGTGGATGGCCGCCGCGATCTGGTCGGCTGAAGCGCCCGTAAGGTCCTTGGAGATTTCGGCGAGCAGCCTGCCCTCCAGGGTCTTGTGCCAGCGCTTGCGCAGCTCGCCGAGCGTCCGCGGGGCGGCGATGACCACGAGATCGTCCAGCTTGCCCGACACGGCCCACTGGTTGAGCAGGTTGGCGACCCCGTGGGCGAAGGCGTCCTCGGCCTGGGTGTCGTTGTCCGGGTTCGCCGAGCTGGAGTGGTGGCCGCTGGAGCCCGAGCCGCTGTGGTCCACAGAGGGCGTCGCGACCGGAGTCAGGTGAGGTTCGTTGTGGCCGGTGTTGCGGAACAGCACGAGGTTCTCGCCGTCCACGACAGCCACGATCGCGCCTGTGGGAAGTAACATGATCGCTCGTCTCCACGTCTGGTGAGGCCTGATAGCGGCTGGCCAGGGCGAGGGTTGCCCATCCGCGGGAGTCCTAGCCCGGACCCGGCAAACCTGCCTACCTGTGGCGACTACTTACCGTGCCCGGCCGCCCGGCCGTGGTCGCCTGCCCCGCGCCGTTCCAATGAATAAGGCCGTGGGGAATTGGCGCGCGATTGCGCCCCGAGGCCGCAACCCGCCCGCAGCCGGAGGCGCCGCCCGCCAGGCGCCAGATTGTCGCAGCTGAACGCCGTTAAGTTGCCCTGAACGGCTTTTGGCTAAGCTGGCGTCCCGATCATCAGGCGAACCCGCTCCGCGCCCCATGTCACCCACCGCCCGTCCCAGCCTTCACGGCGTGCTCAGCCCCCAGCTCCTGGGGGTGATCCTGCGCGACCATGAGCGCTATGTGCGCCGCGAAGCCGGGGGCCAGCGGGCGGTGTTCAAGTTCGTCCAGCTGGCCGGCATGGACCTCTCGACCCGCGTCCTGGACGACGCCGACTTCACGGCCGCCTCGATGTCGCGAACGCGGCTGATCCGCGCCAGCCTGCAGCGCGCCGCCTTCTTCCGGGCGGACCTCACCCAGGCCGACCTGCGCGGCGCCGACGCGCGGCGGGCGGATTTCCGCGGCGCCCTGCTGGGCGGCGCCAACCTGGCGTTCGCAAACCTGGACGAAGCCGACATGCGCCGCGCCACGCTGGCGGTCGTCGACAATCGGGGCAACTACAAGCAATGGGGTCAGCCGGGGCCCGACGGGACGGCGGGCGCCAGTCTCAGAGGTTCGGCCATGAACGGCGCCCGGCTGGACGACGCCCAGGCCGGCGGGACGGATTTCTCCAACTGCTCCCTCAAGGGCGCCAAGCTGAACGGCGCGAACCTGAAGGGCGCGGTGTTCGCCGGCGCCATCCTGTCCGGCGCCCAGTTCCGCGGCGCCACCATGGCGGAAGTCGATCTGACGGGCGCGGTGCTGACCGGCGTCGACCTTGCCGAGCTGCGCCTCCCCGCCTCGGCCCTGGCGAACTGCATCTGTGATCCCGGCGCGGAGGCCATGGCGCGACGCGTCATCCTGGCCGAGCGCCTTTCCCAGGCGGCCGCCTGGGTCTCCAGCAACGGCAAGCAGGGCTCGCCCGCCAATCTCGATGGCGAGGACATCCGCGTGCTGGGCCCGGCCTTCCGCGGGCGTTCGCTGCCCGCGTTTTCGGCCCGCCGCTGCCTCGGGATCGGAGTCGACTTCACCAAGGCCGAACTGCCCGGGGCGGTGTTCGAAGGCGCTGACCTGAGGGACGCCAACTTCTCCGGGGCGGACCTGCGCGGCGTGTCGTTCCGCGACGCTAACCTGGCCTTCGCCCGCTTCGACGGCGCGATCCTGGGGCCCCTGGAGCTGGCGCGCGGCGCGCGGCTGGAGCCCAACCTCGACGGCGCCAACCTGACCGGCGTGCGGCTGGACCTCGCGGTCGCGCCCGGCGCCCAGGACCTCGTCGCCTAGAGCGCCTTGCGCGCGTCCCGGTGCAACCCGTGCTTGCCGGTCGCTCGGCGCTTGACCGCACGCTTGAGCGTGTCATGCATCAGGCGCGGGAAGACGCCTTCGGCCACCGCGCTCTGGCTTGTCAGGTGTCCGTCGCCGGGCCGGATCTCGAGGCGAACGTTGGCCGCCGCCGCCAGCCGCTCGGCATGCGGCGTGTCATAGGGGTGGACCGGATCGTAGACGACCGTCGTCTCGACCGGGTTCTCAAGCAGGTCCTTCAGCGCGTCTGCTTCCATCACCCGATCGGTGGCCGACAGCACGGGCGCCAGGATCGCGCCCTGACTGCGCATGTCCCGCAAGGCGTCGAGCACGCCGGGGTCCAGCGATGAGGTCGGCGAGAAGACCAGGATCGCATCGGCCTGGGTCCGGGCCCCGAAGCTGAGCGCGCCCAGACCCTGGCCCGAGCAGCCCGTGAACACCATCCAGCTGGCGCGCGTCTGGCGGCAGGCCTCGACGATGTCCTGGCCGATGCGGTCGCGGTTCTCCAGCACCCACAACGGATCGCGACGGAACTTCATCTGCAGGCCCGGCACGTGAACGGCGGAATAGCCCATGGAGGCGAACAGCAGGTCCTCGACCGCCAGCGGCAACCACAGCCCCAGCGACACCACCACGGTCTTGGCCCCCTCGCGCGGGCAGATGACGAACTCGCCGGCGGGCTCGAAGACGTTGTCATGGGGCTCGCCGGGCAGGGCCGCGACGGCCGCGACGGCCTGCGCCAGCCGCTGCCGATCGGTCTCGGCATTGCCGCTCACCTTGCGGAACCGGGTGCGCGCCGCCGCCAGGCCGGGGTCGTCGACGCCGAAGTCACGCTCGGCTGCATCGAGCACCTGCCCGGCGCTGGCCAGATCGTTGAGGACGATGAAGGCCGAGGCCCGCTGACCTTCCACCGCCGCGGTGCGGGGCTCGCCGGCCAACAGATCGAGGGCCTGGCGGGCGCGGCCGCAGCGGATCCAGCGGCTGGCCTGGGTGGAGGGAAGCATGACGCAACAAACTCTGACTGACCCGCACCTTAGCGCGCGCGCTGCAACAATGCAGCGCGGCGGGACGGCGCTGCGGCGATCGGTCCACGCCGCGGCGCGCTTCGGGGTGACAGGGGGCTCTATATCCGGGCGATGCGGAAGCCGAAAGG
>CAZRKY010000217.1:0-5547 GCA_964600375.1 uncultured Caulobacteraceae bacterium | reverse complement strand
CTTCGGCGGCAGCCTCTGCGACGTCTTCGACAACCAGGTCCCGCCGGAATGGCGCCGCGACTACTTCGACCTGATCCGCGCGACGCCGCACCTGGTGTGGCTGCTGCTGACCAAGCGGCCGGGCAACATCGTCAACATGGTGCGCCACGACAGCGTGATCGCCGGCAACGGCGCGCCTTACCTGCCGGGCAACGTCGCCCTGGGCTGCAGCGTGGTGAACCAGGAGGAGGCCGATCGGGACCTGCCGAAGCTGGCCGCTACTAAGTACTGGCTCAACCCGCTTTTCACCTTCGCCTCGATCGAGCCCATGCTCGGACCGATTGACCTCGATGTCGCCGACAAACTTCGCTCGGTCCCGACCGGCTGGGGCAGCCTCTGCGGCCTCGACTGGGTCATCGCCGGCGGCGAGAGCGGCTCCAACGCCCGCCCCAGCCACCCCGACTGGTTCCGCGCCCTGCGCGACCAGTGCGCCGAGGCCGGCACGCCGTTCTTCTTCAAGCAATGGGGCGAGTGGGCGCCGGCGCCTGGCGCGGTCGACTGGCCTTACGACAAGGATTTCCATCGAACCGACTGGCTTGGCGAGCCGACCTGCATTCGCCCCATCGAACCGGGATGGAGCGACAAGTATCACTCCGGCACGGTGCGCGCTGAGGACCCGCTCCTGCTGTCGCCGTTCGGCGGCAGCTTATTCAAGACGCCCGAGTACCGCGCCCAGGTCGGGCGGTGCCCCCAGGACTCGTGCCGGAAGTCGGGCAAGTGCCAAACCAACGCCAAGCGACAGCCCATGCGGCGCGTCGGCAAGACGGCCGCCGGCCGACTCCTCGATGGCAAGCTCCACGACGCCCGGCCGGCCGTCCCCGCCATCGCGAGGTCGGCGCCATGACCACGGCCGCCGAGCTCTTTATCTATCGCGACCGCCGCGAGGCCAGCGACGCCGGCTTCCGAGGCCAACGCCATCCCGGCATGCCCTACGCCATGGCCTGGTGGCCTGGCGCCGGGATGAGTTCGATCATGCAGGGGCGCTTTCAGCGAGTCATCGTCGACAGCAGCATCTACGACAGCCGCTTCTTGGATGAGCGACGTCGCGACGAGCTGCGCCACGCCGCCCACCAGCTGCGTTGCTCCGCCGAAGTCTTCGGCGCCCAGTTCGTTTGGGTCGGGCCGAGGCTGCCCTGACCCATGTCCCGCCCCGTCGCCCCGATCCAGCCGCGCCTGCTGACCGCCGAGGAAGCGGCCGCCTATCTCGGGTACAAGACGACCGAGATCCTGGCGCGCATCCCGGTCAAGTCCGCGCCTGTGGCCCAGGGTGGCGCCCCACGCTGGGACCGCGTCGCCATCGACCGCTGGCTTGACATCCGCGCCGGCCTCGCGCCCGAGTCCCTCCCCGACGTCCTGGCCGACGGGAGCCAGGGCGAGGCGGATTCCGAACTGCAGGCCTGGAGGGCCCAGCGCGGCGCCCGCCGTGGCTGACAGGACCGCGAACGCCGTGGCGAAGATCGACATCCCCGGCCTGCACCGGGTCAAGGCCCGGCTCGCCCGTGGGCGCGTCGGACTCTACCTCTACCGCTGGCGCGGCGGGCCGCTGCTGGCCAGCTTCCAGGGCGACACCCTCGCCCAGGCCGAAGCGCTGGAGGCCGCCTGGATCGCCGGCCTGGTCGACGGCAAGCCCGCCGACGACGCGCCGCCCCCGGCGCCCGCCACCCTGCTGGTCCGCCACCTCATCACCGCCTACCGCGCCGACAAGGCCGAGGGCTTGCTCTCGCTTGCGCCCGCCACCCAGGCCAAGTGGACCCGCTGGCTCGACCGCATCGACGAGGAGTTCGGCGACCTGCCGGCGCGGGCGCTGAAGGCCAGGGGCATGGTCAAGGAGATCAGGGCCTGGCGCGACCAGTGGATCGACACCCCGCGCACGGCCGACTTCGCCATCCAGGTCATCCGCCGCCTGTTCAACCACGCCCTGGCCAACGAGGACATCGATCGCAACCCCGCCGCCGGCATCGCCTCGGTCTGGTCCGCCAGCCGCGCCGCCAAGATCGTCGAGGAGCACCAGCTCGCCGCCATCCTGCCCCAGCTGAAGCCCCGCCTGCGCCGCGCCATCGCCCTGGCGGCCGCCACCGGCCTGCGCCGCGGCGACCTGGTCGACCTGCGGGTCGAGGATCTCGACGAGTTCTCGATCGAGCTGGGCACGAACAAGAGCGGGGAGCAGACCCGCGTCATCATCCCCCTGCTGCCCGAGGCCCGCGCGGTCATCGCCGAGATCCTGGAGGAGCGCGAGGCGCTGAAGGCCGCCGGCCGGATCCCCAGCGCCTTCCTGCTGACCAGCAGCGCCGGCAAGCCCTGGGCGCCCGACACCATCACCCACGCCTTCACCGAGGCCTGCGCCGACGCCAAGGTCCAGGACCGCACCCTGCACGACCTCAGAGGCACGGCCGCGACCCGCTACATGCTGGCCGGGTTCAGCGACGAACAGATCGGCGAGCTGATGGGCTGGGAAACCGACGACGTCCGCGCCATCCGCCGCAAGTACGTCGACCGCCAGAACATCGCCAAGGGCGTCATCCGCCAGCTTGAGAAGGCCGAGCGGAACCGCTAGAGGAGAACCCCCGGTGAACAGCGCTGTAAAACGCCCTGTAAAACGCCGGGACCAATGACCCCCTAAGTCATTGAAATGCGGGCGTAGCTCAATGGTAGAGCAGGAGCTTCCCAAGCTCACGACGAGGGTTCGATTCCCTTCGCCCGCTCCAGTTTCCGGCAGATCACCCCGCGGCCCCGGCGCCTGTCGCCGCCGGAGGGCGCGGAACGACACGCAGGCGGGGCCGCGGGGTCTTCGCCACGCACGCGGCGTCGAGATCCCGGGGCGCCACGCCCGAGATGAACCTGGCCATCAGTTCGAAGGTGCAGCCCGGCAGGGGCGGCAGGTGCGAGGCGCCAGGCACGTCGACGTGCAGGCTGTTGGGCAGGGTGCGGACCAGGAGCTCGCCCCACGGCTTGCCGGCGATGGGGTCCATCTCGCCGGAGATGATGAAGACCGGCTTGTCGGTGTGCAGGGCCTCGAAATAGTCCGCCGGCATGGCGCGGTGGGGCCAGATGGCGCAGGCCTCCAGTTCTCCGTAGATGCCGGCCGAACCCATGAAGGTATCGCGCGTGGCCGCCTCGATCCGACGGCGGTCAATGCGTGGAAGGTCCTCGTTGCAGATCACCGACCACCGCATGCCCCAGGCGATCTGCTCGATCGTGCCCGACATGTTGCCGCCGCTGGTCTGCACCATCGGCGAGAAGTCGCCGTTGGCCGCGGCCTCGATCAGCGGCGGGGCGGTGACGTAGAACTCCGGCACATAAAGCAGGAAGAACAGCAGGCCGTTGAAGCTGTCGCGGTCGAATGGGGTCTCGGTGCGCACGCCGGTGGCGGGATCCATGACCGAGACCGTCACCGGTCCCTGCTTCAGCCGCTCGACGATCGTGCGCAGGTTGCCCGCGAGGTCGGGATAGCGGGCCTTGCAGTCGGGCTGGGCGTCGCAGACGGCGACGAAATTGTCGTAGGCGACCTGGGCGTCGCGCGGCGTCCATAGCGGCAGCATCATCTGGGCGGGCGCGGGCGAGCGGATCACCGTCTCGCCGATGCGGTCGGGATAGAGCCGCAGGTAGTCGATCGCCATCCGCGTTCCGTAGGACATGCCGAAGGTGTCCATCCGCCGGTAGCCGAGCGCCTGGCGCACCACCTCCATGTCGAGCACCGCCTGGCGGGTGTCGTAGAGCCGCAGGTCGGCCTTCTGCTCCAGCGCCGCCTTGCAACGCCGCACCTCGCTGTCGGCGGTTGGGGCCGGGGCGCCGGGGACGGGTTCCGGCGCCGGGGGGCAGAAGAGCGGATTGGAGGCGCCGGTGCCACGCTGGTCGATCAGGAGCAGGTCGCGGTCGTTGAGCATCTCGCCGAACAGCTGGTCGATGCCGGCGCCGGAGGCGACTCCGCCCAGGCCGGGCCCGCCCGGCAACAGCACCAGCGGGCCATCCTTCACCGACCCGGAGGCCGGTATGACGCCGAAGCGGATCTTGAGCACGCGGCCGCCCGGTCTGGTGCGGTCCTCGGGAACAGCCACGGTCCCGCAACGGGCGCGCGGCGAGATGCCTGCGACGTCGCACGAGCCCAACACGGCCGGCGCCACGCCCTCGACCTCGAACTCGCGCAGGTCGCCCGGGCTGTCGATGCGCCACAGCCGGCCTGAGTCCTGATCGCCCGTCGCTGAAACCGTCCCGCCCCCGAAGCGAGCGACCAGGTCGGGCGTGGCGGTACTGTCTCCGACCACAAGGACGTTTCCCTGAACGGTCTCGGCGCGAGTCACGAGCGCGGCCGGATCGTCGGCGGCGTAGATCACCGGGGTCACCCCCAGCTTCGCCGCCAGCGGAGCCGCGGTCTCGCGGCCGCGGCGGGTGTCGGTGACGAAGATCGCCTTGATGCCGGCGCCGCCCAGGGTTTCGGCCAACCGGGCGGCCATGCGCGCGCCGGCCGGCGTCAGGGCCGGATCGTCACCGCGCGCAGCAGGCAGGTGGCGCATCACATAGATCTGGGGCCGGGTCGGCGGCGGGGGCGTCTGGACGCTCGCCGGCGCGGGGGTCGGCACAGCCTTGGCGTCGCGCGACGCCTGGTCGAGCAGGGCGTCCAGCGCCGCCCGATCATGGACCTTGCCCGCCTTGATCACCGTCTGCAGCGTCTCCAGCGCCCTTAGGTCCTGCGACGGGTCGGCGGCCAGCAGGATCAGATCGGCGCGGGCGCCCGCCTCCACCGTCCCGAAGTCCGCCCGCCAGCCGAGCGCCGACCCGCCGTTGGGGAGCGAGCGGAAGTAGTTGCGCGGATTGACCGTCGCGGTCTTCAGGGCCTCCATCGGCGGCAAGCCCGCCGCGCCCAGGGCCTGGACCTCGCGGATCAGGCCCGGCCCCCAGATGTGGAAGGCCTGGGCCGTGTCGGAGCCCGCCATCATCGGCACGCCCGCGCGATGGTAGGCGCGCACGATCCGCTGGCGCAGGGTGCGCAGCAGCGCCCCGTCCTCGGCGGTCAGGCCCAGCATGGCCAGTTGCTCGCGCTGGGCCGCCCAGGTGGCCAGCGCCGCCTGCGGCACGTAGCGCATGTCGGGGCTGTTTCTCAGGGTCTCTGTCGGAATCTCGACGTGGCTGTTGAGCTCGAACAGGGCGAGCGTCGGGACCTGATAAACACCCGAGGCGGCGACGCGGCGCGCCAGGGCGTCGATCTGGGCGTCGGTGGCCCGCGCCGCGGCCCGGATCACCGCCGGGGGCGGCATCTGGGCAAAGGCGATCTGACGCTCGGGCGCATCGGGGGCCAGCAACTCCACCAGGGCCCCGTCGAGATGTTCGACTTCCTCATGGGCGGCGAGCGCGCGCGCCAGTCCGACCTCGTTGGTCACGTGGCCCGCCACCGGTAGGCCCAGGCGCGCCGCCTCGTCCTGAACCGCCTGCCAGACGACGAGGTCCTCCAGGTGGTGGGATTTGATCAGGTCAAATCCCGCGCTCTTCGCCGAACCGACCAGCGCCCGCGCG
>CAZRKY010000216.1:0-5573 GCA_964600375.1 uncultured Caulobacteraceae bacterium | reverse complement strand
GCATGGTCCGGACCTGTCCGGACCCTCCAAACGAGCTGAGCGCCCATGGCCGACCACGCCGCCGTCAAACACGACTATCATCTGGTCAATCCCAGCCCCTGGCCCCTGATCGGCTCCATCGCCGCGACGGTGATGGCCGTGGGCCTGGTTGCGTGGCTGAAAGGCCTGTTCGGCCTTGAGAAGGGAACCTGGTTCCTCTTCGCCGCCGGCCTCGCGGGCGTGCTCTACACCATGCTCGGATGGTGGATGGACGTGATCAAGGAGAGCCGCGCGGGCGATCACACGCCGGTGGTCTCGATCGGCCTGCGCTACGGCATGGTCCTGTTCATCGTTTCGGAGATCATGTTCTTCGTGGCGTGGTTCTGGATGTTCTTCGAGATGAGCCTTTTCCACGAGGTCCGCACGCTGTCGAACATCGAGGAGGTCCGCACCGCCTGGTCGCACTGGCCGCCCCAGGGCGTCGAGACGCTGGATCCCTTCCACCTGCCGCTGGTCAACACCCTGATCCTGCTGCTCTCGGGCACCACGGTCACCTGGTCGCACCACGCGCTGCAGCAGGGCAACCGCAAGGACGCCAAGACCGGGCTGCTGCTCACCATCATCCTGGGCATCTGCTTCACGGCCATCCAGGCCTACGAGTACAACCACATCCTGCATGAGAAGCTGTTCTTCTCCGAGGAAGCCACCAGCTCGGGCCTCTACGGCTCGGCCTTCTTCATGGCCACGGGCTTCCACGGCTTCCACGTGCTGATCGGGACGATCTTCCTCACCGTCTGCATGATCCGCCTGCTGGCCGGTCAGTTCACGCCCCAGAAGCACTTCGGCTTCGAGGCCGCCGCCTGGTACTGGCACTTCGTCGACGTGGTCTGGCTGTTCCTGTTCGCCTTCATCTACGTGACCTTCGGCGGGTCCGGCCCGCACGCATGACCGAGCCCTCCGTGCGGCCAAACCCCTTCCTGTCGGGGCTGGCCGCGCGTTGCCCGAACTGCGGCAAGGGCAAGCTGTTCTCAGGCTTCCTCACCGTGGCGCAGACCTGTGGCGTCTGCGGCTTCGACCTGAAGACGGCCGACCCGGGTGACGGGCCGGCCGTCTTCGTCATGCTCATCGGCGGCTTCCTGGTGGTCTTCCCCGCCCTGTTCTTCCAGGTCGCTTACAACCCGCCGATCTGGGTGATCCTGACCGTGTTCATGCCGCTGGCGGTCATGGTCCCGCTCGCCCTGCTGCGGCCCGTGAAAGGCGTGCTGGTGGCGCTGCAGTTCCACAACAAGGCCTCCCAGGCCCGCCATGACTGATGAAGCCCCCGCGCCGCGCTTTCCCCTCGGCCTGACCCTCGCCACCGCCATCGCCTTCCTGATCCTCGTCGGGCTGGGGACCTGGCAGGTGCAGCGCATGCACTGGAAGGAACAGCTGTTGGCGCGCATCGCCGCGACCCAGAAGCTGCCGGCCCGGCCACTGGCGGAGGTGCTGGCCCGCGCCGCCGCCGGCGAGACTGTCGACTTCGCCCGGGTCAGCGTCGACTGCCTCGATCCGCCGCTGCCGCAGTCGCGCATCGTGCTCTACGGCCTGAAGGACGGCGCGCCGGTGTGGCGGCCGATCGCGCCCTGCCGGATCGCCACGGGCGGCTATGGCGTCATCGCCATCGACCGCGGCACGGCCCGCGGCGGCGGCCCCAATCCGCCGCAACTGACCATCGCCAATCCCACCCACGTCGAGGGCGTCCTGCGCCGGCCCGAGGCGACCACCGCAATGCAGCGGATCGCGGGCGACGCCCCCCAGACCGACGAGACCGGCTACATGGACCGCGCCGCCGCCCAGGCCGCCATCGCCGCCCAGGCCAAGGCTCTGACGCCGCCCTACATGATCGTGGCCGAGCGCGAGACGCCCGCGCCGCCGTTCGTCACGCCCGCGCCCCTGCCGGTGAACATCTCCAACCGCCACCTTGAGTACGTCATCACCTGGTACGGCCTGGCCCTGGCCCTGCTGGGGGTCTACGCGGCGATGCTGCGGCAGAAGCTGAAGCGCCCATGAGCGTGAGGCTCCACACGCTGACGAACGGCGTGCGCGTCCTGCACGACCCGATGCCAGGCCTGGAGACCATGGCGGTCTCGGTGATGGTCGAGGGCGGCTCGCGCTGGGAGCCCGACGACCGCTTCGGCTGGTCGCATCTGTTGGAGCATATGGTCTTCAAGGGCGCGGGGGGCCGCTCGGCGCGAGACCTCATCGAGACGGTCGAGGCGGCGGGCGCCCAGATCAACGCCGCCACCGGCCACGAGCGCACCTCGTTCCAGATGCGCGCGCTCAAGGACAGCCTCGAACTGGCCCTGTCGGTGACCGCCGACCTGGTGTTCCGCCCCCGGCTCGACGCCGACGACCTGGAACGCGAGAAGGACGTGGTGGGCCAGGAGATCGCCGAGGCCTACGACACGCCCGACGACCACGTGTTCCAGCTGATCCAGGACCGGATCTATCCGGACCACCCGCTGGGTCGGCCAATCCTCGGGACCGTCGCCAGCCTCGCGCCCGCCACACGCGATGCGCTGGAGGACTGGCGCCGCGCGCTCTACGCCCCCGAGCGCATGATTGTCAGCGCCGCCGGCGCCGTGGACGAAGATCACCTCCTGCGCCTGGCCGAAGCGTGTTTTGTCGACGTCCCGCCTGCGCGCGCCACCGAACGGCCGCGCCCCGCCAGCTTCGTGGGCGGCGCGGCCAGCGAGGCGCGCGCGATCGAACAGGCCAACCTGGTCTGGGCCGTACCCGCCATGGCCGTGATGGACCCCGACTACTTCGCGCTGCGCCTGTTCGCCGAGATCCTCGGCGGCGGCATGGCCTCGCGCCTGTTCCAGGAGGCCCGCGAGGCGAGGGGGCTGGCCTATTCCATCGACGCCTGGACCGACAGCTACGAGGATACCGGCATCCTGCAGGTGTTTGCCGGCGCCGCGGCGGGCAAGGCGAAGGGCCTGTCCGAACTTGTGGCCCAGGAGCTGCGCAAGCTGGTGGAGGGCGGCGCCACCGACGCCGAACTGGCCCGCGCCAAGGCCCAGGTCCAGGCCTCGCTGTTCATGGCTGAGGAGAGCCCGCTGGCCCGCGCCGAGATCGCCGCCAACCGCCTGTTCCTCTACGGCCGCATCCCCGCCGCGGCCGAAGTCCGCGCCGAGATCGATGCCGTCACCCTTGCCGACCTGAAGCGGGTAGGCGAGCGGCTGCTGGCTCCGGGCCGCGCCGCCGCCGCCGTGCTGGGGCCGAAGTCGGCGATGGGATCCGCGGCGGCGTTCCAGAAGGCCCTGTTCGCCTGACACAATTCTCGCGCTAGTCTGCGCCCATGGCGCTGCTGGACTGGATTTCGTCCGACCACGGGCTCTTGCTGGAAGGCGACGGTGTGCGCCTGCGCCCGCCGCGCATGAGCGACTACCCGGCCTGGTCGCAGCTTCGCGCCCAGTCCCAGCCATTCCTGCAGCCCTGGGAGCCGGAGTGGCCGCATGACGACCTGACCCGGCCAGCCTTTCGCCGCCGCCTGGCGGCCTACACGCGTGACCTCGAGCTCGGCCAGGGCTTTCCGTTCTTCGTCTTCCGCGAGGAGGACAACCGGCTGGTGGGCGGCCTGACGTTGTCGAACATCCGCCGCGGCATCGCCCAGACCGCCACCCTGGGTTACTGGATCGGCCACCCCCATGCGCGCCGGGGATACACCCTGGCGGCGGTGCGCGCGGCGACACGCTTCTGTTTCACCCGGCTCGGCCTTCACCGGATCGAGGCCGCCTGCCTGCCGTCCAACGAGGCGTCCCGCAATCTATTGTTGAAATCGGGCTTCTCTTTGGAAGGAAAGGCCCGCGCTTATTTGAAAATTAACGGCGCATGGAGAGATCATCTCCTGTTCGGGCTCATAGAAGATGGGGCCCATTGGGAAGACGACTATTCGTCTGGGGGCTGATCCGCGTTGAACGACAGGTCGCGAAGCCTGGCCTGGGACCCCACGACCGCATTGGAGGCGCTCGCCGCCGCTGATGTCGCGCTGTGGACCTGGACGCCGTCGCAGGATCGGCTGCGGCTGACCGGCGCGACGCGTACGCTGGGCCTCGGCCCGCTGGCCCCCGAATGCACCTCCGCCGCCTTTGGCGCACTGGTCCTGCCGCAGGACCGCTCGTTGGCCGAACAGCTGCTGCGCCCCGGCCAGGAGGGCGAGGAAATCGCCGTGCGGCTACGCATGCGGGGCTCCGAGACCTGCATCTGGCGCGGCGTCTGGCTCGAGGACGGGACCCGCGCGGCGGGCGTCGCCGTCATCGAGACCAAGTTCGCCGGCTCCAACACCGACAACCTGACCGGCCTGCTGGATCGCAAGACCTTCCTGGCCCGCGCGCGTGAGGCCCTGACCCAGCCCGGCGGCTACGAGCTGGTCGTCGCCGACCTCGACCGCCTGCGCCGCCTGAACGAGGCCCTCGGGCATGAGCGCGCCGATCTGGTCCTGGCCGCCCTGGGCTCGCGCCTGGCCGCCGCCTTCCCCGCGGGCGTCATCCCCGCGCGCGTCGGCGAGGACGAATTCGCCATCCTGGTGCCCGACGGCCTCGCCCGGCCGCAGGAGCGCCTGCGCGCCGCCCTGGAGCAGCCGCTCAGGGTCGCGGGCTTCGACATCTATCCGACCGTCTCCATCGGCGCCGCCCAGGTCGAGGGCGGGCCGGACGCGCCGGAGGTCTCCGAACTGCTGCGCCGGGCCGAGCTGGCCGTGGAAGCCGCCAAGACCGGTGGTCGGGGCGGCAACGCCGCCTATGGCCGGGCGTTGGAAAGCGACGGCCTGTCGAAGCTGGCGATGGAGGCCGATCTTCGCAACGCCTTCATGCGCGGCGAGATCGAGCCCTTCTACCAGCCCATCGTCAATCTCGAGACCGGCGCCGTGGCCGGGTTCGAGGCCCTGGTCCGCTGGCGCCACCCGCGCCGCGGCCTGGTCCCGCCCGACGAGTTCCTCACCCTGGCCCAGGAAATGGGCATGATGAACGAACTGGGCCTGCACATGATGGAGAGCTCGGCCAAGCAGCTGGCCGAATGGCTCCGCCGCCACCGCAACGCCGGCAAGCTGTTCGTGTCGGTGAACCTGTCGACCATCGAGATAGAGCGCGAGGGCCTGACCCGAGACGTGGCGCGGGTTTTCGCCGAGACCGGTCTGCCGCGCGGCGCGCTGAAGCTGGAAGTCACCGAGAGCGACATCATGCGCGACCCCGACCGGGCCGCCATTATCCTGAAGGGCCTGAAGGAAGCCGGGGCCTCGCTGGCGCTGGACGACTTCGGCACCGGCTTCTCGTCGCTCAGCTACCTGGCTCGCCTGCCCTTCGACACGCTGAAGATCGACCGCTACTTCGTGCGCACCATGGGCGACGAGGAGGGGTCCTCCAAGATCGTCCGCTCGGTGGTGAACCTGGGTCGCGACCTGTCGCTCGAGGTGGTGGCCGAAGGCGTCGAGACCGCCGCGCTGGCTCGCGCCCTGCTGGGCGTCGGCTGCCACTACGGCCAGGGCTTCGGCTACGCACCGGCCCTGCCGCCTCAGGAGGCCGAGGTCTATCTGAACGAGTCGCTCTCCGATGGCT
>CAZRKY010000215.1:0-5583 GCA_964600375.1 uncultured Caulobacteraceae bacterium | reverse complement strand
GTGAACTGCGCCTACTGTTCCTACGTGAACGGGGTGATCGCCTACGTCCGGGAAGTCGGCGGCCGCACCGAGCAATACTGGTGCCCGATCAAGCACGCGCGGCGCGTCATCGGCCAGCATGCGAGGCAATCCGCATTCCAGGAATTCGGTGACGCCGAGCACTACGCCGCCGGTCAGGCGGCCCTGCGCGCAGCCCTGAAGGCGGAAGGGGCGCCGCCGCCCTCGCAATAGCTGCAGACCTGCACGTTTATTTGCCGCGACACGGGCCTCCGAGAAGCGCTACGGTCAAGCCAGGGCCGGCCGATATTCGAGGACGATTGCGATGCGCAACCGAACTGCGCCCGGGCGGACGTTCGCCCTGCTGACCTTTGTTCTGCTCCTGTTGGGCGCGCCCGCAGCGCCCGCAACGGCGCAGGCCCCGGCTCGGATCGCGCCGCCGCTTTCGATGCGGTCCGTCTTTCACGACGGTGAGCGGCGCATCTACGGCCTCTACGTTCCCTCGACCTATGCTGCGGGACGCGCTGCCCCGGTGATCGTGGTCCTGCACGGACGCTACTCCTCGGCCAAGGCCATCCACGCCTTCAGCGGCCTTGCGTCGGTGGCGGAGGCGCGCGGCGCCCTCTTGGTCTACCCGGAGCCGCTGGGAACCTTCTGGAGCGACGGGGGCCATGCCGCTTTGCAGCGTCAGGACCTCGAGGCCGACGACGCGGGCTTCATCGCCGCGGCGGTGACCGCCGTGGGCAAGGACCACGCCGTCGATCCGGCCCGGGTGTTCCTGGTCGGACACGACACCGGCGGGGTGATGGCCTGGCGCGCCGCCTGCCGGGGACCTCAACGGTTTGCCGGCATGGCCGTGGTCAGCGCCCTGATGTGGAATTTCTCGGCCGAGGCCTGCGGCTCCGGCGCGACCCCGACCCCGACCTTGCTGATCCATGGGGGCCGGGACGAATCCTACCCGGTCGAGGGCGCCCTGCCCCAGTCGGGGCGGACGGGGCGGCGGATGACCTTGACCGCGACCCTGGACACGCTGCGGGCTCTCAATGGCTGCGACGGACGCGAGACCGGCGCCTTCGTGGCGGCCTGCCGGTCCGGCGCTGCGCTCGCCTTTCTGCCGGTGCCCCGTGGCGCTAACGAGTGGTTCCACGACGGGCCGGGCTACCAGCTCAGCCGCCACGGCGTGGACTCCGCGCGCACGATCGACGCCTTCTTCTTCAACCACGAGGGCTTCGCCTTGCCGACGGTGCGCTCGAGCGGCTCGGGGCGGGGTTGGATCACCTACGTCCCGGCCAGCTACGATCCCGCCAAACCGACCCCGCTGGTGGTGCTGCTGCATGGCCGGCCCAGCAATGCGACCGCCATGGCGGTCATCTCGCGCATGAACGAGGTGGCGGACGAGAAGGGTTTCATCGTCGTCTACCCCGAAGGCATCAACAATGAATGGAACGCCTTCTATGACCTGACCCGCCAGCAAGGCGGCTCCAACCAGGACGATATCGCCTTCCTCAAGACCCTGACCGAGGACCTCGGGCGCGATCTCAACATCGACCGGCGGCGCATGTTCCTGGGCGGATTCTCGAACGGCGGATTCATGACCATACGCATGGCCTGTTCCGCCTCCGACACCTTCGCCGGCTTCGCCTCGGTCGGCGCGGAACTGTACACGGTGCTGAAGGACAAGTGCCGGGGCGGACGGCCGGCGCCGATCCTGCTGATGAACGGCACCGCCGATCCCAGCGTCAACTACAACGGCATCATCGTGCGCAGCGGCGCCGACGATCAGGAGACGCGCGTCACGGTCGGCGCGCGCGACACCCTGGCCTGGTTCGTCAAGCGTAACGGCTGCAGCCAGACCGGATCGACGCTCACCTATCCCCCGCGCGGCCAGTCTCCCGGCACCCAGGCGCAGCGGTTCACGCCCAACGACTGCCAGGCGCCCGTGGTCTTCTGGCTCATCAACGGCGGCGGCCACACCTGGCCGGGGACCGAGGGCGTCATGGACGCGGCGTTCTTTGGCCCCACCAACATGGACATCAAGGCCAGCGCAGAGATCTGGGACTTCTTCTCGCGCCTCAGCCTGCCCTAACCGTTGGGGCGCTTCTTCTTCGAGGCGTAGGGCTTCTTGCCCGCGGGCGCGGCGCCGGCGAATTCGGGCTTCTTCTTGAAGTCAGGCTTCTTGCGGAACGGCGGGGCGGCGTCGCCGCGGGCGTCCGGGCGCCATTCCGCGCGGGCTTCGCCTTCAGGCTTGGGGCGCGCGTCGTACTTCGGCTTGCCTTCCCACTTCGGCTTGCCTTCGAACTTGGGTTTGCCTTCCCACCTGGGCTTGGCGTCGCCGGCCGGCTTGTCGCCCCACTTGGGCTTGCTCTCCCACCTGGGCTTGGCGCCCTCGTAGCGGGGCTTCTCGCCGGCGGCCTTGTGGAACTCGCTGCGCGGCTTGGGCGCGAAGTCCTTCTTCGGACCGTACTCGGTGCGCATGCTGGGCGGCGCGCAGGGCTCGATGCGCACGTCGCCCTCGGCCACGCCCTTCACGATGTCGCCGAACTTGCTCGCGGTCTCCTTGGAGATCTCGAACTTGGTTTCGCGGTCGAAGATGCGGATCACGCCGATGTCGGACTTGGTGACGTGGCCCAGTCGGCAGATCAGCGGCACCAGCCACTTGGGATCGGCGTTCTTGGCCCGGCCGACGTTGAGGCGGAACCAGGAGGCGTCGCTGGCCGGGACGAACTCACGCTTGGGCTTGAGCGGCGTGGCTTGCGCGTCGCGCAGGCGGGCGTCGTCATAGACCTCTTCCGGAGACGGCAGGCGCGAGCGACGGCCGCGGATCAGGGCCGAGGCCAGCTGCTCGGGCGTGGCCTGGGCCAGGACGGCGGCGATCAGACCGGCGTCTTCCGCCTCGCCGGCGGCTTCCGACAGCGCTTCTTCCAGGAGGCGCTGGTTGTCCTTGACGCGGATTTCCTCGGCGGTCGGCGGGCCCGACCAGACGGGGACGATATTCGCCTCGACGAACATGGTCTCTGCCTTGCGGCGGCGGGTATAGGGCACCAGCACGATCGAGACGCCCTTGCGCCCGGCCCGGCCCGTTCGGCCCGAGCGGTGCAGCAGGCCGGCCTTGTTGTTGGGCAGTTCGGCGTGAACCACGAGCCCCAGGTCCGGAAGGTCCAGGCCGCGGGCGGCGACGTCGGTGGCGACGCAGACGCGCGCCTTGCCGTCGCGCAGCGCCTGCAGGGCGTCGGAGCGCTCCCGCTGGGTCATCTCGCCTGACAGGCTGACCACGTCGAAACCGCGCTCGCGCAAGCTCATGTGCAGGCGGCGCACCGACTCCCGCGTCGAACAGAAGACCAGGGCGCCGGGGGCTTCGAAGTAGCGCAGCACGTTGACGACGGCGTGCTGCACCTCGTTGGGGGCGACGCGCATGGCGCGGTACTCGATGTCGACGTGCGACTCTTCGTGATTGACGGTGTCCAGGCGGACAGCGTCGCGCTGGTAGGTCCTGGCCAGCTTGGCGATCTCGCGCGCGATGGTGGCCGAAAACAGCAGCGTGCGGCGCTCCGCCGGGGTGGCGTCCAGAATGAACTCCAGGTCCTCGCGGAAGCCGAGGTCCAGCATCTCATCAGCCTCGTCCAGAACGATGACCTTCAGCGCCGAGAGATTCAGGCGGGAGCGCTCCAGGTGGTCGCGCAGGCGTCCGGGGGTGCCGACCACGATGTGGCAGCCGGCTTCGAGATTCCGTTGTTCGGCCCGCGAGTCCATGCCGCCGACACAGGTGACGATGCGCGCGCCCGACGGCGCGTAGAGCCACGCAAGTTCGCGCGCGACCTGCATGGCCAGCTCGCGGGTGGGCGCCACGACCAACGACAGCGGCAGACCCGGACGCTCGGCCCGCTCCTGCCCGCCCAGCATCTCCGCCGCCATGGCCAGGCCGAACGCCACCGTCTTGCCCGACCCGGTCTGGGCCGAAACCAGCAGGTCGCGGCCGACGGCCTCGTCAGTCATCACGGCGGCCTGGACCGGAGTCGGTTCAAGATAGCCGCGAGCGGCAAGGGCCCGCTCGAGAGCGGGGTTGGTGGCGGGGAAAGGCATGAAATGTCCTGTGGCGCGCGAGGGAGGCGCGCTGGCGTCTTGCGTGGTCTGGGGTGAGTTGGGCGCGCAGGAACCACGACGGCGCGTTCAAAATGCGGCTGAGCGGGCAAACGGCTTTCGAAGGCCGCTCACCCGCTCAGCAAACTGGTTCGTTTGGCCTGGTCAGGCCTGGTTTCAGGTATCGCCGTCAGCGATGTCGGCGATCAGGCCGCTCATCAGTTCACCGCCGGCGGTGGTCACGATGTCGCCGTCGTCCTTGACGCCGGGACGGGCCTGACGGTGATCGCCATGGATGGGATCGGCCTCGGTTTCGGGGACTTCGTTCTTGTTTTCGGTCTTGTCAGTCACGGCGACGTTCTCCCGGGAGGGTGTTGAGGGCGACGAACATCGCACATTCGGGGAACAAAGTCATGGCAATGCTGCGGGCGCGAGCATGCCGGTTCTGGCGCTCGGCCGGCGGCATGCCTAGGTTCGCTGCATGAAAACCGCGCAGCAGACTGCCATCGACGCCCTCAGCAAGCACGGCTTGCCGGCCACCCGCGCCCTGATCAGAAAACTACACGTTGGGCTGGACAGGGCGGCGGTGGACGGTTGCCCCGCCAGGGATCTGCAGGTCGACGGGGCCGAGGGCCCCCTGCCCGCCCGTCTCTACACGCCGCCGGGCCTCGCGCAGGGCGGGCCCCTGATGGTCTTCTTCCATGGCGGCGGATTTGTCCTCTGCGACATCGAGAGCCACGACGCCCTCTGCCGGCGGCTGGCTGCCGCCGCAGGGATGCGAATCCTGTCGGTGGGGTATCGCCTGGCGCCCGAGTGCCGGTTCCCGGGCATGCATCGCGACGCCCAGGCAGCTTTCGCCTGGGTCCGGGCCCACGCGGCCGAGTTGGAGGCCGATCCCGAGCGCATTGGACTGGGCGGGGATTCGGCAGGCGGACACATCGCCGCCTGGCTGGCCCTGCATGGAGGCGTTCGGCCGGCGTTCCTGGTCCTGCTCTACCCCCTCCTCGACGTCGACGAGGCCGAGTGGGTCGGCAGTCCGATGAAGGACTTCCGCTTCCTCGGCCGCGTGGCCATCGGCTTCGTGCGCAGCCAGATCGAGGATTTCGAGGAGGAAGGCGGCTTGAGGACCGATTTCAGGATCATGGACGGCGATCTCGCGACCCTGCCGCCCACGGTGCTGGTGGAGGTGGGGCTCGACCCCCTTCGGCCCGGGATCCATGCCTTCGGCGAGGCGGTGGCCGCTGCAGGCGTGCGGATCGAGACCCTCACCTACGGAACCCTGGCGCACGGTGCGCTCAACTTCGCCTATCTGTCGAAGCAGGCGGCCCAGGCCGTCGAAGAGACCGGGGCCGCCCTTCGTCGCCTGCTCGAGGGCTGAGCAGGCTCGTCTCCAACGCTAGTCGCCTTCGACGTTCCGGAAGATGAACTGGTGGTCGCCCTTCATCTCGTCTTCCTCGAGGAAGCCGTTGTGGTTCTTGTCGGCTGCGGTGAAGTGCTCTCGCATGGGGC
>CAZRKY010000214.1:0-5663 GCA_964600375.1 uncultured Caulobacteraceae bacterium | reverse complement strand
CGAGGTGTTGGAGCCGAAGATGGCGCCCTCGGCCAGCTGAGACTCGGCGAGCGCCGAGACCTTGGCCTTGATCTCGCGGCTTTCGAACACGGCCTCGACCACCAGGTCCGAGCCCTTGACGTGGGCGTAGTCGGTGGTGGCGATCAGCAGGCCGAGCGTCTTGTCGAACTTCTCCTGGGTCATCTGGCCGCGCGAGAGGCGCTTCTTGAGCAGATCTTCGACGTGCGCCTTGCCCTTGTCGGCGGCTTCCTGCGTCACGTCGATCAGCACCGTTTCGATGCCGGCCATGACCTGCACATAGGCGATGCCCGCGCCCATCATGCCGGCGCCGAGGACGGACACCTTCTTGGGATCGGAGGCGGGAACGCCGGCGGGACGCAGGGCGCCCTTGTCGAGCTCCTGCTTGCTGAGGAACAGCGAGCGGATCATCGCCTGGGCCTGCGGCGTCATCAGGGTCTTGATGAAGTAGCGGGTCTCGATGCGGAGCGCCGCCTCCATGGGAACCTGCACGCCCTCGTAGACGGACTTCATCAGGTTCAGGACGGCGGGATAGTTGCCGTAGGACTGCTTGCGCAGCATGGCGTTGCCCATGACGAACACCTGCATCCCCGCAGGATGGTAGGGGCCGCCGCCGGGCAGCTTGAAGCCCTTGTCATCCCACGGCTGCTGGGCCTTGCCGGTCTTGACCCAGTCCTTGGCGTTCTGCAGCACGTCGGCGGCCGGAACCACGGCGTGCACCACGCCGGCGGCGAGCGCCTCCTTGGGCCGGAAGGACTTGCCTTCGCTCATGGCCATCAGGGCGGCCTGCACGCCGATCAGGCGCGGCAGACGCTGGGTGCCGCCGCCGCCGGGGAAGAGCCCGACCTTGATCTCGGGCAGACCGAGCTGGATCCTCGAGTCGTCGGCGACGACGCGGTAGTGACAGGCGAGCGTCAGCTCCAGCCCACCGCCCAGCGCCAGGCCGTTGATGGCCGCGGCCACGGGCTTGCCGCAGGTCTCCAGCGCGCGGAAGGCCGCATTGATGCGCCAGCCGGCGTCGAAGGCGGCCTTCAGCGCCGCTTCACCTTTGCCCGCGCCGGTCAGCATGCCCGAGGCCATGTCGCCCAGGTCCGCCCCGGCGCAGAAGCCCGAGGCCTTGCCCGAGGTGATGACCGCGCCCTTGATGGCCGCGTCGGTGGTGATGCGCTCGACCAGCTGGGGCAGCTCTTCCATGACCTTGGAGGTCAGGGTGTTCATGCTGCGGCCGGGCACGTCGAAGGTGACCAGCGCAATACCGTCGGCGTCGACGTCGATCTTGAAGGTTTCCATGGTCCTGATCTTCCTCAGACGCGTTCGATGACGGTGGCGGTGCCCATGCCGCCGCCAATGCACAGGGTAGCCAGCGCAGTACCCTTGCCCGAGCGTTCCAGCTCGTCCAGCACCGTGCCCAGGATCATGCCGCCGGTGGCGCCGAGCGGGTGGCCCATCGAGATGGCGCCGCCGCAGACGTTGATCTTCGAGTGGTCGATATCCAGCGCCTGCATGTAGCGCAGCACGACGGCGGCGAAGGCCTCGTTCAGTTCGTAGAGGTCGATGTCGTTCACGCCCATGCCCAGGCGCGCCAGCAGCTTGCGGGTGACGGGCTCAGGGCCGGTCAGCATGATCGAGGGCTCCGAGCCGATCGAGGCGGCGCCGCGGATGCGGGCGCGGGGCTTGAGCCCGGCCCGCTCGCCGGCTTCCTTCGACCCGATCAGCACCGCGGAAGCGCCGTCGACGATGGCCGAGGAGTTGCCAGGCGTGTGCACGTGGTTGATGCGCTCGACCTCGGGGTAGCGCTGGTTGATCACCGCGTCGAAGGCCATTTCGCCCATCATCTGGAACGAGGGGTTCAGCGAGGCCAGCGCCTGCATGTCGGTATTGCCGCGGATGTTCTCGTCATGGTCCAGGCGGGTGATCCCCAGCTGGTCCTTCACGGCGACGACGGAGTTCTTGAAGCGGCCCTCGGCCCAGGACCTGGCCGAGCGCTTCTGGCTTTCGACCGAGTAGGCGTCGACGTCATCGCGCGAGAAGCCGTACTTGGTGGCGATCATGTCGGCCGAGACGCCCTGCGGCACGAAATAGGTCGGGAAGGCCGAAGACGGGTCGGTCGGCCAGGCGCCGCCGTCCGAGCCCATGGGCACGCGGCTCATGGCCTCGATGCCGCCGCCGATGGCGAACTCGGCCTCGCCGGAGATGACCTTGGCCGCGGCGATGTTGCAGGCCTCCAGGCCCGAGGCGCAGAAGCGGTTCACCTGAACCCCGGCCGTCGTCTGGGCGTAGCCCGCCATGAGCACCGCGGTGCGCGCGATGTCGGCGCCCTGCTCGCCCACCGGCGAGACGCAGCCCAGGATCACGTCGTCGACGTGGCTGGTGTCCAGGTTGTTGCGGTCGCGGACCGCCTCCAGCATCTGGGTGGCCAGCGAAAGGGCGGTGATCTCATGGAGCGATCCGTCCTTCTTGCCCTTGCCGCGGGGCGTGCGAACGGCGTCGTAGATATAGGCTTCGGTCATGACGGCCTCTGTTTGCTGGCGCCCTCTAAGCTCGCCTTTACGTAAACGTCAAGATTACCTAGGGGAAGGAACGCACCTTTCCCCCCTGTGAAGCTCGCGGTCCAGAGGCGCGGACTACACGGTTGCGCGAGGGGCCAGCCCCCCGATCCAGCGGATGCAGACATCGGCAACCGCCTCCCATCCCGGCTCGGCGCAGAGCAGGTGGGAGCGGCCCTCGAAGAACTTGTAACGGGTCTGCGCCTTCGAGCCGCGCTGGATCTGCCAGGCCTGGTGCGACAGGTAGGGCGTGACCAGCCGATCGGCGCCGCCGCCGGTGATCAGCAGGGGCGCGGTGCGACGGCGCGGGTTGATGAAGGTCCCGGCCCAGAAGGCGGCCTGGTAGAAGATACGGCCGGGCGCGGGAATGACGTAGGTGTCGTAGCTCTCGTCCTGCTGGGGCTTGGGCGCGCCATTGGCGAACCGCCCGGCCCAGGATCGGCGGCTGTGCGACCAGGGCCGGTTCCAGCCATTCCAGCGAACCAGGATCGGAATCGCGAACCCCAACGTCGTCGGGCCCGGCACAATGCCTCCGATCAGCACCGGGTTGAGCGCCACGCCCGCGACGCCCACGCCCCGGTCCAGCAACATTTGCACGATCAGCCCCCCGAAGGAGTGGCCGATCAGGATCGGCGCCTTGGGCAGGGTCTCGATGAAGGCCTGGTAGTGGTCGGCGATCTTGCCGACCGTGAGGGAGCCCCAGTCCTTCGGAACATCGGCGTTGAACTCGGCCGCCGAGCGTTCGCCGATTCCGGGCCAGGCCGGCGCGTGGACCGTGTAGCCCGCGGCGCGGAACGGATCGAGGAACGGGCCCCACGACTGGGGGGTGACCCAGGCGCCGTGGACGAAGACGATCGTGCGCGACATCGGAAGGCTCCTGAAAAGGCGGCCCGCCCCGCCCGGGGGGAGCGGCGAGGCGGGCCCTTGGCCGCGGCTGCGGGAGGGATCAGCCGCGGATGAAGGCGAGCAGGTCCGCGTTGACCTGGTCCTGATGGGTGGCGGTCAGGCCGTGGGGGGCGCCCTCGTAGACCTTCAGGATCGATCCCTTCACGATCTTCGCCGAGGCCCGGCCCGCCGCATCGATCGGCACGATCTGGTCGTCGTCGCCGTGGATGATCAGGCAGGGCACGTCGATCTTCTTCAGGTCCTCGGTGTAATCGACCTGCGAGAACTCATGGATGCAGTCCAGCTGGCCCTTGATGCCGCCCAGCATGCCCTGCAGCCAGAAGCTGTCGCGAACGCCTTCCGACAGGACGGCGCCGGGCCGGTTGTAGCCGTAGAAGGGCGTCGCCAGGTCCTTGAAGAACTGGGCCCGGTTGTCGAATGTCCCCTTTCGGATGCCGTCGAAGACCTCGATCGGCAGGCCGCCGGGGTTGGCCGCGGTCTTCAGCATCAGCGGCGGCACGGCCCCGATCAGAACGACTTTGGCGACCCGCTCCGTCCCGTGGCGGCCGACGTAGTGGGTGATCTCGCCGCCGCCGGTGGAATGGCCGACCAGCACCACGTCCTGCAGATCCAGCGCCTCGATCAGCGCCGCCAGGTCGTCGGCATAGGTGTCCATGTCATTGCCGTCCCAGGTCTGGTCGGAGCGGCCGTGACTGCGGCGGTCGTGGGCGATGACGCGGTAGCCGGCCGCGCCCAGGAACTGCATCTGGCCGTCCCAGGCGTCGCCGCTCAGCGGCCAGCCATGGCTGAACAGCACCGGCTGTCCCCGGCCCCAGTCCTTGTAGAAGATCCGGGTTCCGTCGCGGGTCGTGATCGTGGGCATGTCGGCCTCCGTCGGTTCGCGTTTGGGGAAGCAGGCTCAGGCGGCCACGGCGAATGGCCGCAGCGGCGCCGGCTCGGCGGCCGGGTTCACGGCGTAGTCCCGGGCCCAGGCGAGCGCGTAGTCGGCGACGTCCTCCCAGCCGGGTTCGGCGCACAGGAAGTGCGAGCGGCCCGCGAACTCCTTGTAGGCGGTCGGCGAGGCGGCCCTGCGCTGGGCGCGGAAGTTGGCGCGCGTCATCGCCGCCGGCGCGGTCCGGTCCTTTTCGCCGCCGATCAGCAGCATCGGTGGCCGGATGCGGCTCCTCCAGGTCACGCCGGAATTGATGCCCAGCGCGGCGTGGAAGAAGACGCGGCCGGGAACAGGGATGATCTCCGCTCGCCAGGTCGCCTCCTGCTCGGCGCGCGGCAGGCCGTTGGCGAAGGCGTTGCGGAAGTGGCTCAGGTTCATCATCAGGGCCCGGTTCCAGCCGTTGAAGGCCGTGAACACCGGCAGCAGGTTGATGACCGCAACCGGATCTGGAATGACGCCGGCCGGCGCGCCCGGATCAATCGCCACGACGGCGGCGCCCAGGCCCCGGTCGGCCAGCAGCTGAACCACCAGCCCGCCGATGGAGTGGCCCATCAGGATCGGCGGCTCCGGCAGGGCGCGGATCACGGCGTCATAGTGGTCGACGATCTGCTTGAGGCCGACCTTGGCGAAGCGCGGGTCAGGCTTCTTGCGCATCTCCTCGACGCTGCGGTCGATGAACGGCCAGGCCGGGGTGATCACCCTGTAGCCCTGGCTCTCGAAGCGGCGGCGGAAGAGGTTCCACGAGCTGGGGGTGGTCCAGGCGCCGTGAACCAGCACGATGGTCTTGGTCATCTGAAGTCTCCTGAAAGGGTCAGGCGACCCCGATGGCCGCTCGATGTCAGGAGAATGCGCCCCGCTCCGGCGCCCGGCCATTCTACGTGCGGCTGGCGGCCGCATACCTTCGTATAGGTCAGCCCTGCGCCGCCGGAAGCACGACCTCGAAGGCCGCCCCGCCGCTGTCGCGATTGGCCGCGACGATCGTGCCGCCGTAGCCCTCGAGAATGGAGCGGCAGATCGGCAGCCCCATGCCCATGCCGCCGGCCTTGGTCGAGTAGAAGCTGTCGAACAGGCTGCCCAGCGCGTCCTCGCCAATGCCCGGACCATTGTCCTCGATCCTCAGCACCACCCCGTCGCCGGCCGCGCCGGTCTCCAGCCGCAGGACGGGGGGCGCGGAGCCGTGGGCCATGGCCTGCAGGGCGTTGACCGCGAGGTTGACGATCACCTGCTGCAATTGGGTGCGGTCAGCCAGCACGGGTGGAAGT
>CAZRKY010000213.1:5264-5790 GCA_964600375.1 uncultured Caulobacteraceae bacterium | reverse complement strand
GGCTGTGACGGCGCGGCTCGACACCCCCGCGACAGTGGTGCTGGGGACCTGTCCGCGCAACGGCGACATGTCGGCGGCGCGCGTGCTGACCGCCCGGGCGGCGGCCAGTTCGACGGTGGTGTCGCTGCCGGCGCTGGGCGGCGCCGCGGCGACCACGGCCGAGGGCGCCTTGCCCTTGCCCGACGCCGGGTCCTGCGCCGAGTTCACCCATGGGGCTCTGGACCGCGGCGAACTGCCGGCCGACGCCCGCACGGTGCAGATGCGGCTCGAGCGTTTCGCCTTCCCGTGGATCCTGCTGGCGGCCAGCCTGGCCTGGGCGGCCCTGTCCTGGCGACTGCAGCGGCGGCTGCTGGCCGACCGGCCGATGGCCTGGGCGTTGATCTTCAGCCTTCAGATGCTGTTGGCGGTGCGGGTGCTGATCGGCCTGTCGGGAACGGCGGTGGACACCACCCTGGTCGCCGACCGGCTGCTGGCCGACGGCCTGGCGGCCTATGTCGCGGCGCCGGCCCTGTTGCTGACGTTCGCG
>CAZRKY010000213.1:0-5254 GCA_964600375.1 uncultured Caulobacteraceae bacterium | reverse complement strand
ACCGGTGTGGCTGGGCCTGGCCCTGTTCGTGGCGGCGTCCGCGGCCGGCATCGTCCAGGCGGCGCAGCGGCCGACCGGATTCGTCCTGGCGCTGGTGTTCGCGGCGGTGGCGGCGGCGCTCTACCAGGCTCTGGTCAACTGGAAGCCAGCAGCTGAACCCGTCGCCGGCAAGAAGTCGGGTGTCCCGCCCGCTAGCATCGCCTCGCGGTTCGCCGGTCTCTGGCCACGGGGCGGCGCCTGGGACTGGATCCGCGACCACGCCTGGCTGGCGGTGCTGATCGCCGCCGTGGTCTTCCGCGTGCTACTGGCGCTCGCGGGGGTCAAGGAGCGGCTCTTCATCGCCGTGAGCGCGGTCTATACGCCGCTGCTGATCATCGGCTTCGCCGGCATGATCGCGGCCGCCGCCAAGGCCCCGCCGCCGACCGACGAACCCTTGCCCGCCGACCTTGCAGGCAAGGCGCGCTGGGCCGCGCGCCGCTGGGCCTGGCCAGGCGGGTTCGCCCTGCTGCTGTTCGTCGTGGTGGTGCTGCTGCCGATGTTCGTCAGCGACACCGGCTACGCCCTGACCACGCTCGCGCCGCTGGCCGCCGTCGGGGCCTGGGGGCTGGGGGTGCTGAGCCGCAGCCCGCTGCCGCGGCGCCGCCGCTGGGCCTGGACGGCGCCCGCCGCGGCGGTGGTCGGAGTCTATCTGCTGGTCTTCGTCGCCGGGGCCTTCTCGAACCTGACCCTGAACTCCGCGCGCATCCACGCCGCCGGCGACCCGGCGGTCGACGACACCGCCGCCCTGCAGATCCTGGGACAGGTCTCCAGTCTCGACGACAACCGCGCGCGCCTGCTGCAGTTCCTGGCCCCCGAACGGCTGGTCTCGGCCGGCGCCGCCAGCGCCGAGAACCTGCGGGTGCTGTCGGCCCACCTCAGCGACTACACCGCGCCGGTGCTCGGGCGGGGCTACATGCGCGGCGCGCCGCTCGGCGCCATCGTCGCGCCGGTGCACCTGTCTGACAACGTCTCGGCCGTGCACCTGATGAGCGACTTCGGCCGCGTCTCGGCGGCGGCCTACCTGGCCATGCTGGCCGCGCTGGTGGCGGCGGGCGCGAGCCTGACCCGACCGTCGGAGTCCGCGCCGCCGTCGGCGCGGCGCTTGATCGGCCTGGTCAGCCTGACGGTGCTCTTCGGCGTCGCCGCCTATGTCATCCTGGCCAATCTGCAGCTGACCCTGTTCACCGGCCGTAACGTCTATCTGATGGCCGCGTCCTCCGGCAGCGACCTGCTGGAGGGCCTGACCCTCTTCGCCCTGGCGTTCTTCGGACTGTCGGGTCCCAGGGAGGCGCGCGATGGCTAAGGCCCGCCCCCTCGCCGAACCCGGTCGCGGGCCCGACCCGCGCATTGCGCCGGCCCTGCTGGCGATCCTGCTGATCGCGGTGGTCGCCGCGCCCTGGCTGCTGGCGGTGGTTGGGCGGCCGGCGTCATCGGTCTATGAGGCTTCGGGTTACCGCAGGATCGTCAACGAGCTGGTGGCCGGGCGCGGCTGGCTGAAGCTCGACCTGCGCGCCGACCCCATGCGGGTGATCCCCTCCGAACTGGCGCCGGTGGACCACCCCGCCTTCAAGGCCTTCATGAGCGGCTCCTACCTCGCCGCCGACATGCGCCGCGCCGACGCCTCGGTGTGGAAGGTCGAGGAGGGCGGCACGCGGGTGCTGGCCATCCGCCCCGACGCCCACCGCATCCCGGGGCCGTTCGCCACAGGGCGCGGCTGGGGCGGCTCGCTGCTTTACCGCGGCGACCGGCAGGCGACCCCCGTGCTGGTGGCGCGCGACGGCGGCGCCGAGCTCAGCCTCACGCCCCAGGGCGAATCCCACGCGGCGACGGCGGTCGGCCAGATCGACCTGGAGCGGCCCCCGCGCGGCGCACGCGCGGCCCAGCGTTACGTGGTCGCCCACGGCAGCCAGACCGCCGCCGTCGTCCTGCGCGTCGGGGACCAGACCCTGGTGCAGGTGTTCGCCACGCCGGGCGTGGCGGTGGTCCTGAACGGTCGCACCCTGGCTCCGCGCGAGGGGACGCCGATGCTCGTGCCGCTGAAGCCGCACGACACCCTGGGCTTCCGCCATGACGGCCGCGAGACGCGCTTCGACCTCGACCTCGCCGACCCGGCCGTTTCGCGCCAGCTGCCCGGCCGGGGGCGCGTGCGAGACCTGGGCCTCGACAGCTTTGCCCGCGCGGCGGAGGCCGCCATGGCCGACGGGGACGCGCCCAAGATCCAGCTGACCATCGATTCCGGCCTGCAAGCGGTGGCCCAGACCGCGCTTGAGGACCGCGCCGAGCGGTTGCGCGCCGGCGGCCCGGCCTTCCCCGCCGGCGTGACGCTGATGGACGCCAAGACCGGCGAGGTGCTGGCGCTCGGCACCTATCCCCGCGACCGCAGCCAGCTGGGCCCGCGCCAGGCCGCCTCGCTGCAACCCGACCCCCTGATCGAGCGCAACCACAACTTCGCCCGCATGCCCGTCGGCTCCGTGGCCAAGGCGCCCATCAGCCTGGCCATCCTGCAGGCCAATCCGGCGCTGGCGACCCTGCGGATCGCGCCGGCCCAGGTGCGCGAACTGTCGACCGACCGGAAGAAGACCAAGCGCTCGTTCCGCGAACTGCTGGGCGTCGACCTCGGCATGGACATCGAGGACCACGTCGCCGTCGCCGGCGGCATCGACTTCGAACACTACCTGTCCCAGTCCAGCAACAAGTACGCCGCCGCCCTGATGCTGCTGGGACTGGGCGAGGGCGGCAATCCCGTCGCCGGGTCCAGCGAGACGTGGGAACTGGCTGGACGGACGCGCACCTCGCCGCCGGCGCTCAACGCCCTGCGCGGCGCCCAGGCCGGACCCTTCGGCCTGATCCCGCGCCTGCGCCACGACAGCGCCGCCAGCTGGCCGCGCCAGTTGCCGATCCTCTTTGGCGTGCGCGCCGAGGGCGATGCCTCGGGCGATGCGGCGGCGTTCGATTCCGGCATCTGGGGGCGCAAGGGGCTGGAGCGCGCCGAACGCTTCGCCGCCGCCTCGCCCGAGATCGAGGACTTCGGCCTTTCTGACATCAGCGAGATCGGCCCGGACTACATCATGACCATCCTGGGCGGCAGCCGCGGGCGCTGGACCACGGTGAAGATGGCCGAGGTGTTCTCGCGCATCGTCACGCGCCGGCCGATCCGCTCGCAGCTGGTCGCCGGGGCGCGGCCGACCATCGCCGGTTCGCCCGCCCTGCCGATCCGCACCGAGGCCTGGATCCCGGTGATGAACGGCCTGCGCCACGTGGCCATCGACGGCACCGGCGCGCGGCTGGGCGCGGTGGCGCCGGATCCGGTGGAGGAGGGGCTTGAAGTTCGCATTTTCGCCAAGACCGGCACCCCCAACCTCGACCGCTTCGGGGCGCGGACTCCGGCCAATGCGGCGCTGGCGCGCTATGTCGAGCGCCGATGCCCGCTGACGTGGCGGCGCGGGCCGGGGCTGTTCCTGCCGTCGTCGGGGCCGCAGGCGAACCGGGCCAAGCTGCTGGACGCCGTGCGCCGGCTAGGCGTGCGTTGCCACGACGACCGGCCCGAGCTGGTCATGCAGGAGATCGTGCGCCTGAACGCGCTCGGCCGTCCGCGCGGCGGCCTGATCGACGGCCTGCGGGTCGAGGCCGGTCAGGTGACGGGCGTGCCGCTCGACGCGGTGACCTTCTCGGGCATCGGTCATGCCGTGGCCCTGGTTGCGGGGCTCTATCGCGAGGGCGACCCGGACGACCAGCCGCGTCGCGCCCTGACCATCGTCGTGAACCTGCAACAGCGCACCCCCGCCGACACCACGCCGGCCATCGCGGTGGCGCGTCGGCTGTTGTGCGATCCGGCTGTTCGGGCGTGGATCGTCGGCGGCGCATCGCGGCCGCGCGAAGCGTGTGCGACGCCATGAGAGCACCCCGCACCCCCTTCCGACCCAGGCCCGCCGTCGCACCCAAACGCAAGGTCGAGGGCGCCTCGGCCCTGATCCTGGCCGTCGCAGCCGCCGCCCTGGTGATCGGGATCGGGTCCCTGCGCGCGCCGCGCAGCCTCGATCCGGCGCGCGCGCCCCTGGCCCGCACGGTCACCGTCAACCTGAACCCGCAGGACCAGGCGCGGCTGGATGACTGGAGCGAGTTCTTCGCCTGCCACGGTCTGGTCAATTCCAACACGGTGATGCTGGCCACCCTGCGGGCCAACAACGGCGAGTGGCGGCCCGAGCGGCCGATCCGGCTGGAGCTGGCGCCCTCCGCCGACCTGCCGCCGGCCACCGCGCGGGAGCTGGCGATCCTGCAGCGGGTCACCGACCTGACCAATGCGCCGGAGGGCGAGCGCGACCGGGCCTGTTCGGCGCACGCCGCGCCGGCTGCCCCCGCCGCGCCGGCGAGCGCGGAGGCGCCGCGCCAATGACCTTGAGCGTCGGCCTGCCCGAGACCTTCGACCTGAACGGCGTCTTCGTCCTGGGCCCGGCCCGGCGCGTAGGCGACGCCCTGGTCTATCCCGCTCGCGTCGGCCACGACCGGGTGCAGCTGCGCGAGTACTGGCCCGCCGACCTCTTCTACCGCACGGCCGGCCACGGGGCCGTCGCGGTGCAGTCGGGCCTGGACCAGCCGCTGAGCGAAGGCCGGGAGCGCTTCATGGGCGTGACCCGGGCGCTGGAGGCCTTCGAGCACCCGTTCGCGCCGCCCAGCACCGGGTTCGAGGCCAATGGCACGGCCTATCGGGTGACCCGCACCGGGCGCCGCACCCTGGGCGAGATCCTGGCCTTCGGCGAGACCCTGCCGGGCAAGGCCGTCGTGCGACTGGCCGCGGCCCTGGCCGACGTCCTGGAGGCAGTGCACGCCGCGGGCTTCCTGCACCTCGACATCCAGCCCCACACCGTGGCCCCCGGCGATGATGGTATCGAACTCACCGGATTCTCGACGGACCGCCGATCGTTGATGAAGCCCGCCGGGCGACAGGACGGCCTGGTCACCCCCGGCTATTCGCCGATCGAACTGCATGACGGGACGGCCGAGGACGCGCTGGGTCCGTACACCGACATCCACGCCGCCAGCGCCCTGCTGCGGCGCCTGATCGTGGGCGCCGACTTCATCCGGAACGAACAGGTCCTGCGCCTGACCGACGCGCCGCTGGCCTGGCCGAGCCATGACGCGCCGCCCGAACTGATCAAGGCCATCGAGGCCGGGCTGAAGGTCCATCCCGAGGACCGGCCCGCGTCGGTCGAGGCCT
>CAZRKY010000212.1:0-5807 GCA_964600375.1 uncultured Caulobacteraceae bacterium | reverse complement strand
GGTTCCTTGGGCTGGGGGGCGGCGACCGCGTTCTCCTCGCGGCGCCGCTCCTCTTCCTGGGCGCGGCGGGCGTCCTCGCGGGCCTTGCGCTCGGCTTCGCGGCGCTCGCTCTCGGCGCGGGCGATCTCGATCGCCTTGCGGCGGGCTTCCATCTCCTCGGCCGACAGGCCGCCGGGCAGCTGGACTTCACGGGGGGCCACGGGGGCGGCGACGGGCGCGGGCGCCTGGGGCTGCGGGCGGGCCTTGACGTCGAAGGCGGCGGGGCGAGGACGCTCGGGCGCGCCCGGCGCGGCGCCGAGGCGACGCTTGGTCTCAACCACCACGGTCTTGGTGCGTCCGTGGCTGAAGCTCTGCCGCACGGTGCCCGAACTCACCGAGCCGGCGGCGCGGGGCTTGAGAGTCAGCGGCGGGCGCGCCGGCGCGGAACCCGGGGTCGGGGCCGGCGCGGCGGGCTTGGAGCCCTGGTCGTTGTTGTCGTTCTGGTCGCTCATACCGCTCGCTTAACTCAATGGCCGGCGGGTGCCGGGTCTTAGACGCACTCAAAGGGCCGTGGGGCCATAAACAAAGCGGGCCGAAGCGTCAGCCGCCCCGCCCGTCCGAGATTTCCTCGCGCCAACTCTCTGGGAGAAGCGGGCGGAACCCGGCCAACCGTTGAACCTCTTCGGTCCAACGCTTGGACTGTCGCCCCGCAAGGAGGCAGACGTGTATCACATTTCCCAGCCCCAAGGCCAAACCCAATTCATCGGTGCTGAAAGCGCCGCAGACCGGGGTGGGAGGGTCGGTGTAGCCGGCCAGGCGCATCAGCTTGCGCCGTCCGTCCGCCGCGCCGTCGCTGGCCTCGATGAGCCAGCCGCAGCGACCGCCGCGGATCGCCGCGTGGGTCTTTTCGAACCCCGATATAAGAACGCCCTCGCGTTTCGCCAGACCCAGGAGGTCGACGGCGCGCCGCGCGAGCAGCTGCTCGACCAGGTCGGCCAGGCCCGAGGGCGCGCTCACCTTGGCCTTCGCGCCGCGCGAGAACAGGTTCTTGGCGCAGGCCGTCTCGATGGAGGCGCGGTCGGCGGCGACCCACATCCCCCGGCCGGGCAGCTTGCGCGACACGTCCGGGGTGACCACGCCGTCGGGCGAGGCCACGAAGCGGATCAGGCGCGCTTCCTCCATGACCTCGCCGGTGACGAGATCGCGGCGCTCACGTTGCGCGTCGGTGACAGCCTTCGGGTTGCTCACGCGCCCGGTTGAAGGACAGAAAGCCTAAGCCTCCTGCCCGTCCTCCTCATCGACAGTGGGTTCGGCGGGATCGCCCTGCGGGTCTTCCTCGGCGTCGGCGGTGACCGGCGCTTCGGGAGCGGCTTCGACGGCGGCGCCGGGCTGGGCCCAGACGTTGTCGAACTCGCCGGCTTCCTCGGGCTCGGCTTCTTCGACGTAGGCCGGTTGCGGCAGGTCTTCCTCGGTGATCCAGCCGGCGGCCACGCGGGCGCGCAGGATGAGCATCTCGGCGTCTTCCAGCGACAGGCTGAAGCTTTCCAGCACGCCGGGGACGCGGACGCGTTCGCCGTCCCTGAACTCGAAGCCGCCGCGGATCTCGTCGGTAGCCAGGTCGGCCAGGTCCTCGACCGTCTTGACGCCGCCCTCGCCGAGCGCGACCGCGATCGGAAGGGTGACGCCCGGCACGTCCAGCACCGCGTCCTCGACGCCCGACGCCTTGCGCTTGGCGTCCAGCTCGGCGGTGGCCTTGTCCAGCCATTCGCGGGCGCGGGTCTGCAGCTCCATCGCGGTGTCGTCGTCGAAGCCCTCGATGGAGGCGATTTCGCCTTCCTCGGCATAGGCCACGTGTTCGACGGCCGCGAAGCCCTCGGTGACCAGCAGCTGGGCGATGACCTCGTCGACGTCCAGCGCCTCCTGGAACAGCTGGGTGCGTTCGGCGAACTCGCGCTGGCGACGCTCGGAGTCCTGGGACTCGGTGATGATGTCGATCTGCCAGCCCGAAAGCTGCGAGGCGAGGCGGACGTTCTGGCCGCGGCGGCCGATGGCCAGCGACAGCTGCTCGTCGGGCACAACCACTTCGACGCGCTCGTCCTCTTCGTCCATCACCACCTTGGACACCTCGGCCGGGGCCAGGGCGTTGACGATGAAGGCCGCCTCGTCGGGCGAGAATGGAATGATGTCGATCTTCTCGCCCTGCAGCTCGGCGACCACCGCCTGCACGCGCGAACCGCGCATGCCGACGCAGGCGCCGACGGGGTCGATGGAGCCGTCGTTGCTGAGCACCGCCATCTTGGCGCGCGAACCCGGGTCGCGGGCCACGGCGCGGATTTCGATGACGCCGTCGTAGACCTCCGGGACTTCCTGGGCGAACAGCTTGGCCATGAAGCCGGGGTGCGCCCGCGACAGCATGATCTGCGGGCCCTTGGTCTCGCGGCGGACGTCGTAGATGTAGGAGCGGATGCGGTCGCCGATGTTGAACAGCTCGCGCGGGATCGACTGGTCGCGGCGCATGACGCCTTCGCCACGGCCCAGGTCGACGACGACGTTGCCGTACTCGACGCGCTTGACGGTGCCGTTGACGATCTCGCCGACGCGATCCTTGAACTCTTCGTACTGGCGCTCGCGCTCGGCCTCGCGAACCTTGTGGGTCACGACCTGGCGGGCCATCTGGGTCTGCACCCGGCCGAATTCGAAGGGCGGCAGGACCTCGGTGTAGGTCTTGCCGACATAGGCTTCCTTGTCGGACTTCAGCGCGTCCGACAGGTGCTGCATGGCGTAGTCGTTCTCGATGATCTCTTCGTCATCGACGACCGTGACCACGCGGATGATGGTCAGTTCGCCCGTGGTCTGGTCGATCGAGGCGCGGATGTCGTGCTCGGCGCCGTAGCGCGAGCGGGCGCCCTTCTGGATCGCCTCCTCGATCGCCTCGATGACGATTTCCTTGTCGATCGATTTCTCGCGCGCAACCGCGTCCGCGATCTGCAGCAATTCAAGCCGGTTGGCGCTGATCCCCGTGAAGGTCATCGGGCGTCGTCCTCTTCCTGGTCGTCGTTGTCGTTGGATTGAAGTTCTTGTTGGGCGAGGCGGGCGGCGCGCTCGGCGGCGCCACGCTTCATGAGTTCATCGTTCAAGACCAGCTTGGCCTCGGCGATCCACGCGAAGGGCAGAAGCAGGGTCTCTTCCTCGCCTTCGATGTTGATGCAGACGTTGTCGCCGTCGATGCCGGCCAGCTCGCCCTTGAAGCGCTTGCGGTTCTCGGCGAGGCGATCGAGCTCGATGCGGGCCTCCAGGCCCTCGAAGATCTCGAAGTCCTTCAGGCGGGTCAGCGGCCGGTCGATGCCGGGCGACGAGACTTCCAGCATGAACTCGCCGGCGATCGGGTCGGCCGCGTCCAGCACAGCGGACACGGCGCGCGACAGGCGGGTGCATTCCTCGATCGAGATCTCGTGGTCGCTGGGACGCTCGGCCATGATCTGCAGCCGGCGCGTGTTTCCGCCCATCAGGCGCAGGCGCACGATCTCCAGCCCCTCGGCCTCGGCCACGGGTTCGAGCAGTTCAAGCAGCTGGCGGTCTTCGGTTGTCTTCGTCCGCACTTCGTAAAACCAACAAAAAAGCGGCGGGGCCGGAGCCCGCCGCTCGTTAGCGCCTTGCGACGCTATCGATAGCGATGTTGCAGGGGATATAGACCTTCAGGCGGGGGTTTGGAAGGGGTAGAATCACCGCCGGCCAATCACCCCTTGCCCGCCTCCCGCGCCGCCTGGTTGACGGTCAGGTTGTGCACCGCTTGGGCCACCGCGCCGGCGGCGGCGCAGGCGATCAGGTCCTGGACCGACAGGCCGCCCAGCATGGCGTGCTGCTGGAAGGGGGGGGACAGGCCCGCGCTGGCCCAGACGTCGTCCAGCCCGGTGGCGCCGAACATCCAGCGCATCCAGCCGTCCTTCCACTCCATGGGCGCGAACCAGCCGATGGCCGCCTGCACCAGCGCCACCATCAGGAACCCCGAGCGCGGCGATATGCGCATGAAGCCGACCACGAAGGTCAGGATGAGCCCGGCGCCGAACAGCTCCGAGGCCGTGCGCGAGGCCATGGCCGGCAGGAACAGCTCCGGCAGCGCCATAACGTCGGACGGCCCCACCCCGGTGACGATGCCGATCCCCGCCAGCTTGATCAGGGCATAGGCGACCAGCCCGCCGAGCAGCGCCTTCCAGGTGGTGTGCTTCGGAGGCTTGACCTCCATCGCGGGTGTCTGGGCCGGTCCGGCCATGAAAGCCTCTCTGCGCGCCAGAGCAGCCTTCGTCACTGCAAGCGTCGGGTCAAGCGCCGGCTCCCGTCGGGCGAACGCCGCCCGGCCCGCATGTTCCGGCATGGTCGGTCTTGACGCGCCGGCTTCGGGAGCCGAACGATCCGACCCAGGATTTAGGGTCTGCGCCGGTGCGCGGCCCGTCGTGGGGCCATCCATGCGCAACCTGTTCCGTTCCGTCGCGGTCGCCGCGCTCTGCGTCGCCCTCGCCGCCCCGGCCATCGCCGCGCCATACCGGCCGGCCGCGAACTGGAACGCGCTGGGCCGCGAGATCTTCGCCGAGGCGGTCAACATGCGCACCGCCGTGGGGAACAACGCCACCCCGCAACTGGCCGAGGCCCTGGCCGCCCGCTTCCGCGCCGCCGGCTTCCCCGAGGAAGACATCCACATCCTTCGCCACAAGGACACCGCCGCCCTGGTGGTGCGCTACCGCGGCGACGGCTCGGCGAAGAAGAAGCCCATCCTAGCGCTGTCCCACATGGATGTGGTCGACGCCCTGGCTTCCGACTGGTCGCGCGACCCCTACCAGTTCGCCGAGATCGACGGCTACTTCTACGGACGCGGCACCACCGACATAAAGATCGGCGTCACCGCCATCACCATCGCCTTCCTGCGCCTGAAGGCCGAGGGCTATGTGCCCAAGCGCGACATCATCCTGAGCTTCTCGGGCGACGAGGAAACCACCGGCGAAACCACCACCATCCTGGCGCGCGACCACCGCGACTGGATCGATGCCGAATACGCGCTCAATTCCGACGGCGGGGGCGGCGCCTATACCGAGGACGGCCGCCTGTTGCCCTTCAGCCTCCAGACTTCGGAGAAAACCTACGCCACCTTCACCCTGACCGCCCGCAATCGCGGCGGCCACTCCTCCGGCCCACGGCGTGACAACGCGATCTACCAGCTGGCTCAGGCGCTGACGCGACTGTCGACCGCGCGGTTCGCCTCGCATCTGAACGACACCACCCGCGCCGAACTGCTTGCCGAGGCGGACGCCCAGCCGGCCGACAATGCCGTGGGCGGGGCCCTGCGCCGCTTCGCCAATGATCCGAACGACCAGGCCGCCGCCGATATCATCGAGGCGAATGAATCGACCGTCGGGCGCACCCGCACCACCTGTGTGGCGACCATGCTCTCGGGCGGTCACGCTGAAAACGCCCTGCCCCAGACCGCCGTGGCCACGGTGAACTGCCGCATCTTCCCGGGCGAAAGCCTAGAGACGGTCAAGGGCGTGATCGCCGGGGCGGTAAACGATCCCGGCGTCGAAATCGCCCAGATCGGCGATGTGCTGGTCGCGCCCGGATCGGCGCTGCGCCAGGACGTGCTGGAGGCCTACACCCGCTCGCTGCGCCGCCTGATCCCCGGCGCGACGGTGCTGCCCTCGATGAGCCTGGGGGCCTCGGACGGCAACATCCTGCGCTACTACGGCATCCCGACTTACGGCGTGGACGCCACCTGGCTGGTCTACCCGGTCGACGACCGCGCCCACGGCTTCGGCCTGACCCATCACACGCGCGTCGAA
>CAZRKY010000211.1:0-5894 GCA_964600375.1 uncultured Caulobacteraceae bacterium | reverse complement strand
CACGCCGCTCTATCAGGACCCCCGTTCGGACGTTCCGGCCACCCAGTTCAACATGAAGTGGGTCGAGGCCGCGGGCCTGGTGAAGTTCGACTTCCTGGGCCTGAAGACCCTGACGGTGCTGGACCGCGCGGTGAAGCTCTTGAAGAAGCGCGGCGCCGTGGTTGACCTCCTGGCCCTGCCGCTGGAGGACCCGGCCACCTACGAGTTGCTGTCATCGGGCCAGTCGATCGGGGTCTTCCAGATGGAAGGCCAGGGCATGCGTGACACCCTGCGCAAGATGCGCTGCGCCTCGATCGAGGAGATCACCGCGCTGATCTCGCTCTATCGGCCGGGCCCGATGGACAACATCGACACCTTTGTCGACTGCAAGTTCGGGCGAAAGCCGATTGACCACCTGCACCCCTCGCTGGAGCCGGTGCTGGCCGAGACCTATGGCGTCATCGTCTACCAGGAGCAGGTGATGAAGATCGCCCAGATCCTGGCCGGCTATTCGCTGGGACAGGCCGACCTCCTTCGCCGCGCCATGGGCAAGAAGAAGAAGGAGGAGATGGACGAGCAGCGCGCGCTGTTCATCGCCGGGGCCGCGGCCAATGGGGTGAAGGACAAGCAGGCCGGTTCGATCTTCGACCTGGTGGCGAAGTTCGCCGGCTACGGCTTCAACAAGTCCCACGCCGCCGCCTACGCGCTGATCGCCTTCCAGACCGCCTGGCTGAAGGCCAATCACCCCGTCGAGTTCATGGCCGCGTCCATGAGCCTGGACCTGTCCAACACCGACAAGCTGGCGGTCTTCTACCAGGACGCCAAGCGGTTCGGGGTGCGCGTGCGCGCGCCAGACATCAACCGCTCCCAGGCCGACTTCGACGTCGAGGACGGCGAGGTTCTGTATGCGCTGGGCGCCATTCGCAACGTCGGCTTGGAGGCCATGCGCTCGCTGGTGGAGACGCGCGAGCAGGGCGGGGCCTTCGTCGACATCTTCGATTTCCTTGAGCGGATCGACCCCAAGGCGGTGAACAAGCGGGCGCTGGAAAACCTGGCCCGCGCCGGGGCCTTCGATTCCATCCACCCGAACCGACGCCAGCTGGTGCAGTCGGCGGACCAGCTGATCGCCTACGCCCAGTCTGTCGCAGCCGAACGCGATTCCTCACAGATGGGCCTGTTCGGGCAGGGGGCGGAGGCCGCGCGGCCGCGCCTGCCCAAGCTCGATCCCTGGATCGGCCCGGAACGCCTGGATGAAGAGCTGTCGGCCGTAGGCTTCTACCTCTCCGGCCACCCGCTGGAGGACATGATCGAGGTCCTGCGCAAGCGCCGCACCACCCTCTACGCCGAAGCGGTGCAACTGGCCGCCAACGGGCAGGAAGCTTTCCGCATGGCGGGTATCGTGCGCCGCAAACAGGAGCGGGCCTCGGCCCGCACCGGCGAGAAGTTCGCCTTCGTCACCTTCTCTGACCCCACGGGGGAATACGAGGTGCTGTTCCCGCCTGAGTCCCTGCGCAACTGCCGTGAGGTGCTGGAGACCGGGGCGGCGGTGGTCTTGAAGGTGCGGGCCAAATCCGGGGACGGGGAGGTGCGCTTCTTCGGCGACGAGGCCGAACCGATCGCGGCGACCGTCGACCGCGCTTCATCGGGACTGCGGGTCCACGTCTCGACCCAGTCGGTGCAAATGGAGTCGCTGAAATCCCGGCTGGAGCCGGCGCTCGGTCCCAAGGGCGGCGAGATCACCCTGGTGGGCCAGATCGGCGGCGGCACCGAGGTGGAAATCCGCCTGGAAGGGCGCTATCGCCTCGACGCGGCGCTGCGCGGCGCATTGAAGAGCGCGCCTGGCGTGCTGATGTTGGAAGACGCCTGACAAGAGCGTCCCGGAGGAAGTCCCGATGAGCGAGGCCCAGTTGCACGAAGGTTCGTGCATGTGCGGCAAGGTCGCGTTCGAGGTCGAAACCGACCTGACCGACCTGATCGAGTGCAACTGCAGTCACTGCTACCGCAAGGGCCTGGTGCTCAAGTTCGTGCCCGCCGACAAGTTCAACCTGCTGCACGGCGAAGCGGACCTGGCCGAGTTCCGCTTCAACAAGCACCGCATCGAGCACCTGTTCTGCAAGACCTGCGGCGTACAGTCCTTCGCCCGCGGCAAGGCGCCCGACGGCTCGGCCATCGTCGCCATCAACGTCCGTGCGCTGGAAGACGTCGAGCCCTGGGACTTCGAGACGAAGAAGGTCGACGGGCGGAGCTTCTAGGGCCGGGAAGGGCGCTCCACCCGCCCGTGCTTGCATTTTCGTGCTGCAGCCGCTAACTCACCGCCCACTTCGCACGCAGACATGGGTTTGCGGGGACAGACATCCCCCCACGGACCCTTCCGAGGCCAATCACGGCTTTCGTCTGCGGAGGCGCATCGGATAAAGGACACTACCTCAATGGCTCTGCCAGAATTCTCCATGCGCGCCCTGCTCGAAGCGGGCGCCCACTTCGGCCACCAGACCCACCGCTGGAACCCGAAGATGGAGCGCTACATCTTCGGCTCGCGCTCCAACATCCACATCATCGACCTGTCGCAGTCCATTCCGCTGCTGCACCAGGCCCTGCTCAAGGTGCGTGAAGTCGCCGCCTCGGGCGGTCGCGTCCTGTTCGTCGGCACCAAGCGCCAGGCCCAGGAGCCGGTCGCCACGGCCGCGCGCCGTTGCGCCCAGTACTTCGTCAACCACCGCTGGCTGGGCGGCACGCTCACCAACTGGCGCACCATCTCGGGCTCCATCGCCCGCCTGCGCGAGCTGGAAGGCCTGCTGGAAGGCGGCGAGGCCGGCGGCCGCACCAAGAAGGAAATGCTGCAGATGACCCGCGAGCGGGACAAGCTGGAGCTTTCGCTGGGCGGCATCAAGGACATGGGCTCGATCCCCGACCTGATGTTCGTCATCGACACCAACAAGGAGTCGATCGCGATCCAGGAAGCCCGCAAGCTGAACATCCCGGTCATCGCGATCCTGGACACCAACTCCAACCCCGACGGCATCACCTTCCCGGTCCCGGGCAACGATGACGCCGCCCGCGCCCTGCAACTCTACTGCGACCTGGTCGCGGACTCGGTGCTGGACGGCCTCGCCGCCGGCCAGGCCGCTTCGGGCGTCGATCTCGGCGCGGCCGTGGCTCCGGTCGAGCGCGCGCTCGCCGCCGAGCCGGAAGCCGCCGCGGAAGAGGCCCCGCTGGTTGGTGAGAGCCTGACCGTCGACGAGCCCAAGAAGCCCGCCAAGAAGGCCAAGGCTGAAGCGCCTGCCGCCGAAGAGGCTCCTGCCGCCGAAGCCGTTGCGGAAGAAGCGCCCGCCGCTGACGCCGCTGCCGCCGAAGAGGCTCCCGCCTCCGAAGCCGCCGGCTCCGAACAGGCCGACTAGGTCGACGATAGCAATCGGGGTTTTCGACCCCATCTGATACCGGCCGGGCGTCCCATGGGGCCGCCCGGCCGCCCACACATTAGAAATTGGAGGCTCTGCCATGGCGGAGATCACGGCCGGTCTGGTCAAGGAACTGCGCGAAAAGTCCGGCGTCGGCATGATGGACTGCAAGAAGGCGCTGATGGAAAACGGCGGCGACATCGAGGCGTCGATGGACTGGCTGCGCGCCAAGGGCCTGTCCAAGGCCGCCAAGAAGGCTGACCGCGTGGCGGCCGAGGGCCTGGTGGCGATCGCCACCAAGGACACCGGCAAGGGCGAGATCGGGGTGGCCGTCGAGGTCAACGCCGAAACCGACTTCGTGTCGCGCAACGAGCTGTTCCAGGTCGCGGCCCGCAATATCGCGGAAGCCGCCATCGACACGGATGGCTCGGTGGAAGCGATTACGGAAGCCAAGCTGGCCAACGGCGAAACCGCCCAGGGCCTGCTGACCAACCTGATCGCCACGATCGGCGAGAACATGATGGTCCGCCGCGCCGCTCGCTTCGAAGTCTCGAACGGCGTGGTCTCCAGCTACATCCACAACGCGACGGCCCCCGATCTGGGCCGCATCGGCGTGCTGGTGGCGCTGGAGTCCGAAGGCGACAAGGCCGCCCTGAAGGACCTGGGCCGCAAGATCGCCATGCACGTCGCGGCGACCTCGCCCCTGTCGCTCTCGACCTCGGATCTCGATCCGGCGGCCGTTGAGCGAGAGCGTTCGATCTTCGCCGAGCAGGCCGCCGCATCGGGCAAGCCCGAAGCGGTCGTCGAGAAGATGGTCGAGGGCAGGATCCGCAAGTTCTACGAGGAAGTCGTGCTGACCAAGCAGGCCTTCGTCATGAACCCGGACCAGACCATCGAGGCCCTGATCGAGGCCACCGGCAAGGAACTGGGCAGCCCGATCAAGATCGTCGGCTTCCAGCGTCTGGCCCTGGGTGAGGGCGTCGAGAAGAAGCAGGACGACTTCGCCGCCGAAGTCGCCTCGATGACCGGCGCCTGATTTCCGTCCGGTCTGCACTGAATTGAAGGGCGCGCTGGCTGACGGCCGGCGCGCCCTTCGTCTATTCTGACGGTGCGATTCCTCGCACAGGCCGATTTCCCCTATAAAGCGACCCCATGCCAGCCAGCTCCCCCATGCGCGCCAAGCCGATCTACAAGCGGGTCCTGCTCAAGGTCTCCGGCGAAGTCCTCATGGGCGACCAGGGCTACGGCATCGACATGAAGATGGTCGAGGCGGTGGCGGCCGAGGTGAAGGAGGTCGTCGCTCACGGCGTCGAGCTTTGCCTGGTCATCGGCGGCGGCAACATTTTCCGCGGGCTGTCCACGGCGGCCAAGGGCATGGAGCGCTCCAGCGCCGACTACATGGGCATGCTGGCCACGGTAATGAACGCGCTGGCCATGCAGAACGCGCTCGAGAAGATCGGGGTCGAGACCCGGGTCCAGTCGGCCATCCCCATGGCCACGGTGGCCGAGCCCTACATCCGCCGCCGCGCCGCGCGCCACCTCGAAAAGGGCAGGGTGGTCATTTTCGCCGCCGGCACCGGCAACCCGTTCTTCACGACCGACACCGCCGCCGCCCTCCGCGCCGCCGAGATGGGGTGCGACGCCTTGCTCAAGGGCACCAGCGTCGACGGCGTCTATACGGCCGACCCCAAAAAGGACAAGACCGCCAAGCGGTTCGACAAACTCAGCTACCTGGAGGTCCTGTCCAAGGACCTGCGGGTCATGGACGCCTCCGCGATCAGCCTGATGCGGGAGAGCGGGATACCCATCGTGGTGTTCTCGATCCGCAAGCGGGGAGAGCTGCTCCGTGTCCTGACCGGGCAGGGCACACATACCGTGATCGCCGGGTAGCGACTGCACAGGGAGAGACAGGAAAATGAGCGGCGACGCCAAGGATCTGAAAAAAGTCGGTGAACGGATGGATAAGGCCGTCGCGGCCCTGAAGGAAGAGTTCGGGGGTCTGCGCAGCGGGCGCGCGTCCGCCTCGCTTCTCGACCCCATCATGGTTGATGCCTATGGCTCTTCCATGCCGCTCAACCAGGTCGGCGCGATCAGCGTTCCGGAAGCCCGGATGATCACGGTCAACGTCTGGGACCGGGGGCTGGTGGTCGCGGCGGAGAAGGCGATCCGCAACGCCGGGATCGGACTTAATCCGATCACGGAAGGTCAACTGCTCCGCATCCCGATTCCGCCCCTGACCGAGGATCGCCGCAAGGACCTGGCCAAGCTGGCGGGCAAGTACGCCGAGCAGCAGCGGATCGCGGTGCGCAATATCCGTCGCGACGCCATGGACGGGCTGAAGGCCGCCGAGAAGAACCACGACATCAGCCAGGACGAGCACAAGAAGCTGGACACCGAGGTCCAGCACCTCACCGACGCCGCCATCAAGCGCATCGACGAGGCCTTGAAGCTCAAAGAGCAAGAGATCATGCAGATTTGAGGGTCTAGGCTCTCAACCCAGTTCCTCTTTGGAGAAGG
>CAZRKY010000210.1:0-5897 GCA_964600375.1 uncultured Caulobacteraceae bacterium | reverse complement strand
GGCGGATCGGAGGCTTACGCCCTCCCTTTGAGGTCTCCGATTCGAGCCCCATGCCGAGAAAAGCCGCCGCCCCTAGCGCCTCTCAGGCGGCCCAGAAGGCCGCTAACACGGAACCCGTTGTCCGCTTCGAGACCGTGGGCATGCGGTATGGCCGCGCGCCCGAAGTTCTCAAAGACGTTCGATTCACCTTGTCACCCGGCTCTTTCCACTTCCTTACCGGGCCTTCCGGAGCGGGAAAGTCCTCGCTGCTGAAGCTTATTTACCTCGCCCATGAACCTTCCCGAGGCCGGGTGGAGCTGTTCGGGCACGACGTGGCCCAGGTTCCCAGGCGCGACCAGCCCTTCTTGCGCCGTCGAATCGGCGTCGTTTTCCAGGAGTTCCGGCTGCTGGATCACCTGTCGGCTTTCGATAACGCCGCCCTGCCCCTGCGCATCGCCGGCGGCAAGCCGGCCGCCTATCGCGACGACGTCGCCGAACTGTTGAGCTGGGTCGGACTGGGCAAGAAGCTGAACGCCATGCCCCCCGCCCTGTCCGGCGGCGAGAAGCAGCGCCTGGCCATCGCGCGCGCCGTGGTGAACCGCCCCGAACTGCTGATCGCCGACGAACCCACCGGCAACGTCGACCACGAGATGGGCATGCGTGTCCTCAAGCTGTTCATCGAGCTGAACCGGCTGGGGACCACGGTGCTGATCGCCAGCCACGACCGTGACCTGGTCGAGGCATCGGGCATGCCGGTGCTGAAACTCAACGAGGGCAAGCTGACCCGCGCCCGCGGCGGGGAACACGCCGCATGAGCGCCGTCGATAACCTGAGGCCTGACTGGAAGCCTGCGCCGCTCCTGCCGCGCAACCGCAGCCGCGACTTCGCCCTGCACTTCGTGGTCGCGGTGCTGTGCTTCCTGGCCTGCCTGGCCGCCGTGGGCGCCCTGGCGGCCGATCGCGCGGCCCAGGGCTGGTCGCGGGACATCCGTGGCGAGGCGACGGTGCAGGTCATCCCCCGCACCGGCGAGACCGGCGCGTCGGCGGCCGCCCGAGCCGCCGAGGTGCTGGCGGGGGTGCGCGGCGTCACCGAGGCCGCGGCCCTGGAACGCGAGAAGGCCGAGGCGCTGCTGCGGCCCTGGTTGGGTGACGTGCCGCTGCAGGACCTGCCGATACCCCACCTCGTCGCCGTGCGGCTGAACCCGCTGCATCCGGCCAGCGGCAATGACCTGCGCCGGGCGCTGAGGGCGGCGGGGGTGGAAGCGGTTGTCGATGACCACGATCGCTGGCTGGAGGGGGTCGAACAGGCCGCCACGGGGGTGCGGCTGTCGGCCATCGCCCTGTTCGCACTGATGACGGCGGCGGCCGGGGCGGTCATCGCCTTCGCCACCCGCACCGGCATGGCCGCCGCCCACGACGTGGTCGAGGTGCTGCACCTGACCGGCGCCAGGGACGACTTCATCGCCGGCCTGTTCCAGATGCGCTACGCCCGGCTGGCGGCGGTGGCGGGCCTGTGGGGCGCGGGGGCGGCGGCCGGGGTGTGCGCCCTCGTGAAGTTGATTGGCGGCGGCGACGGTTTGACGCCAGCCTTGCCACTGGCGTGGAGCGACCTGCTTGCGGTATCGCCTTGGCCGTTCGTCGCGGCTACGGTTGCGGTCGTGGCCGCGCGCCTGACGACAATGCGCCTGCTCAGGGAGTTTGCATGAGAAGCCTGGCCGCCGTTCTGGTCCTGGTGCTGATCTGGCTGGCGGGGCTGTTCGCCTTCGCCGACCGCGCGCGCCGGGCCGGCCCCCCGGAGGATGTGCCCGCCGCCGACGGGATCGTCGTGCTGACCGGCGCCTCGGACGAGCGCATCGCCGCGGGCCTGCACCTGCTGGAGGCCGGCAAGGGCCGCCGCATGCTGGTCTCGGGCGTCAACGAGAGCGTCCGCCGCGAGGAGCTGCGCCAGGTCCAAGGCGCGCCGCGGCGTCTGTATGAATGCTGCGTCGATCTCGGCTACGACGCCCAGAATACGCCGGGCAACGCAAAGGAAATCGCCGACTGGGCCAAGGCCAAGGGCTTCCGGCGCCTGATCGTGGTGACCTCGGACTACCACATGCCGCGCGCCATCCTGGAGGTCCGCGCCACCTTCCCCGAGGGCCAGTTGACCCCCTATCCGGTCGCCACCCACCTGCTCGACAACAAGAAGTGGTGGAACGACCAGCGCACCACGCGGCTGGTGGTCTCGGAGTACACCAAGTACCTTGTGGTTCTGGGCCGCGACTTCTTCATCCGGCTGGGCGATTCCGCCGACAAGGGCCGAGCCGACGCCAAGGCCGACGCCGCGCCGGCCAAGTCGTAACGCGCCGACGTGAACCTGGTCCGCTCGCTCCTCTTCGTTCCGTTCCTCTACCTGTCGATGGTGGTGATCGGTGTCGGCGGCCTGCCGCTGATGGTCACCCGCCGCTCGGCCATGTGGGTGATCAAGGCCTGGGCCCACACCGCGCTCTGGGGCGCGCGCTGGATCTGCGGCATCAAGATCGAGGTCCGCGGGCTTGAACACGCGCCGAAGGGCGCCGCCCTGGTCGGCGCCAAGCACCAGAGCATGCTCGATACGCTGTGGCCCTTCACGGTCTTCGACACCGCCATCTTCGTGCTCAAGAAGGAGCTGATGTGGACGCCGGTGCTGGGCTGGTACGCCTGGCGGGTGAAGATGATCCCGGTGGATCGCGCCGCCGCCGCCGCCGCGCTCAAGAAGATGGTCCGCGATGTCCGTGACCGGCTGACCGGCGACTGCCAGATCATCATCTATCCCGAGGGCACCCGCACCAAGCCGGGGGCCGAAGCCGACTACAAGCCCGGCGTGGCGGCGCTCTATCGCGACCTTGGCGACGTCCCCTGCCACCTGGTGGCCACCAACTCCGGTGTCCACTGGCCGGCGAAGGGAATCCTGCGCACGCCGGGGACTGTGGTGTTCGAATTCCTCGAGCCGATCCCGCCCGGCCTGAAGCGCGGGGCGTTTATGGAGCAGCTGCAGACGCGCATCGAGACAGCGTCAAAGGCGTTGCTCTAGACTCCCTTTCTCCAGCGGAGAAAGAGGGCCCCGCGCACCGGAGGCCGCAGGCCGCAGGTTCTTGCGCGGACCCGAAGGGGGCCGCGGAGCGGCCAACATTGAGGAGGAGCCTCGACGGGCGGTGATTGGCCCGGGCCAATCTTCAGGCGGGGCGTTTCCGCCTCAACCTCCCGCGCAAGAACCTCCGCACCAAGGTGCTCCGGTGCGCGGGGCCCTCCTTCTCCTCCGGAGAAGGACTAGCTCTCTGCGAACGCCTGCAACGCGTCCAGCAGCACCCCGTTCTGCTCGGGCGTGCCCACGGTGATGCGGAGGCAGTCGGTCAGGCCGTAGCCGCCGACCGGGCGCACGATCAGGCCACGCGAATGCAGGAATGCGTCGGCGTCGCGGGCCGACTTGGTCTCGTCGGGGAAGCGCACCAGCACGAAGTTGCCGGCCGAGGGGAAGACTTCGAAGCCCATGCCGCGGATGGCCTGGGCCAGGCGGGGGCGCCATTCGCGAACCAGCTCGCGCGAGGCGATCTGGTGGGCGTCGTCCGACAGGGCGGCGACGCCGGCCTCCTGGGCGGGGATGGAGTTGTTGAACGGCAGCCGGATGCGGTCGACGGCTTCGGCCACCGCGATCGGGGCATAGGCGAAGCCGATGCGCAGCCCGGCCAGGCCGTGGATCTTGGAGAAGGTGCGGGTGACGACCAGGTTGCGGGCATCGCGGGCCAGGCCCAGCGCCGTCTCCCAGTCTGGCTCGGTGACGTATTCGGCGTAGGCTTCGTCGATGACCAGCAGCACCCGTTCGGGCAGGCCCGCGTGCAGCCGCCGGATCTCCTCGCCGGAATTCCACGAGCCCGTCGGGTTGGAAGGGTTTGAAATATAGACGATTTTCGTCTTCTCATCGACCAGGTCGAGGATGGCGTTGACGTCCACGCGCAGGTCCGGCTCGGGCGCGTAGCGGATGTCGGCCTGGTTGGCCTTGGCCGAGATGCGGTATGCCAGGAAGCCGTACTGGCCGGTGACCATGCCGTCGCCCGGCTCGAGGTAGCACTGGTTGATCAGGGCGAAGATCTCGTCGGAGCCATTGCCGAAAATGAGCCGCTCGGGCTCCAGCCCGAACTTCTCGGCCACGGCCTCGCGCAGCTTCGACGCCCGGCCCTCGGGATAGATGTGGGCCCGCTCGACCGCCGCCAGATAGGCCTCGCGCGCCGCCTGCGAGCACCCCAGGGGGTTCTCGTTGGACGACAGCTTGATCGGCTCGGCCACGCCCTCGATCCTGGACTTGCCGCCCACGTAGGGGGCGATGTTGAGGATGCCGGGCTTGGGCGCTGGCGTATTGGCGGGTGCAGTCATGTGGGTCCGTTTCAGGGGTCGAACGGCTTAGAGGTCGAACGGCTGCGGCGCGGCGCCGATCACCCCGGTCAGGCTCCCGGGGGCGCGGGCCAGTCGCTCGTCGTCGCGCTGCACATAGCCCGCGATGCCGAACAGCTTCAAGCCGCCGCCCGTCGCGATCGGCCGCGCGGCGAAGCCGAGGGTCGAAAGCGCCTCCTCCAGCGCCAGGTCATTGCGCGCCGAATCCGTTACCCAGAAGGTTTCGTCCGAGCCGGTCGGCTCGATGTCGATGTCGCCGACGGCCAGGGCGGAGATGGGGCCATCGATGGCCAGGTCCGGCAGGGCGGCGAAGACCTTGAGACGCGGCTCCGCCAGCAGCCGGCCCCACCAGTTGGCGCCGTGATCCAGGGCCAAGACACAGATGCCGCCGCGCCGGCGGGCCGCGGCCAGGGCGTCCTCGGGCTTTTCCACCGGCTCCATCGGGAAGGCGGCGCCGAAACGCATGCGCGCCAGCTCGCCGACGTGGGCCGGATCGCGCCCGCCCCAGACCGCCAGGTTCAGCGCCGGGTCCTGCAGCGCCAGGTTCTCGCCCATCAGCTCGCGCCAGATGGTGATCACCAGCCGCGCGCCGGCGGCAGACCGCGGCTGGGCCAGCAGGCCGCGGATGACGGCGCTTTCGCGATCGGTGCGGATCGGCAGGCCGCGGTCCTCGCCCTTGGCGGCGATGACGTCGCGGGCCATGGCGGCGCGTTCATCGATCAGCTTCAGCAGCTTAGCGTCGAGCGCGTCGATGCGCGCGCGCACCGAGGCGAGCCCGGTGAGCTTCAGCGCCTTGGCAGGCTTGGGCGCCTTGGCCTTGGGTGCGGGCTTCTTGGCCATGCGATCAGTAGATCCTGGGCGAGTCGGACAGGCGGGCCGGGCCAAGCTTCGCCCCCTCGGCGTCGAAGGCCAGACGGGTGCGCGCCGTGCCGTTCAGGCCGCCCGCCAGCGCCGCCGCCGACGCCGCCATGGCCGCGGCCTGCGGATCGACGGCGTTGGCCCGGCCCATGGCGATCAGGGTCTGGGGACCGCCGGTGATGCTGAGCGCCAGGCTGCCCCTCAGGCGACCATCCGGGCCGGCGGTGAGGCTTGAGGAACTGGCCTGGACCGAGGCGGAGCCGGTCTCCGCGCGGCCCTGCAGCTGGGTGATCGCCCCGCCCGCCCGGCTCCAGTTGCGCGCCGCTCCGGACCAGCCGGCGCCGCCGAACCGGTCGACATGGGTGATCGCGCCCTCCCAGCGCATGGAAACCGGTTCGCCGCCGCCGATCCACTGCAGCATGCCATCCTGTCGGGCACGCCCGCCTTCGATGCGGAACAGGAACAGCCCGGTCCCCGGCGCGCTCGCCTGGGGCTTGATGTTGAGCGCGACCAGATCCGCGGAGGCGAGCGGGAAGGGATCGGCCGAGGCGGCGGGGACGAACACCGGCTTGAGCAGCTCGATGCCGATCCCCGGGGGGGATTTGGTGGGGCTCGACAGGCTGGCGCGCAGGGCCTGGCCGGTGATCGAGACCG
>CAZRKY010000209.1:0-5918 GCA_964600375.1 uncultured Caulobacteraceae bacterium | reverse complement strand
CCGAACAGGCGCTGGCCGCCTTCAAGGCGCGCAAGCCGGCGCTGCTGGTGCTCGACATCTGGATGGCGGGCGGCGGCATCGACGGGCTGGAGCTGCTCGACATCGTCAAGGAGCTGGACCCGGACATGCCTGTGGTCATGATCTCCGGCCACGGCAACATCGAAACCGCGGTCAGCGCGATCAAGCGCGGCGCCTATGACTTCCTCGAAAAGCCCTTCAAGTCTGACCGCTTGCTGTTGATTGTTCAGCGGGCGCTGGAAGCCGCCAACCTGCGTCGCGAGAACCGCGCCCTGCGCGCCAAGGCCTTCGTGCCTGACAGCCTCGTCGGAAGGTCGCAGGCCGCCCAGCAACTGCGCGCCACCATCTCCAAGGTCGCGCCCGCTAACAGCCGCATCCTGATCTCGGGCCCTCCGGGCTCGGGCAAGGAGCTGGTCGCTCGCCTGATCCATGACGCCAGCCCGCGCTCGCGCAACGAGTTCGTGGCCATCAGCGCCGCGGGCATGGCGCCCGAGCGCCTGGACGTCGAGCTGTTCGGCGAGGAGGGCGGCGAGGGCGGTCGCACCTCCAAGACCGGCGTGTTCGAACGCGCCCACGGCGGCACCCTCTATCTCGACGAGGTGGCCGACATGCCGCGGGAGAGCCAGAGCCGCATCCTGCGCGTGCTGGTCGAACAACGCTTCCGTCGCGTCGGCGGCGACGCCGACGTGCAGGTCGACGTGCGCGTGATCTCGTCCAGTTCGCGTGATCTGCGCGAGGAGATCGCGGCGGGCCGGTTCCGCGAGGACCTGTTCCACCGCCTCAACGTCGTGCCGATCCGCGTGCCCGGCCTGTCGGAGCGCCGCGAGGACATTTCCGAACTGGTGGACTACTTCATCGAGGGCATCGCCTCGGCCCAGGGCCTGCCGCGCCGGCGCCTCGGCGATGACGCCGTCGCCACCCTGCAGGTCCACGCCTGGCCCGGCAACGTCCGCCAGCTGCGCAACAACGTCGAGCGGCTGCTCATCCTGGCCACCGGCGATCCGTCCGAGCCCATCACCGCCCAGATGCTGCCGTCCGAGGTCGCCTCCGCAGGGGCGGCCGGTTCGGTCGGCCCCGAACGCATCATCGCCCTGCCGCTGCGCGAGGCTCGCGAGGTGTTCGAGCGGGAATACCTGGGCGCCCAGATCCTGCGCTTCGGCGGCAATATCTCGCGCACCGCCAGCTTCATCGGCATGGAGCGCTCGGCCCTGCACCGCAAACTGAAGAGCCTTGGCGTCGCCCCCGCGCGCAACGGCGATGAGCCTGAGGAAGACTGATGTCGCGCTACGCCTATGTGAACGGCCAGTTCCACCCGCACAGCCAGGCGGTCGTCCACGTCGAGGACCGGGGCTACCAGTTCGCCGACGCGGTCTACGAGGTCTGGGCGGTCATCAACGGCCGGCTGGCCGACTTCGAGGGCCACATGACCCGCCTGGGCCGCAGCCTGGATGAGTTGAAGATCGACCATCCGATGAGCCGCGCGTCCCTGACCAACGTCCTGCGCGAGGTCGTGCGGCGCAACCGCGTGCGCTTCGGTCTCTGCTACATCCAGGTCTCGCGCGGCACGGCCCGGCGCGACCACGTCTTCCCGGATCCAGCTGTGCCGCCCAGCATCGTCATCACCTGCAAGTCGCTGGATCCGGCGGCCATGGAGGCGAAAGCGAAGAAGGGCGTGGCCGTCATCACCCAGCCCGACATCCGCTGGGGCCGTTGCGACATCAAGACCGTGGGCCTCCTGCCCAACATCCTGGCCAAGCAGGCCGGCAAGGAGCTGGGCGCCGCCGAGACCTGGCTGGTCGACGACATGGGCATGGTCACCGAGGGTTCCTCGACCAACGCCTGGATCGTGGACAAGGACAGCAAGCTTCGCACCCGCGACACCCAGGCCAACATCCTGCGCGGCATCACGCGCCATAACCTGCTCGACATTGCGCGCCGGGAAGGAGTCGAGATCCTGGAAAAGGCCTTCTCGGTCGAGGAAGCGAAACAGGCGAAGGAAGCCTTCTTCACCGCGGCGTCGGCCTTCCTGACCCCGGTCGTCTCGATCGACGGGGCCAAGATCGGCGATGGCAAGCCGGGGCCCCTGACCACGAAGCTGCGTGAGCTTTACTTCCAGCAGGCGGCCGATCTGGCGGTTTGAAGAACGCGGGCTTGCCGCCGGGTGGAACACCCGATTAACTGACGACTTGTGTGTGGGAGCGCTGGGCTTCCGAAACGATGCGAGGGGCGGACACCCGATGTCCCAAGACAAGAAGCAGAACCTGCAGGACACCTTCCTCAACAGCGTTCGTAAGTCCAAGACGCCGCTCACCATCTTCCTGGTCAATGGCGTCAAGCTGCAGGGCGTGGTGACCTGGTTCGACAATTTCTGCGTGCTGCTGCGCCGCGACGGCCAGAGCCAGCTGGTCTACAAGCACGCCATCTCGACCATCATGCCCGCCCAGCCGGTTCAGCTCTACGAACCCGATTCCGAATCCGAGCCCGAGTGACCTCAAAATTCGTCGACCGCACGCCTGAGACCCAGGTCTGTGTCGTCATCCATCCTGAGCTGCCCAACGACAGGAGCGCGCGGGACGCTGACGCGCGCCTGACAGAGGCCGTGGGCCTGGCGATGGCGCTGGACCTGCAGGTCGAGGCCGCCGAGGTGGCGCGCGTCCGCAAGACCGCGCCGGCCACCCTGTTCGGCAAGGGAAAGGTCGAGGAGATCGGCGCCCTGATCCGCGCGGCCGAGGCCAATGTCGTGGTGATCGACGACAGCCTGTCGCCCATCCAGCAGCGCAATCTGGAGAAGGCCTGGGACGTGAAGGTCATCGACCGGACCGGCCTGATCCTCGAGATCTTCGCCCGCCGGGCGCGCACCGCCGAGGGCAAGCTGCAGGTCGAGCTGGCGCGGCTGGACTACGAGAAGTCCCGTCTGGTTCGCACCTGGACCCACCTCGAGCGCCAGCGCGGCGGCATGAGCAAGACCGGCGGCCCCGGCGAAACCCAGATCGAACTGGATCGCCGCCAGATCGCCGACACCATCGTCAAGCTGAAGCTCCAGCTGGAAGAGGTGAAGCGGACACGCAAGCTGCATCGGGAAAGCCGCAAACGCGTTCCTTATCCGACAGTTGCGCTGGTCGGTTACACCAACGCTGGAAAGTCGACCCTGTTCAATCGCCTGACCGGATCGGACGTCCTGGCCAAGGACCTGCTGTTCGCGACCCTCGATCCGACCCAGCGCACCGTGCGCCTGCCTCGGGGCCGCTCGGCCATCATCGCCGACACCGTCGGCTTCATCTCCGACCTGCCGCACGAGCTGGTGCAGGCCTTCCGCGCCACCCTGGAAGAGGTGCGCGACGCCGACCTGGTCCTGCACGTCCGCGACATCGCCGCCCCCGACAGCGCCGCCGAGGCCCGCGACGTCGAAGAGGTGCTTGGGCGGCTGAAGCCTCGCGAGGACAAACAGCAGATCATGCTGGAGGTCTGGAACAAGATCGACCTGATGCCCCAGGAAGAGCAGGGCATGACCAAGGCCCGCGCGATCCGCCACGGCGAGGTCACCGGCAAGCGCGCCGCGGTCGTCTCCGCCGTGACGGGGGAGGGGGTCGAGGACCTGCGCGAGCTGATCGCCGAACTGATCGACGACTCGCCCGAGGTCGATGTGGAGCTGGACGCCGCCGACGGCGAGGCCATGGCATGGCTCTATCGCAACGGCCGCATCACCTCCCGCGACGACGCCGAGGACGGCTCGTTCCGGGTGCGCGTGAAACTGGACAGCCAGGCCCTGGGCCGCTTCGAGCGCCAGTTCCCCAAGGCTACGGTCAAGAACGCCGCCCAGTACCGCCCGCCGTCCGAAGAAGAGACCGAAGGCTGGGATCCGCGTTAGCCTCCACGCAGCGAATAGCCCCCCTCTGAATGGCGTTTCGGCGCCGATTAGGCCCCGTTCGAGGGGATTGTCAGGGGTAAATTCCTATATTAGTGTTATATAACAATGGGTTGCGCGGCATAATTGGCGTTTTCGGGGCGCTTTAGCATACGAACAAGGGGGACGGGGCCCAGCGGGGTGGGCGCGTCGAACCGCTCGATCTGCTCGTAGCCGCAGGCCCGGTAGAACGGCTCACCCGCCAAGGTCGCCACCAGCACGACCGAACTGAAACCCGCCGCCCGCGCGGCGTCCTCACACAGGCCAATCACCAGCCGCCCGACGCCGCGACGGGTGAAGTCGGGGTGGGTGTACATGGCCCGCACCCGGGCGGACTCGTTCGCCGGATCCAGCATGCGCATGTCGCGGCCGGCCGAGTGGTCGCCGCCGAACAGGGTCGCGCGCGCACTCCACCCGCCACAGCCCGCCGGCCGGCCGTCGGCCTCGATGAGGAAGTAGGTCCGGTCCTCGATCAGCTGGGTGTCCAGCCCCATGGTCGCCTTGCTGGCCTCCAGCGTCTGCGGGTCCAGGAACGGCCGCTGAAGCTCTTCGATCGCCCGGGTCATCAGGGCCGTCAGCGCCGGCAGGTCGGCGTGGGTCGCCAGCCGGTGGGTCAGGCCGGTCATCAGACCTGCTGCTTGTCCGCCGCCTTGTCCGCCAGCCGCGCTTCGTTCCACAGCCCGTCCATCTCGGCCAGGTCGGAGTCGGTCGGTTTGCGGCCGGTTTCGGCCAGTCGCGCCTCGATGTGGTGGAAGCGGCGGACGAACTTGGCGTTCGAGGCCCTGAGCGCGTCCTCCGGCTCGACGTCCAGCTTGCGGGCCAGGTTGGCGACCACGAACAGGACGTCGCCCATCTCGTCGCGGACCTTGGCCTGGTCGCCCGCGGCGATCTCGACCCTCAGCTCCTCAAGCTCCTCGTGCAGCTTGGCGATGACCTCGTCAGTGGTGGGCCAGTCGAAGCCGACGCGGCCCGCCCGCTTGGTCAGCTTCACCGCCCGGGTGAGCGCCGGAAGGCCCACGGGCACATCGTCCAGCACGCCGTGCTGTTCCTTGCCCGCCCGCTCCTCGGCCTTGATCTGCTCCCAGGCGACGGTCTGCTGGTGGGCCGTGCGATAGCCCGCGTCGGCGAAGACGTGGGGGTGGCGGCGCACCAGCTTGTCGGCCACGGCGGTGACCACGTCGTCGAAGGCGAAGGCGCCCTGTTCCTCGGCCATGCGGGCGTGGAAGATCACCTGGAACAGCAGGTCGCCCAGCTCTTCCTTCAGGTCCTTCAGGTCGTTGCGCTCGATGGCGTCGGCGACCTCATAGGCTTCTTCCACCGTGTAGGGCGCGATGGTGGCGAAGGTCTGCTCGACGTCCCACGGACAGCCGCCGTCGGGGTCGCGCAGGCGGGCCATGATGGAGATCAGGCGCTGGATCGGTGTGGGTTCGGTCATGCGCCGTCTTCGGCGACCGGAAGGGCGGCGTCCAGTGCGGCCTGTTCGCGCGCCTCCAGCGCTGCGCGCACCTCGGCGTGGCGGGCCGATCCCAGCGGATACTTGTTCAGCGCCACGGCCGAGAGGATCAGCAGCACCGTGGGCAGGCCAAGGAACAGGATTTGGAGCACCAGCAGCGCCTGGTCCGAATTGGTCGCGCCCGGCGCCTCGTTGAACCCGGCCCACGACAGGATGATCAGGGTCCCGACGCTGACCGCGTAGCCTGCCTTGGTGGTCAGGCTGAGGAAGGAGAACAGCAGGCCCGTGCGGTCCTCGCCGGTGTCCAGCCGCACCTCGTCGGCCACGTCGGCCATCATGGCGCGGGTGAGCAGTAGACCCGCGGCGTAGGGCAGGCCTGCGATGGCCAGGCCGATGGCGGTGATCACGAAGTCGCCCGCCGGCAGGAAACCGACCGCCGCATAGAAGACGGCGAAGACGACCGAGGCGACCTGAAGCGCCCGGTCCTTGCCCATCTTCGTGGCCAGCCAACTCCAGAACGGGGCGCCGATCAGGCCGGCGACG
>CAZRKY010000208.1:0-5921 GCA_964600375.1 uncultured Caulobacteraceae bacterium | reverse complement strand
GCTGGCCGTTGCTGGCGGGGCGTTCCCCTCCTGCGGGAGGGGCTGATGGCCGGCGAGCTCGGCACGTTCACGGTCGACCTGACCCGCGCCCTCGACCAGGTTGGCGCCCGGACCGATCAGTTCGTCCGGGCGTTCACCCTGGAACTGGCCCAGCGGATCAGTCGGCGGACCCCGGTCGATACCGGCTTCCTGCGCGGCTCGTGGTTCGCCACGGTCAACGGCGCGGGAGCCCCAGCCGGCGGGCCGCGCACCCCGGGCGGGGCGAGCCAGCAGCTCGAGGCCACCCTGAGCGCCACCAAGCTCGGCGACGTAATCAGCCTCGACAATGACGCCCACTACGCGCCCTATGTCGAGTTCGGGACCAGCCGGATGGCGCCACGCGCCATGGTCCGGACCACCCTGGCCGAGGTGCCGACGATCGCGCGGCAAGTCGCGGCCGCCCTCGCGGGGCCCGCGTGACCCATGGGGCTCGATGCCGATCTCCGGGCCGCCCTGAACACCCGGATTCTCGCGACCACGGGCTTCCCCGCCCTCGTCGAACTGGAAAACACGGCGGCCACCGGCAGTGCCGAGCCGTTTCAGGCCTCGGTGACCGTGCCCTGGGCGCGGATCACCCACCGGTTCGGCAGCGAAACGCTCCGGACCTTGCCGGCCCCTGGCGGGCGCCTCGAGCGGACGGGCTTCGTCCAGGTCGACTGCTTCGTGCCCCTGCTGTCGGGCGTCGACGCGCTGGACACGCTGGCCCAGGCGATCCGGGACCAGTGCCCGCCCAACCTGGTGCTCGCGGTGGGCGGCCGACGCCTGCAGCTCCAGTCGAGTCAGCGCGCGGGCGGCGCGCGCCTGGGCGAACACTGGTGGGACCACATCGACATCACCTGGCTGCTCTGGGCGACGAACCCGCTCGTCGGCTGACCTGAAGGGGGACCTATGTCGGATGCCAATCGTACCGCCCTGAGCTACGTCAAGAACTCGGTGGCCCTGTCCGGGGCGATCGGGACGTACAAGACCAACCCGGCGCTCAAGCGCCTGCTGGTGACCAGCGACGGCCTGCGGGGCGGCCCCCGCTACGTCGAATCGCAGACCATCCTGGCGAGTGCCCGGGTCAAGGCGCTCCGCCGGGTCGGCATCGAAGCCGGGGGCTCGCTCGGCCTCGAGTTCATCTACGGCAACGTCGACGACCTCCTCGAGGGGCTGTTCTTCTCGACCTGGCAGCGGACCCCCCAGCGGTTCAACGCGGCCAGCGACCAGGAGATCACCGACGTCGCGGCGGGCACCGGGGTGATCACCATCCTGGCGGCCGCGGCCGGCAACGAGAACCGGGTCGGGACGTTCGGGGTGGGCCACCTGGTGCGGTCCGAAGGGTTCACCAACGCCGGCAACAACGCGCTGAAGCGGGTGACTGCCGCGACCGCGACCTCGCTGACCGTCGCCACCGCGGGCCTGGTCAACGAAACCGCGCCGCCGCTCGGGGCGCGGATCAAGGCGGTCGGCATCGAAGCGCCCGCCGCCACCAACATCCAGGCGACCACGTCCGGCCTCGCCGCCGGCTCGAGCGGCGCCATCACCGGTACCGGGGTGGACTTCGTCGCCCTGGGCATGGTTGCGGGGATGTGGTTCAAGCCCTCCGGGTTCGCGACGGCCGCCAACAACGGCTGGTGCCGCGCCCTGTCGGTGGCGTCCGGCCGGATCGAGTGCGATGTCGTCCCGTCGGGCTTCGCGACCGACACCGCCACCGGGGTCCAGGTGCGCCTCTGGCTGCCCGACTACCTCCGGGATGGCCAGGACACGGTCGTCTGGTACGACTTCGAGCGGCAGCTGCAGGACCTGGCCGTGCCGGAGTACGACTCGTTCATCACGATGGTGCCAAGCGTCTTCGGCATCGATCTGACGCCGCAGGGCCTGATGGGCTGCTCGATGGACTTCGTCGGGGCCAACTTCGCCAACAGCACCACCCGCCCCGGCGGCTCCCCGACCGACGTCACCCTCGATCCGCTCGGCGCGATCCCCCGGACCGGCGAGCCGTATGACACCTCGGCCGGCGTGGCGCAGATCCGCGAAGGGTCGGCCGCGCTCGCCGCGATCGTCACCCGGATCGGCTACTCGATCGCGAACACCGCCGCCGCCCTGCCGGTGCTCGGGCAGCTGGGCGCGGGGCGCCTCAGCCGAGGCCGCTTCCGGCCGACCGCGACCCTGGGGTCGTACTACCTCAGCAACAGCCTCCGGACCAAGCTGCTGAACGACACCGCGACCGGGCTGTCGTCGATCCTCACCGATCCGATCGGGACCCGCGCGGTCATCCTCGACTATCCGACCGGCAAGTTCACCGAGGGCAACCTCGAAGGGATCCAGGTCGACGGGCAGCGGCAGTTGCCGCTCACGTTCCAGGCGACGGAATCGACGGCGTATGGGTGTAGCTGCCAGATTGCCAGGTTCGCGGAATTCGCATAGGCCGATGACGACGATCTACGCCCTGAGTGACCCCCGAACCAGCGAGGTTCGGTACGTGGGGAAGACTGCTGGTCCCATGAGGAAGCGCATGGCTGTTCACCGGGCCGCCGCGCGTCTACGGGCCACGAAACGCCACGTCGAGGCCTGGGTGCGATCGCTCCTCGATGCGAGGTGCGAGCCGGCCGTAATCGTCCTTGAGCAGGTCCGCCCTCCCATCGACTGGCGCCTCCGGGAACAGTTCTGGATTGCGACACTCCGCCGCGTGGGCTGCCGTCTTACGAATCTCACTATCGGTGGGGATGGCTCGTCCGGGACAGTGCGATCGGAAAGCGCCAAGGCGAAATGGCGCGCCGCCATGAAGGGGAGGCCCGGCAGAAAATGGACAGCCGCTGAACGGGAGGCCTGGTCCAAGGCCCGCCAAGGATGGCGAAAGGGGTGCCCGCGCTCGGAGGCAACGAAGAACAAACTCCGCCTTGGCAAGCTTGGCCCGCGGAACCCGCAGTTCGGCCGGACCGGAGCGGCCAGTCGGTCATCCCGACCGATTGAAATCGACGGGGTGCGCTTTCACGGCATCGCCGACGCGTGCCGACTCATCCATCGGTGCAAGAACACGGTTCGCAACTGGCTGCGAAGTGGTCGGGCGCGGTATATCGATCGTGCGCCGAAGGCGGCGTAGCCAAGCAGGCCCCTCGCCGCCCGGTGCGTCCGGTGGCGGGTGGATAGACTCGGGTCAGGGGCCTCGGGGCCCCGACGGTGGTGCCGGCGCCTGAGCCCGCTGGCGTTCGGAGACCACTTGTCGGGGCCCATCGTGTTCAGGGAGGCACCAAAATGACCGGGGTGTATCAGCGGTACGCGACAGACAGCACGCTCGAAGAGCAGGGCCAGTGGGTCGATTTCGGGGACGGCATGGAGTTCCGCATCGCCGCCACCACCAGCAAACGCGCTGATCGCGCGCTCGATCTCCACCGCAAGAAGCACCACCGCCACTACACCAGCGGCAAGGACATCCCGTTCGACGTCCGCCAGGAAGCCGAGATCACCTTGGCGACCGCCGTGCTCACCGACTGGCGCGGGCCGGGGATCACCGGGCCGGATGGCACCCCCCTGCTCTACAGTCGGGACGCCGCCCGGCAGCTGATGACCGATCTCCGGGAACTCCGCGAGCAGGTCCTCTGGGCCGCCCGGCAGGCCGAGACGTTCCGGAAGGAGCGGCTCGATGACCTGGGAAAAACCTCGTCGCCGTCCTCGAGCGACACCTCGAGCACCCGGACTGGCGCGACAAGCGACACGCCCTGATCGAGGCGGGCCTGCCGGTGCCGGCCGAGTTCGACTTCGAACTCTTCGCCCCGGCCGTGCCCTTCTGGACGGCGTTCCTGGTCCTGAGCCAGGGCCGAACGATCGGGGGCGGGATGGTGGCGCAACCGAACCCGATCGCGGTGAGTGAGATCCTGACGTACGCGGCGGCGCTGGGGCTGCCGATGGAGGACACGGTGACGCTGGTTCAACTGCTCGATCAGACCTGGCTGGCCCGGGCGGCGCGCGCGCTGCGCCAGGCGACGACGCCGAAAGCGGGCACGCCATGACCAATCCGATCGCGGGCGTCCGCGTCGTCGTCGATACCCGGGACGGCGTCCGCTCGCTCCAGCAGCTGCAGCAGGCGGCGGCCGCCACCAGCCGGACGATGGTCACCACCACGCAGTCGGCGGCCAGCTACTCGGCGACCGTCAATCAGGTCCTGACGCAGACGGCCACGGCGGCGAGCCGCGCGGGGCAGTCGGTGGCGGCGACGGCCCCCGCATGGAACAAGCTCGGCAACGCGCTGTCCGGGGTGGCGCTCGCCGCGGGGGGGATCCCCGGTCCAGTCGGGCGCGTGGCCAACGCGCTGGGCGGGCTCGCGATCGGTGGCGGGGGCGCGGCGGGCCTGGCAGTGGCGGGGATCGGCGCCTTGGTGGCGGCGTTCATCGCATTTGACGCGCCCGCCCGCAAAGCCCGCGAAGAGCTGAAGCGATTCCGGGAAGAGGGACTCGAAGCCTTCGAGGCATTCCAGCGCCAGTCGATCAGCGCTGTCTCGGACAAGGTCCGGGAGGCGGTCGACCAGCTCACGCGGAGCAACCAGACCGTTGCCCGCATCCGGTCAGAACTTGGGGTCGCTCAGCAGGCAGCCCCTGGCTTGGTGGAGACCTACCAGAAGGAACTGAAGAAGGCCATCGAGGACCGAACCGAAGCGGCGAACGCACTCATCGGTCAGTCCAAAACCCTGCTCGACCTTCAGCGCCAGGCTGCCGAAGAACGCCAGCGGGCGGAGGAGGCGGCCGCGGCGGCGACGAAACGCGCCCAGGACGAGGCGGCGGCGCTCAACAAGGAACTGCAGAAGATTAAGAACGAGGCCCTCGCCATCCAGGCCGCGTTTGCCAAGGGGCTGAATATCAAACCCACGGTCATCGCGCCGGCTGACATTATCAGCCAGCAACTGATCGGAAGGCAAGGGTCCGGTGGGCTCACGCTTCAGGCCGCGGCGAGCCTCGAGAACCTCAACGGCGAGTTGGAGAACTTTCGTATCCTGACCGGCCAAGCGGCCGAGGCTAACCAGCTCGCGGCGGAGGCCGCGGAGGAAGCACGCCGAGCGCTGGAGCGCGAAACGGAAGCGCGCCGCCGGGCCATCCAAGCAATTGGCGATTCGATTCAGGCGCTCCTGGGGGTCGCCGAACAGAGCGGGGCCATCGGATCGAAGACGGCCAAGCTTCTGAGTGGGGCCGCATCCGTTGGCGTCGGGATCGCGACCGGGAACGTCGCGGGCATCATCTCTGGAGGGGCCAGTCTCCTCGGCGGGCTGTTCGGCGATGGCGGCCGCGAAAAGCGGAACCAGGCCCGGCAGGCTCGGCAATCGCAGATCGATTCGATCGACAGCTTCCTCGACTCAGTGCGGCCGCGGGGCACGGAGCTCGAGGAGCTGACCCGTACCTATCGACAGCTCTACGACGAAGGCAAGCGGCTCGGGCTCGCCAACCACGAATTGGCCCGACTGACCAAGGGCTACACCGAGCAGCTCGCCCGCCTGACCGAGGTGGAACTCCAGCGGAACCTCGCCGCGCAGGACGACCTCCGGGTCCGCGAACTGATCGCCCAGGGCCGGGACACCGAGGCGGAAGCCCTGCAGCGCCAGCTGGCGGCCCAGCGGGAACTCGACCAGGCGATGAAGGACGGCTTCAACAGCGTCACGATCGAGACGTTGAAGCGCATCCAGGCGCTGGAAGCGGAAGCGGCGGCGACCCGCCAAGCCGCGGCGGAGGCCGAACGGCTGGCCCAGGAGACCCGCAAGCGGGCCGATGTCGCCTCCTCCCTGACGATCCGCGAACTGACCGCCCGGGGCGCGCTGGGGCAGGACGTGGCGGCTGAACTTCGCGCCGCCCAGAACGCCGCCGAACTCGAAGCCAAGCGGCGGGAGGGCTACACCGCGGCCGAACTCGAACGGG